>JAVMKH010000203.1:0-60030 GCA_031732935.1 Candidatus Contendibacter sp.
GCCACAACGCCAAGTTTGACAAGAACCTGGCTCAGGAAGAAGCGTGGATTCGCCAGGGCATCAAAGCCCGGCGCACCCGCAACGAGGGCCGGGTACGGGCGTTGCTGGCCTTGCGCGAGGAACGCCGCCAGCGCCGCGAGCAACTCGGCAAGGCCAGCTTCGCGCTGGAACAGGCGGAAACGTCCGGCAAGCTAGTGATCGAGGCGCAAAACGTCCGCTACGCCTGGCAGGGCGAACCGCTGATCCGCGATTTTTCGGTGCGCATCCTGCGCGGCGACCGCATCGGCTTGATCGGCCCCAACGGCTCCGGCAAAACCACGCTACTGAATCTCCTGCTCGGACGTCTGTCGCCGGCCGTCGGCCAGGTGCGGCACGGCACCAAGCTGGAAATCGCCTATTTCGATCAACTGCGCGAACAACTGGACCCCGAACAAACCGTGTTGGACAGCGTCGCGGGCGGGCGGGAAACCCTCGAAATCAACGGCCAGCGCCGCCACGTCATCGGCTATCTGGGCGATTTCCTGTTCACCGCCCAGCGGGCGCGTTCGCCGGTCAAGTCGCTGTCCGGCGGCGAGCGCAACCGATTGCTGTTGGCGCGGCTATTCACCAAACCGGCCAACCTGCTGGTCATGGACGAACCGACCAACGATCTCGATCTGGAAACGCTGGAACTGCTGGAAGAATTGTTGCTGGACTACGCCGGAACCTTGCTGCTGGTCAGCCACGACCGGGCGTTTCTGGACAACGTGGCGACCAGTTGCCTGGTGTTCGAGAGCGACGGCGGCATCCGCGAATACGTCGGCGGGTATACCGATTGGCTGCGGCAGCGGTCTGTGCCGGAACCGACGCCCACCGTCAAGCCCAAATCCGCGCTCGCGCCAGCGAAATCGCCGCGACCGACCGCGCCGGGCAAGCTGAGTTATAACGAGCGGCGGGAATTGGAACGGTTGCCGGGGCGGATCGAGGAACTGGAACAACGCCAGCGGGAGTTGCACGCGCTGACTGCCGACCCAGTGTTCTACAAGCAAGAAGCGGCAGTCGTCGCCCGGCGGCTGGAGGAGTTGCGGGCCTTGGAAGCGGAACTGGAAACGGCCTACGGGCGCTGGGAGGAGTTGGAAGGGCGGGAGCGATAAACCCGACGCCTTCAAGCTCCTGGTCGTCGTTCGTTCAAAAATGGCTGCAATAGCAAGCCCGTTAGCGTGGTCGCCCGCCGGTCGCGGAAATACTCCAGCCCAATGGTCATTCCGGTATGGCCATCGCGGGGCTGATCCCGATAAGTCCCAAACAGTCGGTCCCACCACGGCAGGTTGAAGCCAAAATTGCTGTCGGTTTCCTCCGGCCGCACCGAATGGTGAACCCGGTGCATGTCGGGCGTCACCACCAGCCAGCGTAGCGCCCGATCCCAGCGTTCCGGCAGGCGCGCGTTGCCGTGATTGAACATCGCGGTGGCGTTCAGGATCATCTCGAACAGCAGTACCGCCAGCGGCGGCGTCCCTAGCAGCATGACCACCGCCAGCTTGATCAGCATGGACAGCACGATTTCCAGCGGATGAAAGCGCAGGGCGGTGGTGACATCGAAATCCAGGTCAGTGTGGTGCATCCGATGCAGCCGCCATAATAACGGCAGCTTGTGAAACAGGACGTGCTGGGCGTAGATGGTCAGGTCCAGCAGTAGCAGGGAAGCAACAAGGGCCAGCCCGAATGGCACATCGAGCGCATGAAACAGACCCCAGCCCTTCGCTTCCGCCAGTCCCGCCGCGCCGACCGCCAGCACGGGGAACACCAGCCGCAATATCACAGTATCCACCGCGACGATGCCGAGATTAGCCGGCCAGCGCCGGGCGCGCGGCAGACTCAGTAATCGACGCGGCTGGCGCCATTCCCACCCCATCATTAGAACCAGCACGATGAGGAAACAGCCCAGGCGGATAGCGGATTCGTAACGCAGCGGATCGATCATGGGCGAAATTTCCCGGTAGCGGTTGGCGTCGGTCGAAGCGAGGGCGGTCGTGGCTTGGGTTATAATTCCACCTCACTTTGCATTGAGGATACGCGACGGTCTTTGACCGTCCGCCTTGGAGGATATTACCGTGTCCCGATGGCCCCAGATCATTGTTGGCCAGTTTCCCGGCGCCCGCCCCCGTCGGATGCGCCGCGACGACTTTTCCCGCCGACTGGCACGAGAGACCGTGCTTACCACCGCCGATCTGATTCAACCGCTATTCGTGATCGAGGGCGAACGGCGCCGCGAACCGGTGGCTTCGATGCCGGGGGTGGAACGGCTGAGCATCGACCAATTGGTGCGCGAGGCCGAGACCCTGGCGACGCTGAGCGTGCCGGCGGTGGCGCTGTTTCCGGTCACGCCGCCGGAAGCAAAGTCGCTGGACGCCGCCGAGGCGTATAACCCGGACGGGCTGGCGCAGCGAGCGGTGCGGGCGCTGAAGGCGGCCGTGCCGGAACTGGGCGTCATCACCGACGTGGCGCTGGACCCCTTCACCAGCCACGGTCAAGATGGGTTGGTGGATGAATTTGGCTACGTGCTGAACGATGAGACCGTGAGCGTGCTGGTGCGGCAGGCACTGTCGCATGCCGAGGCGGGCGCCGACATCGTCGCGCCGTCGGACATGATGGACGGGCGCATCGGCGCGATCCGCGAGGCGCTCGAATCCAACGATTTCATTCATACCCGTATCCTGGCCTATTCCGCCAAGTACGCTTCCAGCTTCTACGGGCCGTTCCGCGACGCGGTCGGTTCGGCGGGCGCGCTGGGCAAGGGCAACAAATACAGTTATCAGATGGACCCGGCCAACAGCGACGAGGCGTTGCGCGAGGTGGCGATGGACCTGGAGGAGGGTGCCGACATCGTGATGATCAAGCCGGGAATGCCCTATCTGGACATCGTGCGCCGGGTCAAGGACCAGTTCGCCGCGCCCACGTTTGTCTACCAGGTCAGCGGTGAATACGCCATGCTGCTGGCCGCCGCCCGCAACGGCTGGCTGGACGAGAGAGCGGTGGTCCTGGAATCGCTGCTGGGCATCAAGCGAGCCGGGGCGGACGCGGTTTTGACCTATTTCGCGGGACGGGCGGCGGATTGGCTACAGCAGGGATGAGTAGGAACTGGAAAATTCCGTTGTTCGGGGCGCTGTGCGTTGCGTTGAGCGTGTTGTTTCTGGCGGTCATGCATCCACCCGGCGGCTACTCCTCCAAACCCGGCCAGGACCTGCCCTGGCAGATCACCACCAGTCCCGATGGCGCGACGCTGACCGTGCTTGGCCTGACCCTGAATCGGAGCACGGTGCGCGACGCCGTCGACAAGCTGGGTCGGCGTTACGAACTGGGCGTCTTCCAAGGTAAGGACGGCGATCTGAGCTTGGAAGCGTATTTCCGGGATGCGGTGGTCGGCGGGCTCAATGTCCGACTGGTGTTGGCGGCGCGCCTGCCCGAGGATTTGCTGAGCACGTTTCAAGCCCACGTCGGCGAAGGCCAGCCCACCGCCGCCGGCGGTCGTCGCTATCCGGTGGCCGAGGCCGATATCGACGCGGGGCTGGGCGCGGTCATCACCGCGATCACGTATATGCCGGTGGTCAAGTTCGACGCCGGCCTGGTGCGCAAGCGCTTTGGCGAACCGGCCGAGCACATCGCCGCCCAAGATGGCGCACACTGGCTGTATCCGGCCTTGGGACTGGACCTGCTGCTGGGCGACAACGGCGAGGCGTTGTTGCAATACGTTCCGCCGGTGGAATTCGAGCGACGATTGCGGGCGCCGCTAAACCCGCGCCAAGGAAATTAGAGAATGATGACGAATCAACCCGATCAATACGCCGTGATGGGTAATCCCATCGCCCATAGCCAGTCGCCGCGCATTCATGCTCTGTTTGCGACCCAAACCGGCCAGCGTCTGGAATACCGCGCCATTCAGGTGGAGCCGGGTGGGTTCGCGGCGGCGGCGCGGGCGTTTCGAGACGCTGGTGGCAAGGGACTTAACGTGACTGTCCCGTTCAAGCAGGATGCCTGGGTGTTCGCCGATTTACTCAGCGCCCGCGCCGAGCGGGCTGGGGCGGTCAACACCCTGAGTTTTGAACCTGGCGGCGTGCGCGGCGATAACACCGATGGACCGGGTCTGGTGCGTGACCTCAAGATCAACCACGGTTGCCCGCTGGCGGGCCGGCGCATCCTGCTACTGGGCGCGGGCGGCGCGGCGCGGGGGGTGTTGCAGCCCTTGCTGGCGGAACAGCCGGCGCAACTCGTTATCGCCAACCGTACCGCCGGCAAGGCGGCCGAATTAGCGTTGCGTTTCGGTGATCTGGGGCCGGTGACCGGTTGCGGCTTCGCCGATCTGGCGGGGCGGTCGTTCGACCTGGTCGTCAACGCCACGGCCGCCGGCTTGAGCGACGCCGTGCCGCCGTTGCCGGACGGAGTGCTAGCGGCGGATGGTTGGTGCTACGACTTGATGTATGGTCGTGAACCGACCACTTTCGTGCGCTGGGGATGGGAGCGGGGCGCGGTCCAGTCCCTGGACGGTCTGGGGATGCTGGTGGAACAGGCGGCGGAAGCATTCCATCTATGGCGTGGGGTCTGGCCCGAAACCCAGCCAGTCATCGCGGCGCTGCGGGGCTGATCTCGCTCTCTTCACCCCGGACGGCGTTGCGCCCGGCCGCCTTGGCCGCGTACAAGGCTTGATCGGCTCGTTGGATGAAGGGGGTGGCGTCATCCGCGGGGCGCAGTTGGGCGACGCCGATGCTGACGGTGATGTGAAAAGTCTGTCCTGGAACGCCGGGATCGATGGGGGAGCGGGTCACGGCCGCGCGCAGCCGCTCGGCCGCGACCAGGGCGACATCGAACCCGGTATCGGGCAGCAACAGCGCAAACTCTTCGCCGCCGAGGCGGCCCACCAGATCGTATTTCCGAAACTCCTGTCGGCACACGGCCACGAAGCCGCGCAGGGCCATGTCCCCGGCGTGATGGCCGCGGGTGTCGTTGACTTGCTTGAAGTGATCCAGGTCGGCGATCAGCAGGGTCAGGGGGTGATCAAGGCGCCGCGCCCGCTCGATTTCCTCGGCCAGACGCTGGTCGAAGGCCCGACGCGTCATGGCTCCGGTGAGCGAATCCATTCGCGACAGGCGGTCTAGCTCTTGTTCCAGGCGTTTGCGCTCGGTGATGTCGGTAAAGGTGCGCACGAAGCCGCCGCTCGGCAACGGTGTGTGCGTCAGTAGGCACCAACGCGGCTCTCCCCGAATATCCTGGGGAAACTCGAATGAGAAAGGCTCTCGGATATCCAATTCGTGGAGGGCTCGTTCCAGCATCGCGGTGGCTTGCCCCGTGTATCGCGCCCAGACGCGAAGCACGTCGCGAAAGTCCATGCCGATATGAAAAGTGCCGGGGGGCAGGTGGAAAATGTCGAACATGGGACGATTGAACGCCAGCGTGCGGTAGACGCTGTCCACCATCACGATGCCCTGGGGGATGACGTCCAGGATCAGGTCCAGGATGTCGGCCGGCTTGGAAAACAAGTGGGTGGCCAGGTCACCCTTGTTCGTTGCCCACCCTAGCGCGGCGTGGGCTTCGCGCAATATCGCCGCCAGTTCTTGGTCGATGCCTCGATCGAGGCGAGGGACCGCTCTTTCATCTCGCTCGGTCAAATTTACGTTCTCCCTATCAAGGCTGAAATGCAAAGCCTGGTTCGGGTCGCCCCGCCGGACCTGTAAAGGTTTTCTGGCCGATTCTGGTGGGTCGCCATGCTCTCGGGCAGCTATCGGGTACCGTGAAGTCGCTCCGTGTTGACCAGGCTGTTCAGTGGGGGGTTTGAAACAATATTATCCAGATAATTTATAGGTAAAGCACGGTGCGTCGTTGCGTCAAATCGAGAAGTGATATCAGGACCCGTCCTGCTTCAGGGTAGAAGCGATCAAGATCGAAGGTGAAGCGCAACTGGCTTCATGGCCGCCTGGCGTCCGCCCGGTTTGGCAATCCGCCGAAATCAACGATAATAGGCCGCGCCGCCCGCAAGAGGCGATCATGAAAAACAGAACTCATTAAGCCTAAGCCATGAAGGAATTCATTCTTGGCGGCGCCCGCTCGGGCAAGAGCGCCTTCGCCCAGCGCCGGGCCGCCGACAGCGGCCTCGGTGTCACTTACCTCGCCACTGCTCAGGCGGGCGATGTGGAGATGGCCGAGCGCATCGCCCGCCATCGCGCTGAACGGCCCGACCACTGGGCGCTGGTCGAGGAACCGCTGGCGCTGGCCGCCACCCTGCGCGCCCACGCCGCCCCGAACCGCTGCCTGCTGGTGGACTGCCTGACGCTGTGGCTGGGCAACCTGCTGGCCGCCGGCGACGACGCGCTGGCCGCCGAAGTCCGGGCCCTGTTGACCGTGTTGCCCACCTTGCCTGGCCATCTCCTGCTGGTGAGCAACGAAGTCGGCCACGGTATCGTCCCGGCCAACCCGCTGGCTCGTCGGTTTCGCGACGAAGCTGGCCACCTGCACCAGGCGGTCGCCCAATGCTGCGACCGAGTCAGCTTCGTGATCGCCGGCCTCCCTCTCATCCTCAAGGATTGCTCCACATGAGTCATCATTGGTACGACGCCCCCATCGCCAACCTTGACGCTACCGTGCTGGCCGCCGCGCGCGACCGGCAGGCGCAGTTGACCAAGCCGCCCGGTTCGCTGGGCCAACTGGAGGAACTGGGCGTCACGCTGGCTGCGATGCAGGGCGTGCAACGACCGCGAGTGGATAAGGTGTGGATCACGGTGTTCGCCGGCGATCATGGCGTGGTGGCCGAGGGTGTTTCCGCCTTCCCGCAGGTGGTCACCGCCGAAATGGTGCGCAACTTCGCCCGGGGCGGCGCGGCCATCAGTGTGCTGGCCCGGACCTGGGAGGCGCGGCTGGAAGTGGTCAACGTCGGCACCGCGCAACCGCTGGAAGACCTACCAGGCGTGCTGGACGCCCGGGTCGGACCGGGCACGGCCAACTTCGTGCGCGAGCCGGCGATGACGGTCGAATGGCTGCATGATGCGTTGGCGGCTGGTCACGACGCCGCCGAGCGGGCCGCGATCAACGGCGCGCGGTTGTTCATCGGCGGCGAAATGGGTATCGGCAACACCACCAGCGCCGCCGCCCTTGCCTGTTCGCTCCTCGGCTTGCCCGCCGCGCGTCTTGCCGGCCCCGGTACCGGTTTGGACGCCGCCGGCGTTGCCCGCAAGGCGCTGGTCATCGAACGAGCGCTGGCCCACCATCGTAGCGACCAACCGCTGATCGCGTTGCAACGGCTGGGGGGCTTCGAGATCGCCGCGCTGGCGGGTGCCTACCTGCGTTGCGGCCAGCTTGGCCTGCCGGCCCTGGTGGATGGCTTCATCGCCACCGCCGCCGCCCTGGTCGCGGTGCGATTGCGCCCGGAACTGGCGGCTTGGCTCTTTTATTCGCATTGTTCCGCCGAGCCCGGCCACCGCCAACTGCTGGACGCGCTGGCGGTGAAACCGCTGCTCGATCTGGGCATGCGGCTGGGCGAAGGTAGCGGCGCGGCCGTGGCCATGCCGATTCTGCGCGCCGCCGCCGCCCTGCACGCCGACATGGCCACCTTCGCCGAAGCCGGAGTCTCGCGGGCATGAGTGGTGATTTCACCATCGTGGACTTACTGCGGCACGGCGAACCGGAAGGTGGCCAGATGTTTCGAGGATCGGTGGACGATCCACTCAGTCCGCGCGGTTGGGAACAGATGCGCGCGGCGGTGGGCGACTATCGGGAATGGGAAGCCATCATCAGCTCGCCGCTGATCCGCTGCGCCGCCTTCGCCCACGAACTGGCCGGACGTCTGGACCGGCCGCTGGAAATCGTCGACGATTTCGGCGAAATCAGCTTCGGGGTCTGGGAGGGGCGCAGCGTCGCCGAGGTGCATGACGCCGACCCGCTGGCGTTGGCGCGCTTCTGGCGCGAGCCGGTCGCGCATCCGATTCCCGGTGGCGAACCGGTCGAGGCGTTCGACCGACGTGTCGGTCGGGCCTGGGACGGGCTGATGCGGCGTTATCATCGTCGCCATGTCTTGTTGGTGGCGCACGGCGGCACCATCCGCATGATCCTGCGGCAACTGCTGGACATGCCGGTACGGCGGATCTGGCGGATCGAAGTGCCGTTCGCCGCGATCAGCCGCATCCGCTGGCACTGCGACCCGGAGGCCGATCCCCACCTGGTATTCCACAACGGCCGGTTGGCATGATCCGCGTCTTTGCGCTGGCCCTACAATTGTTGACCCGATTGCCGGTCCCCTCGTCCAACGATCCGCCGCGCCCCGAGGATTTGGGACTGTCGGTCTTGTTCTTCCCGGTGGTGGGATTGCTCATCGGCGCCCTGCTGGCCGGACTGCATACCGTGCTGTGGCTGGTCGATCCCGGCGTGTTGGCGGCGCTGGTGCTGGTGGCGTGGGCGCTGCTGACCGGCGGGTTGCATCTGGACGGGTTGGCCGATACCGCCGACGCCTGGATCGGCGGCCAAGGTGATCGAGACCGCACCCTGGCGATCATGAAGGACTCGCGCAGCGGTCCCATCGCTATCGCCGCCGTTGTACTGGTGTTGCTGACCAAGTTCGCCGCCCTGCAAGCACTGCTGCTGGCCGGCGACGCCCGCGTCCCCTTGTTATTGGCGCCCGTGCTGGGCCGCGCCGTCATCCTTGTGCTGCTGATCACCATGCCCTATATCCGCCCCGACGGTTTGGGGGCGCCCTACGCGAATCATTTACCCCGCGTGAACTGCGGCTTGCTGGTGCTCCTCATCGCCGTCGCGACCGTCGCCTTTCTGGAATGGCAGGGTGGGGTGCTGCTGGTCGCATTGGGCCTGGGTTTGGTCGGGTTGCGCCATGGACTGCTGGCGCGGTTGGGTGGGGCGACCGGCGATACACTCGGCGCGGCCTGCGAGCTGGCCGAAACTGTCGCGTTGTTGACGCCGACGCTGCTGACGGGATAGCGCCGTTGCGCCTCCCGATCTTTCCCCCTAGAATGCCTACCCCTTGCGGCCCGTCCGGGTCGCGACTCCTTGCCTCACCGCTCGCGCGGGAGGCTGTTTCAATCCGTGGGGAGCTTTCATGCGTCATTATGAAATCGTGTTTATGGTGCATCCCGATCAGAGCGATCAGGTTCAGGCGATGGTGGATCGCTATCGCGCGCTGATCGAGGAAAACGGCGGTAAGGTTCACCGGTTCGAGGATTGGGGCCGGCGGCAGTTGGCCTACCCGATCAACAAGATCCACAAGGCCCACTACGTCCTGATGAATGTCGAGTGCGGCCAGTCGGTGCTGGATGAAATACAAAGCGCGTTCCGGTTCAACGACGCTGTCATCCGTAATCTCATCATCCAAAAGGATGCTCCCGAAACCGAACCGTCGCCGCTGGTTCGGTCCCGCGACGAGCGCGAGACCCGCGACGACCGAGACGAACACGAACCCCGTGGCCGTCGCGCCGAACGGGAAGAGGCCGACGACGAGGCCGAGATCGAGGCCGACGACGAGGCCGCCTGAGCCAGCCGCCGATCGCGCGCCGCCATGCTGTCCGCGCCGCCCGCCGACAACTGTCTGATCATCGTTGGTCAGTTGACCGGGACCTGCGAGACCCGGATCACGCCGGCCGGCGTGCCGATCAGTCGTTTTCTGCTGGAACATCGTTCCGAACAACGGGAAGCTGGTTTGCCCCGCGAGGCGCGTTGCCGGATTCCCGTCATGGCCTGCGGCGACGCCCTCGCCGACACCGCCCGCCGATTGGCGTCGGACGCCCGCGTCCGAATTCAAGGTTTCGTCAGCCGCGCCAACCACCGCGAGGGCGAATACCGGCTGGTATTGCACGCCGCCCGCATTGAGATTCTCGCTACCGAATCATCCGAGGGTTGACCATCATGTCGCGTTTTTTCCGTCGCAAAAAGTTTTGCCGTTTCACCGCCGAGGGCGTCAAGGAAATTGACTACAAGGATATCGCCGTCCTGAAAAACTACATTACCGAGACTGGCAAGATCGTGCCGTGCCGCATCACCGGCACCAAGGCCCGCTATCAGCGGCAGTTGTCGGTGGCGATCAAGCGCGCCCGGTTTCTGGCGCTGCTGCCGTATTGCGACCGGCATTGAGTTTGGATGGGACGAGGGTTCCGCCACCGTCGCCGTCGCCTCGCGGCACGCCCATGAAATCGCTCGCCACCTTCGTCATGCGCGGCCGAGGGGGCGTGGCTGATGGCGCTGGCCGGGTTGACGTGGTGGCTCTGACCGGATGACGCTGGGCACGCCGTGGCCGATGTTGGCGGTGCTGCCGGGTTTATTGGTTGCCGCTATGGCTACTGGCCCTGGTGTTACGCGCCACAGTGTCGCTGTTCCGCGCCTTTCGGGCCGCGGCGTCGCTAAGTCTGCTGCGATAATATCTTTATTCGACGAAAGAGGCCGTCTCAAAACGCCTCTGAACCGTGTTTATGCATCAAATCGAATCGAATTCTGGAGTATCCGACGATGGAAATCATTCTGCTGGAAAAAGTCACCAGCCTGGGCGTTCTGGGGGACCGGGTCAAGGTCAAGCCGGGCTATGCCCGCAATTTTTTGATTCCTAGAGGCAAGGCGACCGAGGCGACCGCAGCCAACCTGGCTCGTTTCGAGGCCCGTCGCGCCGAGCTGGAGCGGATCGCCGCCGAGTCCCTGGCCAAGGCTAGGGCCCGCGCCGAGCAGTTGGCTGAGCTGATCGTCACCCTGTCGGTGAAGACTGGCAGCGAGGGCCGGCTGTTTGGCTCGGTCGGTCCGGCCGATATCGCCAACGCGGTGTCCGCCGCCGGCATCGAATTGCAAAAGCAGGAAGTGCGATTGCCGACCGGATCGATTCGCCAAATCGGCGAATACGACGTGGACCTGCACTTGCACGGCGAGGTTCGGACCCAAATTCGGGTCAATGTCATCGCTGAGGCTTGAGCGCCGATCGGCGCGCGCGTCGGGGTGGGCTACACTAAGATGACCCCGCGCGCGAACCTGGCCCGGCGGTGGTCAGTCCACCCGGCGGGCGCTTCTCCCTTCGCGGGAATTTCGTGGCCGCGCCGCCGGACCCAGCCGACGGGCGGCGGATCGCCGGTTTGGCTTCGAGAGTTCCGTCATGAAGAAGGACCCCGACACCGAGGCGTTGCGGACGCCGCCGCATTCGCTCGAAGCCGAGCAAGCGGTGCTCGGGGGCCTGATGCTGGACAACGCCACCTGGGATCAGGTGGCGGATCGCCTGGACGAGAACGATTTCTACCGCAACGATCATCGGTTGCTCTTCCGCGCCATCCGCCGCCTGGCGGAAAGCGGCAAGCCCTTCGATCTGCTGACGCTGGCGGAGTGGCTGGAGAATAACAACCAGTTGGAGGAGGCGGGCGGCTTCGTCTATCTGGGGGTGATGGCGCGAGATACACCCAGCGCCGCGAACGTCCGCGCCTATGCCGACATCATCCGCGAACGGGCGATCCGCCGCGAACTGATCCGCGCCAGCACCGAAATCGCCGACGGCGCCTACGATCCTCGGGGCCGCGATACGCGGGAACTGCTGGACGCTGCCGAGCAGCGAGTGTTCGCTATTGCCGAGCGGGGTTCCCGCGCCCGGCAGGGCTTCACCAGCATCAAGGATTTGCTGGCGCGCACGGTGGAACGGATCGATATCCTGTTCGAGCGCGACAACCCCATCACTGGTATTCCCACCGGCTGGCAGGATTTCGACGAGATGACCGCTGGTCTGCAACGCGGTGACTTGATCGTGATCGCCGGGCGGCCGTCGATGGGCAAGACCGCGCTGGCGATGAACATTGTCGAATTCGCGGCGATCCAGGTGAAATGCCCGGTGGCGGTGTTCAGCATGGAAATGCCGGGCGAGAGCCTGATCATGCGGCTGGTGTCCTCGCTGGGGCGGATCGATCAGCATAAGGTGCGCACCGGCCGACTGGAGGAGGAGGATTGGCCACGGCTAACCTCGGCGATCACCATGTTGTCCGAGGCGCGACTGTTCATCGACGACAGCTCCAGCCTGAGTCCGACCGAATTGCGGGCGCGGGCGCGACGCCTGCATCGGCAGGAGGGGCAACTGGGGTTGATCGTGGTGGATTATCTCCAGTTGATGCAGGTGCCGGGCACCACCGAGAACCGGGCCACCGAGGTGTCGGAGATTTCCCGTTCGCTCAAGGCCCTGGCCAGGGAACTGGGGACGCCGGTGCTGGCGCTGTCGCAACTCAATCGCACCCTAGAACAGCGCGGCGACAAGCGGCCGATCATGTCGGATTTGCGCGAATCGGGCGCCATAGAGCAAGACGCTGATTTGATTTGCTTTATTTACCGAGATGAAGTTTATAATCCCGACAGCCCCGACAAGGGCAAGGCGGAAATCATCATTGGCAAGCAACGCAACGGTCCCATTGGCACGGTTCCGCTCACATTCCTGGGTCAGTACACCCGGTTCGAAAGCTATATCTCCGAAGCGCGGTTGCTGGGTCAGCAGCAAGCACGGCCGCCAAGCCAGCAGCGCGATGACGTGACCACCAGAGCCAAAGCTTCGAAACCTACTCGGTGAATTGGAGCCATGAGTCGAGCAACGACGGCGCGTCTCGATCTGGGGGCGCTGGTTCACAATCTGCGGCGGGTCAGAGCGACCGCGTCGGGCCGGCGGGTAGCGGCTGCCGTCAAGGCTGACGGTTACGGTCATGGCCTGGTTCGGGTCGCCCGAACCCTGGACGCCGATGCCTTCGCGGTCGCCTGCATCGAGGAGGCGCTGACCCTGCGCGAGGCCGGCGTCACCCGCCCGATCCTGCTGTTGGAAGGCGTGTTCGAGGCGGCGGAACTGTCGCCATGCGCCCGTCATGGCTTCGAAATCGCCGTTCACCATCCCGACCAGGCACGGATGCTGGAAACCACCCGCCTGAACCGTCCAGTACGCGTCTGGTTGAAGATCGATACCGGCATGCACCGGCTGGGTTTGGAGCCGGAGACCGTCCCCGCCATTTTCCAGCGCCTGCGCGATTGCTCTTCCGTCCGAACGGATATCGGCCTGATGAGCCATCTGGCGCGGGCCGACGAGCGGGACTGTGATGACACCCTCCGACAACTGCGAACCTTCGAGGCGGCCACCGCCGATCTGCCCGGCGAACGCTCGCTGGCCAATTCTGCTGGCATTCTCGGTTGGCCGCCAACGCATTTCGACTGGGTGCGGCCCGGCATCATGCTCTATGGCGCCTCGCCGTTCGTGGACAGTCTGGCGCCCGACGAGGATTTGCGCCCCGTGATGACCTTCCATACCCGGCTGATCGCGATCAAACGGCTGCGCCGGGGCGAACCGGTCGGTTACGGCGGAACCTGGGTCTGCCCCGAGGACATGGATGTGGGGGTGGCGGCGGTCGGCTACGGCGACGGTTATCCGCGCCACGCGCCGTCCGGGACGCCGGTGTTACTCAATGGCCGTGAGGCGGCGCTGATCGGCCGGGTCTCCATGGACATGATCACCCTTGATTTGCGCCAGCATCCCGAAGCGCGAATCGGCGATCCGGTGGTGCTGTGGGGCGAGGGGTTGCCGGTGGAACGCATCGCCCAAGCCGCCGGGACGATTTCCTACACCCTGCTATGCGGCGTGACGGCGCGGGTCAGGCGCGACGTAGTCCCCACCGATGGTGACTAAGGCCCGCGTCGTCTATGTCTGCGCCGAGTGTGGAGCGCAGGCCAGCAAGTGGTCGGGCCAATGCGGGGACTGCGGGGCCTGGAACACCTTGCAGGAGGCGCCAGCCGCGTCGGCGGGCAAGGGCGGAGCCAGGTTCACCGGCTACACCGGTTCAGCGGCTGCGGGCGAGGTGCGTCTCCTCGCCGAAGTGGACGCCAGCGCCGAAATTCGCCAGTCCTGCGGCAATGGCGAACTGGACCGGGTCTTGGGCGGTGGGCTGGTTCACGGGTCGGTGACGCTGATCGGCGGCGATCCCGGCATCGGCAAATCCACCCTGCTGTTGCAGGTGCTGGCGGTGCTGGCGGAGCGCGACCGGACCTTGTACGTCAGCGGCGAGGAATCGCCCCAGCAAATCAGCCTGCGCGCCCAGCGCCTGCAACTGTCGCGCGACCGCTTGCGGCTGTTGCCGGAGATCAATGTCGAGCGGGTACTGGCGACCGCCGAGGTCGAGCAGCCCCGAGTGATGGTGATCGACTCGATCCAGACCGTGTACACCGAGCGGTTGCAATCGGCGCCTGGCTCGGTGGCGCAGGTGCGCGAGAGCGCGGCGCAACTGGTGCGCCATGCCAAGGCGACGGGGACTGCCCTGTTCCTGGTCGGGCACGTGACCAAGGAGGGTGCGATCGCGGGGCCACGGGTGTTGGAGCACATGGTGGACACCGTGCTGTATTTCGAGGGCGATCCGAGCGGGCGGTTGCGGGTGCTGCGGGCGGTGAAGAATCGCTACGGCCCGGTCAACGAGTTGGGCGTGTTCGCGATGACCGAGCACGGGCTCAAGGAGGTCAGCAACCCTTCCGCAATTTTTCTGTCTCGCCACGAGACGCCGGTGGCCGGCAGCGTGATCATGGTCACCCGCGAGGGCACCCGGCCGCTGCACCGGCACGGCGGGGTGGCGATGTACGATCAGGATGTCTACGTCAACGCGGTCGGTGGGGTGCGGATCAACGAGACGGCGGCGGACTTGGCGGTGCTGCTGGCGGCGCTGTCGAGCTTTCGCGACCGGCCGCTGCCGATCGATCTGGTGGTGTTCGGCGAGGTCGGGCTGGCCGGGGAAATCCGGCCGGTGCCGAACGGCGAGGAGCGATTGCGGGAAGCGGCCAAGCACGGCTTCAAGCAGGCCATCGTCCCGCGCGCCAACCTGCCCCGGCGCGGTGGGCGGGTGGAGGGTTTGGAGGTGCGCGGCGTCAGCCGACTGAGCGAGGTGATGGGGGGAATTTGAGATTGGCGAAGTGGTCTTCTGTGGTGGGGGATCGAGTTTGAGAAATGAAGGGCGATTTTTAGCGAACTAATTTTTTAGGTTGTGCTTGACTCTTTATTGAGTCGTTTTAACACTTGAGATTACATGTAATAAAAATAAAGGATTTCGCCATGCCCGCACCGCGCGGTTTCGTCAGAGGGGTAGCCCGCTCCTTTCTGGGACTCTGCCTGAGTTTCCTGCTGGTCGGCGCGGCGTGGGGGCAAGCCACCCCCGCTGAATATCAGATTCTGCTCGATACCGACAACAACCCCGCGACGGGGTGTACGGTTGCCACCGTCGACGGGAGCTTCACCGGGGTCGATCAACGGCTGGTGACCACAGTCACGGTGGGGACGAACACCGCGACGGTCGGCGGCGTGAGTTACAGACCTGCGCCAATGGCGCGTTCGGCGCGGCGACGTGGAGCGATCCCGGCGGCTGGCCGGTTGGCGCGGGCAACGGTACCGGCGGCGCGGCGGCGATCGAGACCTTCCTGCCCGCTGGTGCATTGAACGGTCCCGGCCCGCTGCGGCTGGGCGTGATGTCCCAAGCCGGTCCGGCGCGCGACGCACTGTTGACCGGCAACGGTCCGGGCGGCGGCATCCTGTTTCCCACCGGGCCGGGCGCTTCGGACGCGACCGCCATTCCCGTCTTGAATCCGCTGACCCTGGCATTGCTCGTCGTATTGCTGGGCGGGGCGTTGCGCCATGGGCGGCGGCATCCCGGAGCGGCGAAGCTGCTGGTGCTGGTCGTGGCTCTCGCCGGCGCGGGTTTGGTCTGGGCCGCCTTCGTGCGCGATGGCCAGACGAACGACTGGGCCGGCGTCGCGCCGCTGGCGACCGATCCTCAGGGGGACGCCGATAGCCCGGTGGATTTGATCGCGCTGTTTGGCAAGGTCGAAGGCGCGAATCTGAACTTCCGCATCGACGCCCGGATCACGCTGACCGCACCCCCTCCCACCAACCAGGCCCCGCAAGTCAACGCGGGAGCCGATCAGACTCTCACCCTGCCGGCCAGCGCCAATCTCAACGGCACGGTCAGCGATGACGGCTTGCCCAATCCTCCCGGCGCGGTCACGATCACCTGGTCCAAGGACAGCGGTCCCGGCGCGGTGACCTTCGCCAACGTCCATGCCGCCAGCACCACCGCGACGTTCTCGGCGGCTGGAACCTATGTGCTGAAGCTGACCGCCAGCGACGGCGACCAGAGCGCCGCCGACTCGGTGACCATCGCCGTCCAGGAATCGCCCGGTTCCCTGCCGCCCGACCCGACCACGGTCGCGCCGCCGCTCGACCCCACGATCGCGACCACCACCTTTACCGCGACGGAGTTCCTCTACACCGGCACCGATCCGATCCAGACCGGCGTTGCGCTGGGCACCATTGATCCGAAGCGCGCCGCCGTGATTCGCGGCCGGGTGCTGGACCGTGCCAACCAACCGCTGCCCGGCGTCACCCTCACCGTGCTCGATCATCCCGAATTCGGCCAGACCCTGAGCCGGGCCGATGGCGGGTTTGATCTGGTGGTCAACGGCGGCGGTTACCTGACGGTGAATTACCAGAAAGCCGGTTCTCTGCCGGCGCAGCGGCAAGCGAACGTGCCCTGGCAGGATTTCGTGGTACTGGACGACGTGGTGCTCATTCCCCGCGACGCGCGGGCGACGACGGTGGATTTGACCGCCCTGACGTTCCAGGTTGCGCGAGGTTCCCCGGTCACGGATGGTGACGGAACCCGCCAGGCGATGTTGCTGATTCCGCCGGGCACCACCGCCCAAGTCTATAACCCCGACGGCAGCCTGCGGGCAGTCACCCGCCTGACCCTGCGGTTGACCGAGTACACCGTCAGCGCCAACGGTCCCCAAGCCATGCCGGCCGAGTTGCCGCCGACCAGCGGCTACACCTACGCGGTCGAGATCGGCGCCGACGAAGCGCCCACCAAGATCGACGGCCGGGATGTGCTTTTCAACCAGCCGGTGGCGTTCTATGTCGACAACTTCCTGAACTTCCCGGTTGGTATCGAGGTGCCGGTGGGCTATTACGACTCCAGCCGGGGCGTCTGGATCCCCAGTGACAACGGCCGGATCGTCCAGATTCTGCGCCTCGCGGATGGCCTGGCCGAACTCGACGTGACCGGGACCGGCGTGCCCGCCGACGCCGACGCCCTGGCCGAACTGGGGATCACCGACGCGGAACGCGCCCGATTGGCGACGCTGTACCCGGTCGGAACCCGTTTGTGGCGGGTCCACCTGAACCACCTCTCGACCTGGGATTGCAATTGGCCCTTTGGCCCGCCACCGGACGCCGAGCCGCCGCAACCACCAGACGTCGACGACCCCTGGAACGAGGATGACCACAACCCCGACGATCCGTGCGAGGCGGCGGGCTCGATCATCGAGTGCGAAACCCAGACCCTGGGCGAACGCATTCCCTTGGCCGGGACTGGCCTGGCGCTGCATTATCGTAGCAACCGGGTGCTGGGACGGCGGTCCCGCCACACCGTGGTGATTCCCCTGAGCGGTGATCGGGTGCCAGCCAGTCTCAAGCGGATCGAGTACGGCATTAGTATTGCGGGCCTATTGCAAACCGGAACGGTGTCGGCGGAGCCCAACCAGCGCGTGCGTTTTACCTGGAGTGGTCGGGATGCCTACGGCCGGCAATTGATCGGCGGGCAGCCGGCCAGCGTCACGGTGAAGTACGTCTACGACGGGGTTTATTACGGATGGGAGGCGACGTTTCTCGTGCGCAACTTCGGCCTGCCCGGGGACGTGGTGATCAGCCGGGACTGGGCGCGCCAGGAAATTACCCTGACACGACGGTATACGGTCCCATTGTCGGCCCTGACCCCGACGGTGGGTCTGACCGATCTGCGCCGGGGCGGGCTGGGCGCCTGGACCCTGGACCTGCATCAGGTCCATGATCCGGTCGGCCAGGTGCTGTATCAGGGCGACGGCCGGCAACGGAAGCCGGAGCCATCGCTGAGCGCGACGACCGCCTCGTTCCTGGGCCGGATCGTCACCGCCTTCGCCGGCACCGGCGAGGCGGGCTTCGCCGGCGACGGTGGGCCGGCGACGCAAGCGCAACTGACGTCCCCAGTCGGCGTGGCCGTCGCCCCAGACGGCGGCGTGCTGATCGCCGACGCCGGCAACCACCGCATCCGCCGGGTGGATACCGACGGCCGCATCGCCACCGTGGCCGGCACCGGCGAGGCGGGCTTCGCCGGCGACGGCGGCCCGGCGACCCAGGCGCAACTGAACGCCCCAACGGCGGTGGCGATCGCCCCGGGCGGCGGGATCCTGATCGCGGACACCGGCAATCGCGTCGTTCGCCGGATTGGCGCCGATGGCCACATCACCACCGTGGCCGGCTTTTATTGGGATGGGGGTGGGGCGGGGATCGCTCCCGCCCAGCGTGTGCCCACCGCCGCGCGGGCACTGGCGCTCGACGGCGACGGCGACGGCGGCCCCGCCACCCAGGCGCGGCTCAGCAATCCCCGGGGCGTGGCGGCCGCCCGCGACGGCGGCGTGCTGATCGCCGATCCCGACGCCCAGGTCATTCGGCGGGTGGGACCCGACGGCACGATCACCACCTTCGCCGGCACCGGTGAGGCGGGCTTCGCCGGCGACGGCGGCCCGGCGACCCGGGCACAACTGAACTACCCAACGGCGGTGGCGGTCGCCCCGGACGGCGGTGTGTGGATCGCCGACGCGGACAATCATCGCATCCGCCGGGTGGGCCCCGACGGCCGCATCGCCACCGTGGCCGGCACCGGCGTGGCGGGTGGATTTGGCGAAGGCGACGGCGGCCCCGCCACCGAGGCGCAACTCAGCTACCCCCATCACCTGGCCCTGGCCCGGGACGGCACGCTCCTGATCGCCGAGGGGGGCGATGCCCGCATCCGGCGGGTCGGGCCGGACGGAATCATCACCACTTGGGCGGGCGCCGCCGTGGGGCGCGAAGACGTCAGCGATGGCGGTCTGCGGCGCGGGCGGTGTTCTCGCTCCTGGGGGGACTGGCGGTGGCGCCGGACGGTAGGGTGCTGGTGGCGGAGGCGGGCGCCCATCGGGTGCGCCGGATCGGCGCGGGCCTGCCGACCTTCGACGGGCGCGGCTTCGCCGTGGCCGCGGCCGACGGCGGTCGGATCGACCAATTCGACGCCCAGGGCCGCCATCAATTCAGCGCCGACCCCTGGACCGGCGCGATTGTGCGGACCTTCAGTTACGATCCGCTCGGCCGGCTGAACCGAATCGTCGACGCCGACGGCAATGTCGTCCGCATCGAACGCGATGTTGACGGCAACCCCACCGCCCTGGTGGCGCCGTTTGGCCAGCGCACCGAATTGCGCGTCGACCGCAACGGCTATCTGGCGCGGGTGGTCAATCCGGCGGGGGAAACCTGGCGGATGAGCTACACCGCCGACGGGTTGCTGACCGAATTCACCGACCCCAGGGGCCAGACCGCGCGTTTTGGCTACGACACCCTGGGACGACTGAACACCGCCACCGACCGGGCGGGCGGTGCCCAGACCCTGACTCGCGTCACCGCCGACAGCCGGGGCTTCGAGACGACCCGCGTCAGCGGCCAGGGGCGGACCACCCGCTACCGGCTGGAGCAGACGCCGTCCGGCGCGCAACAGCGCGGGGTGACCACCCCCGCCGGTTTACGGATCGAGACCCGCCAGCAACCCGACGGCGCCCGGATCACGGTCGCTCCGGACGGCACGACGCTCACCACCGTGTCGGGCCCCGACCCGCGCTTTGGGATGCAGGCGCCGCGCATCGCCCAAGCCACGATCACCACCGGCGGCCAGACCGCCACCGTCAGCGCCACCCAGACCGTCACCCCCGGCGACCCGGTCCAGCCGCCCGGCATCACCAGCCGCACCGACACGGTCACGGTCAACGGCCGCACCACCACCACGGTCTACACCACCGCCGACCGCACCGCCGTCACCACCCGCCCGACCGGCCGGACACACACCCTCGTTCTGGATGATCAAGGCCGCTTCGCCCAGGCCCGCATCCCTGGTCTGGCCCCGCTCGACCTCGCCCGCGACGGGCGGGGCCGACCGATCCGCCTCAGTCAAAGCGACGGCGTCGAAACCCGCGCCCTCACCTTCGGCTACAGCGCCGACGGTTTCCTCGCCAGCGTCACCGACCCGCTGGGCCGGGTCACCGCCCTGACGCGCGACCCGGTCGGGCGCCTCACCCGGCAAACCGATCCCGACGGCCGCGCCACCGCGTTCACCTACGACGCCAACGGCAACCTCACCGCGCTGACCCCGCCGGGCCGACCGGCCCACGTGTTCGCCCACACCCCGGTCGATTTGACGGCGGACTACACCCCGCCCGCCGCCGGACTCGCCACCCCCTCCACCCGCTATCAGTACAACCGCGACCGGCAACTGACCCAAGTCACCCGCCCCGACGGGCAAGCCCTGACCGTGGCCTACGATGCCGCCGGTCGCCGTGCCACCCTGACCACCCCCAGCGGCGTCCGAAACTACGGCTACGACGCCGTCGGCCATCTGGCCCAAATCACCGCCCCCGACGGCGGTCTAAACCACACCTATCGCGGCGCCCTGCGCACCCAAACCGCCTGGACCGGCGCGATCACCGGCACGGTCGGCTACGCTCACGACGACGACTTCCGCGTCACCCAGATCACGGTCAACGATCAAAACCCCATCGCCCACCACTACGACGCCGACGGTCTGCTGACCCAGGTCGGCGCGCTTACCCTCCACCGCGACGCCCAAAACGGCCTGCTCACCGGCATGACCCTGGACGGCGTCAGCGACAGCCACACCCACAACGGCTTTGGCGAATGGATCGGCCACACCGTCCAGGCCCAGGGCATCACCCTGCTGCGCGTCGCCTACACCCGCGACCTGCTCAGCCGCATCACCCGGAAGGTGGAAACCGTCCAGGGCGGCGCCCAGGCCGAGGACTACGCCTACGACGCGGCCGGGCGGCTGGTCGAGGTCCGGCGCAACGGCGTCACCACCACCCACGGCTACGACGCCAACGGCAACCGGATTCAAGTCAACGGCCAAACGATCGCCACGGTGGACGAACAGGACCGGCTGCTGACCCACGACGGCGCCACCTACACCCACAGCCCTAACGGCGAACTCAAGACCAAAACCCAAAACGGCCAGACCACGCGCTACGACTACGATGTCCTCGGCCACCTGCGCCAAGTCACCCTGCCCGACGGCCAGACCCTCGACTACGTGATCGACGGCAAAAACCGCCGCGTCGGCAAGAAAATCAACGGCGCCTTGCGCCAAGGCTTCCTCTATCAAGACGGCCTGCGCCCCGTCGCCGAACTCGACGGCCACCACCAGATCGTCAGCCGCTTCGTCTACGCCACCGGCGGCAACGCCCCCGACTACCTGATCAAAGGCGGCCAAACCTACCGCCTGATCAAGGATCATCTGGGCGGTCCGCGCCTGGTGCTCGACGCCGCCAGCGGCACGATCGCCCAGCGCCTCGACTACGATGCCTGGGGCCGGGTGCTCCTGGACACGAATCCGGGCTTCCAGCCGTTCGGCTTCGCCGGCGGCCTCTACGACCGCGACACCGGACTGGTGCGCTTTGGCGCGCGGGACTATGATCCCGACACCGGACGCTGGACCGCCAAGGACCCGATCCTGTTCGAGGGCGGGGATGCGAATCTGTATGGCTACGTCCAGAATGATCCGGTGAATTGGAGGGATCCGTGGGGGCTTCGGCAAGAAGACATAGACCGCAATAGGGCAATATTAAAAGACTTACACCCAAATTTTTATAATGAAACGGCAAAAATAACTTTTGGCGATATACCTGGTTATCTTGGGCAGACAGATTTTTTTACAGGTGATATTGTTGTGAATAGACAATTTGAGGGTGAGCTAACCCCTGAGCGCAGAGTGTTATTATTAGAAACCCTAGCTCATGAATTCCAGCACTCTAATCAAACCATACTAGATAGGGCATTTACTAACATCGAAGATCTGCTTGGCATAGAAGGGGGCCATGATATGATATATAGAAACGCTATAAATTTATCTAAAGAAGCCTATAAGCGTTGCGAGCAATGAAAAAATATTTAAAATTATTGTGTTGTATTTATATGGTTCTCTTCTTTTTAAGAGAAGAAATATTAGCTAAAACAGAAGAAAAAATGGTAGCGAAATTTCAGATAGAAAAATTAGAAAGCGCGCTATTGGAATTTAAAAAAGATATTGGACGTTTCCCAACAACAGTTGAAGGATTGACTTCTTTATATAAAAATAATTATAATTTGGAAAATTGGCATGGACCATATTCCAATAGACCTTACTTATATATAGACCCTTGGAAAAATAATTACATTTATTTTTATCCTGCTAAATATGGAAATAGCGAATATGATCTCTACTCGGTTGGCCAAAATAGAATAGATGAGCACGGCTTGGGCGATGATATTACCAATTGGTAGTGTGCCGTGGTTATCTAATACACATATCTCGTAAGCTCGTAGGGCGGATTAGCGAAGCGTAATCCGCCGGGACCGGAACCTCCAATCCGCTCCGCCACCGCTACCCATGCGGCGCGGTACTTTCCACCGGGACGCGCGGGCCGACGGCAAAACCCTCGACTACGATGTCTGGGGCCGGGTGCTCCTGGACACGAATCCGGGCTTCCAACCCTTCGGCTTCGCTGGTGGCCTGTACGACCGCGACACCGGACTGGTGCGCTTCGGCGCGCGGGATTATGATCCGGAGACCGGACGCTGGACCGCCAAGGACCCGATCTTGTTCGACGGCGGGGATGCGAATCTCTACGCCTACGTCCAGAATGATCCGGTGAATTGGGTGGATCCGTGGGGGCTAGAGGGTTCAACTCTCACTCTTGTCACAACTCATGCTTGGTACGACCTTGGGGAAGGTACGCATTCTGCGATGCATGTACCTGGTTATCTCTTTGATCCAGCCGGTGGCTATATTCCGCAAAGTGGTACCCGTAGAGGATCAGGAGATGCTTTTAGTGGTACCCGTAGAGGATCAGGAGATGCTTTTAGTGGAGAAGATTCTTCTCTTGATAACTTTCTTGAAGATTTAAAGACAAACGGAGAAAACCCAACTATAGTCCAGCTTCCGCTTACCTCGGACCAGGAAAAATCTATTAGAGAGAGACTTAATAAAAGAGGAGGTGCTGATAATGGATACTGTGCTGTAGCAGTCTGTGACGTAATTTGTGAGATTTGTGGAATTGATCCGAGTGAAATTCCTGCTGAATTGAAAAAAATGCCAAGAAATCCACAAAATGTAAATAATTATTATTACTTGGCAATGCCAATTTTTATTATGACAGCTTATATGATTATCATGGAGGGTAGGTATTATTCTCAACATTTAGATAGATTTTTCTTATTTCTGTTTGTGTATTTTTTATTACTATTTTTTAGTAAGGTAAATATAAAATATATTGAAATATTAATTTGCTCATGCCTTGTCGTAATTAGCAATATTATTATAACAATAATATTAGGATATGGTGAGGTATTTCTAAATAGAGAAGCTAGATTTTTTTTAGAAATTATTCCTTTTTTATGGATAAAAAATGGAGGTCATTTTGTGCTTTTTATTATGGTAAGTTCAGAAGGATTATTTTTTTTAATATCTTTGTTACGTAAACTGAATAAGCCGCTACCCAAGTAGCGGGGCAGCGCGTAGGGCGGATTAGCGAAGCGTAATCCGCCGATTCTGTAGGGCTCTCCCTACGCCACCGGCGGCAACGCCCCGATTACCTGATCAAAAACGGCCAAACCTACCGCCTGATCAAGGATCATCTCGGCGGTCCCCGTCTGGTGATTGATGCCGTCAGCGGCACCATAGTCCCGCGCGCCGAAGCGCACCAGTCCGGTGTCTTTATCGTACAGGCCGCCGGCGAAGCCGAATGGCTGGAAGCCGGGGCTGGTGTCCAGCGTCACCCGGCCCCAGACATCGTAGTCGAGGCGCTGGACTATGATCCCGACACCGGCCGCTGGACCGCCAAGGACCCGATCCTGTTCGACGGCGGGGATGCGAATCTCTACGCCTACGTCCAGAATGATCCGGTGAATTGGGTGGATCCATCTGGGCTTGTTTTACCAAATGCAATAGGAGCAATCGGAGGTGCAGTTTTTGGAGGAGTGAGTAGTTTTGTGTATACAATTGTCACGGCTCCACCTGGTCCTATTAACATAGGGACGCTTGTTGAAAATACTCTGGCTGGAGCGGCTTTTGGTGCGATAAGCGGTGCCACATTTGGAGCAACCACGATCAGCGGAGCAGTGGTATCTAGTGCAGTTTATGGCTCTGGCGCTGGAATTGTTGTTGGAGAGGCTAGTATTACAGCCAAAGAGGCAGTGAAGGCGGCTTCCGAAGATTCTAATGATAATACACCATCTGAAAATGACAGCCCAAATAATGGTGATAATATACCGTCTGAAAATGGCAACTTAAGTAAAGAGAATCCCTGCAAATGAAAGAAAATTCAAGTATTATACTTCGTGGATCTATAGCGTTAATTTTAGGGATATTAACCGCATGGTTAATTGATGCTAATAGTCAAATGTGGACTATAGTTGTTTTTGTGCCTGTACTTTTAGTTATTGGGAATCTGATATTTAGCAAAAGATGAAATTTTGGCTCTTTGGAAATCTCCAAAGCGAGGTAGCCGGGCAGGGTGAGCACCGCCCATCTTTTCCATCGTCCGACGCTACCGCCATGGTGGGCCATGCCCGCCCTACGTTTCAGCACGCCAGCAGCTAAACGCAGAAAGTCATTTGAATCCACTTCGATCATGACTCGCCAACCCTCCCGCCATCCATCCCCAGCGTTCCGCGATGAAGATTTCATGCGGCTTGAAGCGGGATTTGTAAGCCATCTTGCCGCAAGACTCCACCCAGTAGCCGAGATACACCCACTTCAGCCCCAGCCGGCGCGCTTCCACGATTTGCCACAGAATGGCCTGGGTGCCCAGGCCGCGCGCTTCCTGAAGCGGATCGAAGAAGGTGTAAACCGCCGACAGTCCGTCGCCCAGCCGATCCACCACCGCCACCGCCAGTAATTCCTGGTCGCGGCGGAATTCGCACAGCCAAGTCGGACACCAGCGCGAGGCGATGAAGGACCAGTAGTGGTCCGGGCTAGCCGGGTCCATGCCGCCGCCGGGGTGGCGAAGCGCGATGTAGCGAGCGAACAGCTCAAAATGCTCGTCTCGAAATGCTGCTTCCGTCACCCGCGCCCGTAGATCCTGATTGCGCGTCCAGATGCGCCGCTGCGCGCGGTTCGGCTGGAACCGCTCCACCGGAATGCGCAACGACCGGCAGGCCACGCAGCCCCGACAGTGCGGCCGGTAAACATGATCGCCGCTGCGCCGGAAGCCGAGGTCCGCCAGCCGGGTGTAGAGTTGGTCGTCGGTCGCCGCCGGATCGGCCACCAGGTTACGCGCCCGCCGGCTCGGCAGATAGCTGCACGCGTACTCGGTGGTCAGGAACATGCGCAGGTCGTACAGCGAATCGCGAGGGTTGCTCATGGTGGGGCGGGAGGGGGTAGCAGGTCGACAAGCAGGTCGTCATCGAGGCGCCAGGGTCCGTTCCGGCCCGGCAGAGGGCAGTACCGGTCCAGCAACCGCAGAAAGGTGGCGCGGGCGATTTCCACCGCGCCCAGGCGCGCCAGGTGCTGGGTGCGCACTTGGCAGTCGATCAGGGCGAAATCCCAGCGGCGCAATTGCGCGGCCAGCAGCGCCAGCGCGACCTTGGACGCGTCGCTCACCGCGCTGAACATGGACTCACCGAAGAACACCTGACCCACCGCGACCCCATACAGACCGCCCGCCAACTTGCCCTGATGCCAAGTCTCGATGGAATGGGCGTGGCCAAGCCGGTGCAATCGACAATAGGCCCGATGCATCTCCGGGGTGATCCAGGTGCCGGCTTCCTGGCCGACGCGCGGTCCGGCGCAGGCGGCGATGACCGCTTCGAAAGCCGTGTCGGCGGTGAGGGTGAACCGACCTTTCTTCAGCGTCTGGCGCAGGCTGCGCGAGACGTTGACCGATTCCGGAAACAGGACCAGCCGGGGATCGGGCGACCACCACAGGATCGGTTGACCCACGGAATACCAGGGAAAAATGCCCTGTCGGTAGGCGCGCAACAGTCGGCGCGGTGCTAGGCTGCCGCCGGCGGCCAGCAGGCCGTCGGGTTCGGTCAAGGCACGGTCCGGTGGAGGAAACGGCTGGCCGTCGTCATGCGGATCCAGCCACGGCAGGCGCATCGGGCGTCACCTCGTCGTGGTAGGGCGAATGTTGCAACAATTCCTGGGCATACTCACGCACCGCTGGCGTTTCGCGGGCGAGAAAGTCGGCGATGGCCTGGCGAAAGCCAGGATGGGCGATCCAATGAGCGGAGTGGGTCAAGGTGGGCAGAAACCCCCGGTAAATCTTGTGCTCGCCCTGCGCGCCCGGTTCGAAGCGTTGCAAGCCTTGGTGAATACAGTATTCCAGGCCCTGATAATAGCAGGCTTCGAAATGCAGGCTGTCGTAATCGGCCCGGCAGCCCCAGTGCCGGCCGTAGAGGGTGCTGGCGCCGCGGAAACTGATGGCGCCGGCGACTTCGCGGCCCCGCGCGAAGGCCAGGACCAGCACCAGCCGATCGCCGAGGGTTTCGGCGATTTCCTGGAAGAAGGGCAGGGTGAGGGTCGGAATGCCGCCCAATCGCTGGAAGGTGGAGCGGTAGAAGTCATGAACGCCGCGCCATTGACTTTCGCTCAGTTCC
The DNA here is from genome assembly GCA_031732935.1 of Candidatus Contendibacter sp. GTDB lineage: Bacteria > Pseudomonadota > Gammaproteobacteria > Competibacterales > Competibacteraceae > Contendibacter. The sequence goes on from JAVMKH010000203.1 coordinate 26,693, forward strand.
GACCCGGTCAGCATTCGCAATTCCAGCCCAGCCTCGCGCACCCGGCGGCGTTCCCGGTGGATGTTCTTGCGCCGCTTGGCGGTGAGAGTGTCCAGAAAATCCTGGAAATCCCGGTAGCCGCGATTGCACCAATGGAACTGGCAGCCGAGCCGAGGCAGAAAGCCCCAGGCTTGCAAGCGGTCCAGTTCGGTCGGCGGTGGGAACAGCCAATGGATCGAGGACCAGCGCCGGCGATGTGCTTCGTCCAGCACGTGCTCGACCATGGCGCGCGCGGTGTCCTCGGGCGCGGGCTGGTTGGGTGCCAGCAGCAAGCGGGGACCGGTGGCCGGGGTATAGGGAATGGCGGCGACCAGCTTGGGATAATAGGGCAGATGGTTGCGCTGGTAGGCTTCCGCCCAACCCCAGTCGAACACGAATTCGCCATAGGAATTGAATTTCAGGTACAGCGGGGCCGCGCCCAGCAGCCGTCCCCGTTCGTCTCGACAGATCATGTGCCATGGCAGCCAACCCGTGGTTTCGCCCACGCACTGGTGACGTTCCAGGGCGCTCAGGAATTCGTGGCTGAGAAACGGGTCGTGGTCGGGAACCAGGGCGTTCCACTCGGCGGCGGGCAGATCGCTCAGGGTATCGAGACGTTGAATGCGCATGGGGCGGAATCGGGGGGCGGTATCGGCGCGCGAAGGGAGGGAAAATGTTCGCTCATGTTGCTTGGAACCCGGAGCGGGGTGTCGGTTCGCTGGGGCCATCGCGCAGCCGGCAATCGAACAACACGTCCTCGCCCATGACATAGCGGCGGTGGCGGGGGCGCAAACCCTGGGACAAGTCGACGATGGCCGGCAAGGTGATGCCAGGCCGACCGGAGCCGATGATCAACGGTGCGACGGTGACTTGCAGCCGGTCCAACAACCTCTGTTCCAGAAAAGCCGAGACGGTTAGGCCACCACCCTCGATAAAAACGGCGAACAGCCGGCGTTCCCACAGCCGTTGCAACAGCGCCCGTAGATTCAGTCTGGAGCCTTGCATCGGCACGCCGACGAGTTCCGCGTAGCCCGGCGCGGGTTCGTCGATTCGCGCCTCGGCGCAAACTAGCAGGGTTGGCGTGGTTCGGTCGTGGAACAGGCCATGGTCAGCGGCGAGCCGGCGGCGGGGATCGAGAACGACCCGCACCGGATGCGGGCCAACCACTCGCCGGGTGGTCAATTGCGGATCGTCGCGCTCCACCGTGCCCGCGCCGACCACGATAGCGTCGCAGATCGCCCGCATCCGATGCAAATGGGTCAGGTTCGCGGGACCGGTCACATAGTAGGAGGCCCCATCGGCGGTGGCGATGCGCCCGTCCAAGCTTTGCCCGAGATGCGCCACCGTCAAGGGTCGGTCCCGACCAGCCAGCGCCATGGTTAGGTAGAGGTCCAATAGTTCCGCGCTGGCGGCGGCCAGCGGTGTTCGGGCGGTCCAGGTCGCGTCGGCGGCAATGTCCAGCAATGCGGCGGGGTCGGCGGCGGGCGTCACCGCCGGCTGACCGTCCGAGTCCAGGCGCAGGCTGCAACGAGTGGGGACCGTTGCCGACTCCCGCGTGTGGCGGCGCAGCGCTAACAACAACGACCAGACTTGGTCTGGCGTCGGGGCGGGCGGAATCATGTCGTCCGCAACCGGGCGTAGATGTCGCCGGAGTCGCCCAACCCAGCGAGCGTATCGAGCCAGGCCAGGCAGGCGTCGGTATCGAGCCAGGTTGGAGCGCGCAGGCGCTGTGCCTCGCCCACCGAGCCGTTGAATTCGTAGGGTCCCAGCGCCGCTAGATACGCCACGCAGGCCCGTGCCGCGTCCAGATGAGCCCGCAGATATTCGAAGGACAACACCCGAATAGGCTGGGTCAACCCTTGCAACACGTTCAGTTCGTAACCCTCCACGTCGATCTTGCAGAATGCGGGCAAGCCGTGCGCGGCGATCAACTGATCCAGGGTGGTGACCGGCACGGGCATGGCGTCGTCCCAACGCACCTGCTCGAAACCGCGTTCTCGTTGCGTCGCCGCGATCCAGGCCGGGGACAAGCTGCTCACGGTGGGGGTGCGCGCGCTGAGGAACAGTCTGGCGGTTCCAGGTGTTGCCCCGACCGCCTGTTCGACCAGGGTGATCGAGAGGTGATCACCGAACCAACGGCGCAACAGGGCCATGCAGTGCGGTTGTGGCTCCACCGCCACGATCCGCGCGCCCAGCGGCAACCACGCTCGCAACCGGCTGCCGACGTGCGCGCCGAGATCGAAGCAAAGATCGCCGGGTCGGATGAAGGCCCCATAGAACCGGGTCAACCGCCGCCGGCGCAATGGAATGCCATGATACATCAGCACCGAGCGCCACAGTCCCCACTGACGCGCGCAACGACTTCGAAGGGTCATGGTCGGCTAAATGAAGGTGAACAGGAAGGCGACGAGAAAACCGGCGATGGTGGCCAAGCCGACGGCCGGTCCGCCATCCTCATAGGCTTCGGGCATCATCACCGAGGATACCATCGCCAGGATACCACCACCGGCGATGGCCCCGACTAGGGTCAGCAGCGTCGGCGGCGCGTCGGCGAGAAAAATGTTCCCCAACACCGCCACCAGCACGCCGGCTAGCACCAACAGTCCCCACAGAGTCAGGATGCGCCGCGTGCTGAATCCCGCCTGTTTCATGCCGACCGCGCTGCCGATGGCTTCCGGCAGGTTTGACAGGAACACCGCCGCCAGGAAGGTGAAGCGGAACGAGTCGAGGCCCGCGAAGCTGGAGCCGATCACCAGCGACTCAGGAATGCCGTCGAGCAGCGCGCCGAGGAACAGCGCCAGCGGCGCGCCGGCCGCGGCGTGTTTGACCATCAGCGTCATCTCTTCCTGGTGGCCCAGGCGCTGGATGTTGGCCAGCGCCCGTTTTTGCCAGGCCGCCGTGTCGGCGGCGCCGCGCGGGGCGGCGACGTTTTGCAGAAGTCGTTGCGAGTTCAGGGCTTCGACCGCCCGGCGCAGCCGGGGCGAGCGATCGAGCAACTCGCCGAAATGCTCCTTGGCGATCTTCAGCAGTTCGACATCGGTGATGGCGATGGCGGTGGCGGTGCGCGGTTCGCCGCTCAGCAGGGCCATTTCCCCGAACGACTGGCCCTTGGTCAACCGGGCGAGCAGGTTGGTTTCGGCAGCGTTGGCTGAGTCGCCAGCGGCGATGGCGATCTGGCCGGCGACGATCAGGTACAGGGCGTCGCCAGTCTCGCCCCGGCGGAAGACGATATCCCCGGCGGCGAAACACGCCGGCTGGACGCACAGCAGCACGTCTTCCATTTCCTCGGGGGGCAACGAGCGCAGCAAATCCACTTGCGCCAGGCGGGTCAACAACGCCGCCGAGCAACGCTGCTTTTGACGCCACAGGTAGAGCTTGGCGAGCGCGGGATGACGCAGGGCGGCACCGTATTGTTCCAGCCAGCGGTCGCCTAGGTAATACGCGATCCCGCCCAGCGCGAAGCCGGTTGCCACCCACAGCCAACTGGCGAGGCCGCTCAGGTGATTTTCCCGAATCAGCCGCTCCGCGCCCTCGAACGCTAGCTCCAGCGCCAGCGCCTGGATCAGGGCGCCGGTGCCAAAAGCCATGATGATGGCATTGGCGTGTCGCGAGGGCCGAGCGAACAGGCCGATTCCAACCCCGACCAGCAGCGACAGCATCGCCAGCGTGGCCAGCAGTGCCGCGCCAAGCATTCTGGGAAGATCGAGCGGCATGGAGCAGGAGGATTGAAGATTCAGTTCAGCCCCGATTCCGCCAGGGGAATGGTGTGGCCGAAGCTGTCGGTGGTCGTCGCGTTCGGCGCGCGGCGTGGCGGATGACGTTCGGTGACCATCGACGGATTCCTCTTCGGTGACTGACAATACAGTATAACGGCGCACACCCTATGACAGGCGGGGGTGCGCTGGTTCGCATCTTCCGCAAGTATGGATTGCGCGCGCGGATGAAATCTCCAATCATTAATTCGCTCGGCCCGCGTTGCTCCGCCGGGGGACGGAGAGCGAGGGAGCATATCCGATATGATTTTATATTGTCTCCAATAAGGAAGGGCAAAACCCCCCTTGCTGCTGAACGGTCAGCGGGCTCGTCCGTGGTCTTGCCGCGATATTACCGAGCGCCAGGGAATGTTGGTGGTGCTGGCGCGGGCCAAGGCGGCGGCGGAGGCGAATCGGGCGAAAAGCGAATTTTTGGCTAACATGAGCCATGAGATCCGCACTCCGATGGATACGATCATGGGGATGATCCATCTCCGCCTGAGTACCCCTTGTCTGATCGACAGTGGGATTATTTGGGTAAGGCGCATGGTCCCTCAAAGTCTCTTCTCGGGTTGCTTAACGATATCCTGGATCTGTCCAAGGTAAGGCCAGCCAGCTGGAAATGGCGTCCATCCACTTCGACCTGGACGATGTGATGGAGAATCTGGGCATGGTGGTGGGGTACAAGGCTCGGGATATGGGATTGGAGTTTCTTCGCAACAATGCCGTCAAATTCACGCAACGGGGAAAAATCGTGGTCTCCGTCCGCTGGCTGGAAGCCAGGGATCGGCGCATTCGGCTGAAGTTCGCGGTGCGGGATACCGGCATTGGCATGGTCAAGCGCGCGCCTGTTGCCGATGTGGGCGGTGGGGATCCTCCCAGCATTAAGGCGTACGAGTCGATGGGTTGGCCGGGCGTCGCTTGCTGGCGGTGGAGGAGTACCGTCAATCAGGAGGTGATTCGCGGTCTGTTGGAACGGTCCGAGGTGAGCGTGGAGATCGCGGTCAACGGTGCCGAGGCGGTGACCGTGTTGGAGTGGCGGGAGGCCAAGGTGTTCGACGCGGTGTTCTTGGACATCCAGATACCGGAGATGGGTGGTTATGAAGCGACCCGCCGGATCCGTGCGTTGCCGGGATTCGACCGGTTGCCGATCATCGGGCCCACGGCTCATGTGCAGCAGCAGGAGACAGAGCGAATGCGGGCCGCTGGCATGAACGATCTGTGGGAAAGCCGACCGATCCCCGCCTGTTGTTTAAAACCCTTGCGCGCCATTTGGTCTTGGCGGAGGCCCCTATCAATATGAAGGAAGATGTTTCGTCGCCGGCGCTGGTCTTGCCGGGAATCGATGTGATTGGATGTCTTAATCGCTTGGGCGGCGACGAGGCGCTCCTTCGCCGGTTGCTGACCCATTTCTCCAGCCACTACGGCCAGACCGCCCAAACGTTGCGCGATCTCCTCGCGGCCGGCTCCCATGCCGACGCCGTGCGTTTGGCTCACACCATGAAGGGCATGGCGGGCAATCTCGGTATCCTCGCGGTCCAACAGGTCTCGGCGCGGTTGGAATCGGCCCTGTTCGAGGGGGAGAGTGAGGTACCCGAGTTGATCGACGCGCTGCAAGAGGCGGTACAGACAGCCCGTGACGTGATCGAGGCCGGATTGTCCGTACCCACGCTGGTGCAAGACGACGGAAGGGAAAATCGCCAGGACACGCGAGAGATCGATCCGAATGTCCTGCAACCATTGCTGGCTGAACTACGCGCGCGGGCGCTCAACCACGATCCTACGGCCGAGGATTTTTTGGTCGAGCATCGGAAGACGTTCGCTACCGGATTGCGGGCTGCCCTGTTCGAAAGGCTTTCCAACCAGATCGAGAATTATCGCTTCACCGAAGCGGTTAGCACCTTGGACAAGGTATTTCAAGAGGCGCTGTCGGGATGAGAAACCCTGAACTTCTTTTGCTCGTCGACGACGACGTGAACAATCTCAAGATATTATCCAGCCTGCTGAAACGGGAGTATCGGATCAAGGTGGCAAGGGGAGGCCGCGAGGCGTTGCGCCTGGCCGAGGAAGATCCGATACCCGACCTGATCCTGCTGGACGTCATGATGCCGGAGATGGATGGCTATACGGTCTGCGAGCGCCTCAAGTCCAATTCTCGGACCCAAGATATCCCGGTTATCTTTCTGACTGGCAAGACCCAGGCCGAGGACGAGACGCGGGGATTCCAAGCCGGCGCGGTGGATTACGTTACCAAACCCATCAATCCGCCGGTGCTCTGGGCTAGGGTAAAGGCGCAACTGGCCTTGGCCGCGCAACTTCGACATGCGCGCGAGGAGCTGAACGAGGCCGATAATCGTATCGCAAGCGTTACGGACGAGCGGGACCGTATCGAAATCCGACGGCGGCGGCTTCACGAGCAACAGCAGGCGTTGCTGGCGGTCGCCCGGGCCGCTTTGCTTGACCTTTCCCTGAAAGAGTATCTGCGGATCACCCTGGAAGTACTCAAGGCCGTACCCTGGCTCAAGGTGGAGGCACGTGGGGCGCTCCTTCTAGCCAACCGCAAGGGTGAATTGATCATGGTCGCGCAGCAAGGCTTGGGCGAAGCGCAACGCGCGGCCTGTGCCAAGGTGCTTGCGGGTTCTTGCATCTGTGGCCGGGCCTGCGTGGCGATGAAACCGCTTTTCCTTTCACAACTGAGCGACTGTCCCGACAGCCGATTGCGGTCGGACGCGGATGGTGCCGGTTGCCATGTCCTGCCACTGATCGAAGGGAACCGCATTTATGGAGTTTTAACCATTCTTTTGCCGCCAGGGACTCAACCCCTGGAAGAAACTTCCCAGTTCATGGCGGACATGGCGGACATCTTCACCAACCTCATCAGGCGTCGGCAGATGGAGGAGGCGATGCGGATCAGCCGGTTGGAGGTCCAGGTGGTTCACAACGAGATCATCCAAAAGCTCAGCGTCGCAGTCGAATCCCGGGACACGGAAACCGGGTTGCACGTCCTGCGCATGAGTCAATACGCCCGAGCGACCGCGCAGGCCATGGGTTGTGACGAAGCGACATGCGCGTTGATCGAGTTGGCCGCGCCCATGCACGATGTGGGCAAGATAGGGATCGAAGATCGAATCCTTAGAAAGCCCGGTAAGTTGACCGACGACGAATTCGCGGCCATGAAAGAACATCCGGTCATTGGTGGTCGAATCCTGGAGGGGGATGATCCACTGATCCGAATGGGGCGGGAAATCGCCCTGAGCCATCATGAGCGATGGGATGGTCGTGGCTATCCCAACGGTCTGAGCGGAGAAGACATTCCTTTTTCTGGCCGCGTCTGCGCGGTGGCCGACGTGTTCGACGCCTTGACCACGAAACGGCCGTACAAGGAAGCATGGTCCGTGGAAAAAGCCGTTGAGTTGATCGCGGAAGGAGCGGGCAAGGCGTTCGACCCGAAGGTGGTCGCGGCTTTTCGAGAAGCCCTGCCGGAGGTTCTAGCGATCAAGGCCCGGTATCAGGATGACGCCGTCAATCCCGGAGACGTGCTGGTGACGCCGACCAGTCGTGTTGGCGGGGAGGTTTGGCTTCCCTGGCAAGACAGCTATTCGGTGGGGATCGACATCATCGACGAGCATCATCGCTACCTGCTCGATTGGACGAACCGCGTTTACCAGGCCGTCCGCGAAGGCGCGGGGACGGTCGAGATCGCCAAGGCCCTGTTCGCTCTGGAGCAATACGCGCGGATTCACTTCAGGACCGAGGAACGCCTGATGGCGACCCATGACTACGCCGGTTTGGAACAGCACCGCCTGCAGCATCGATCCTTCGAAGCGGAACTGCGCGAATTACGTGAGGAAATCGGCCACAATCCCTTTATCGTTGGGATGGGCATGATGGAGTACCTGCGCAACTGGTTATTCAGCCATATCCTCGATACCGACAAACAGACCTTTGCGGTATTGGCCAATCCGGCGTGATGGCGTGGATCCCTGGGAACCAGGGGTCGAAAGGTTGCGGCGCGTCGCCCTTGGTATTTCCGGCCCGGATGCGCATGTGGTCGGCCGGCCGCCAAGCTCAGCGCACCTGAACCTGTCCCCTCGGATCGAAACGCCACGGCGCTTCGATATGCAGCAATTCGACTTGTTGGCGCAGTTCGGGTGGAAAGGGCGGGTAGGGCGCGGCGAGCTGAACGATTCGCCGCGCCGCCTGGTCCAGTTCGGCATTGCCGGACGAGCGGAGGACGCGCACGTGCCGCAAGCCGCCATCGGCTTGAATGGCCACGTCCAGCAACGGGCCAGCGCCAGGGTTCGATCGCCGGGCCGCATCGGGAAAGTTCATTTCGCCAACGCGCGTGACCTTGCGTGCCCAGTCGGCGGCATAGAACCCGGCGAGGGAGCGGGTGTCGGCGAGGTTGACCCGCCGTTCGCGAACGGCGTCGCCCGCCCGCCGCTGGGTTTCCGCGTCCAGGCCGGCGATCTGGCTCAGCAGGGCGGCGCTATCCAGGTGACCGGTCGCGCCCGTTCTCGCTCCGCCGCGTCCGGGCCGTTCCACGCGGTCAGCGAGTGGTTTTGCAGGGGATGGACGAAAAGTCTCCATCGGCGTGAGTTTTGGCGCGGGCGGCGCTTTGTCCGGGGCTGGTTTGCTGGCAGGTTCCGCGACTGTCGCCTTGTGGGAAGGAGGCGTCGGCTTGTCCGGCAACGCCGAGACCTTGGCCAGTGTGGTTGGCTTGGCTGGCGTTCGCGGCAACGAGAGGCTGGTCGTGGCCACCGCCGGCTTGGCGGGCGCGACTTTCGGTGCGACGAGTTTCGCCGCTGGCGGGGCGGTGGCCACGGGTTGCGGCGGTGGAGGCGGGGCGGGCGATGGGATGGGTTGGGGTTCCGGTGGCGGGATAACCGGTTCTGGAGCGGCGCCAGCCCCAGCGGGCCCGGGCTGGGCGGGCGATTCCGGCGACTCGGGCGCGGTTGCGGTGGGCGGGGCTGGATTTTCCGGCCGCTCCAGCGGCGGCAAGAGGACCACATCGAAGCGCAACGGCCGGGACTGGCGCGGCAACCAGTCTGTGGTCGGGACGCCGAGAAGCAACCCGATATGCAGGCCAAACGCCAACGCCGACGCCAGTGCTAGGCGGCGGACCTCTTCCGGGTCGCGGGCGGTGACGTTCATCCGGTGTCGGCGACCCTCAGCGCCGCGCGCGCCTTGCGATGACGGCCATCAGGTCGTCGCCGATGTTCAACCCAAACTGGGCGTCCAGTTCCCGAGCGCAGGTGGGACTGGTGACGTTGATCTCGGTCAACCAGTCGCCGATCACGTCCAGGCCGACGAATAACAATCCCATTTCCCGCAGGGTCGGCGCGACTTGCGCGCAGATCCAACGATCGCGCTCGCTCAGCGGCGTCCCCTCGCCGCGACCGCCCGCCGCCAGGTTGGCCCGAGTCTCGCCAGCCCGTGGAATTCGGGCCAGCGCATAGGGAACGGGTTCGCCGTCGATGAGCAAAATGCGCTTGTCGCCGGCCGTTACCTCTGGAAGGTAGCGCTGCGCCATGGTCGTGCGCCGGCCGTGGGCGGTGAGCGTTTCCAGAATCACGTTGAGGTTGGGATCGTTCTGACGCAAGCGAAATACCGACGCGCCACCCATGCCATCCAAGGGTTTGACCACGATATCATCGTGCTCGTCCAGGAACGCCTTGATCCGTGCTGGCTCCCGGCTGACCAGGGTCAGCGGACAGCAATGCGGGAAGCTCAGGGCGAAGAATTTTTCGTTGGCGTCGCGCAGGGCACGGGGCCGGTTCACCACTAGCACGCCCGCCTTTTCGGCCAGCTCCAGCACATAGGTGGAGTAGATGTACTCCATGTCGAACGGAGGGTCCTTGCGCATCAGCAGCACGTCCAGTTCCGCCAGCGGCAGTTCTCGCTCGCCGTGAAAGGTGAACCAACCGTGCTTGTCGTCCTTGACGCGCAACCGGCGGGTTCGACCCCACGCCTCACCGCCGCGGGCGTAAAGGTCGGTCTGTTCGAGATAGTGCAGTTCCCAGCCGCGAGCCTGAGCGGCGAGCAACATGGCGAAGGTCGTGTCTTTTTTGATCGTGATGGTGGTGATGGGATCCATCACCACGCCGAGCTTGAGAGTCATGGTCAACCGGTTCGTAAGGTTGCGCGACCCGCTCCGAACCCTCGGTGGGGAAGCGGAACGCGGTTGCGAGGCTGAATTAAGGGAAGGAAACTGTTTTCCATCATGGCATCCTGGCCGCTAGTATGCTAAGAATTACACAAAAAACACTAGCGCGCTGTTTCGGCCCAGCGCACCAGCCGTTTTGCTCCAAATCCCGCCTAGAGGACTGTCCTGTGGCAGATGCGGCACCTTCCACCCCCGCGGCGCCTCCCCCGCTGCACCCCTTCGATATTCTGTTGCAACTCGACCGGCGGGTCCGCCAGCGGATTCCAGTCGCGGCGGTCAGCGCGCAACTATCCGAGATTCGCGGGCGGTTGGCGCTGCGGCTCGGTTCCTGGAACCTGCTATTCTCCATGGACGATGTGGCCGAGATCGTCCCCATGCCTCGCATCACCCGCGTGCCGGGCGTAAAGCGCTGGCTGCTGGGCATCGCCAACTTGCGGGGCAAGGTCATCTCGATTTCCGACTTGCGGGATTTTCTGATCGGCCGGCCGACGCCGCAACTGCCCAGCAGCCAGGCGGTCGTCATTCGCTCGGGCCAGTGGGATTATGGCCTGCTGGTGGACGAGGTCGTGGGGATGCGTCACTTTGGACCGCAGCATCGGCAGACCACGCTGGATAATGTGGAGGCGGGCCTGCGTTCCTACGTCACCGAGGCGTTTTTGAATGACGGTCAGTATTGGCTGGCCTTCAACACCGGCAAGCTGCTGGCGGATCCTCAATTCCTCCATGCGTCCCAGTAAAATTTTCAGGGTGCTCCTGTTGGATCCACCGACAGGGCTGACCAGGATGTTCGGTTCCAATGAGAAATAAATAATGCGTGACTCGAAAGATGATTCGGTTTTGAAAGGGTTCTCCGCCACCTATCTGGCTGTGTTGGGGGCGTTGCTGTTGTTCATCATCCTGATGGGCGTCATTTTCGTGACCTTGGGGCGGCAGAACGAGCAAAACGAGAACTATTTCAAGCTGGCCGGCGAGCAGCGCCTGCTATCGCGCGCGATCGTGACCGAGGCGCTCGAGGCCGCGCGCGGCAAGGAAACCGCGTTCGCCAAGCTCAAGGACAGCCGTGATCGGTTCGAGCAAAAGCTGAGCGATCAGAAAAACGGCAGCGCCGCGCTGGGGTTGCCACCCGCGCCGCCCGCGGTGCGACCCGTCCTGGACGAACTGGAAAAATTCTGGAAGCCCGTCCGGGCCGAAATCGACATCATCCTGGCGGGGCGCGATCCGGTGGTTTCGGTCAGCAACCTGGTTCCCTTGTTGGAAAGCTCCCTGACCCAGATGAACACCCTGTCCGACGAGATCGCCAAAAGCCTGGCCAACAACCGGGTTGACAGCCGGCAGGTCTACCAGGCCACCAAGCAGTTGCAGTTGGGCGAACAGATCACGAGCGATCTCAAGCGCATGTTAAGCGAGGGGGGGTTGAGCGCCGCCAACGCCGCCGACCGCTTCGGCCGCAACGTCAACCTGTTCAGTCAAGTATTACGAGGGATGCGCGACGGTGGGGTCGGCGCCGAGCGCGTCAACATCCCCGACAGCGCCAAGAAGCTGACGGACCTGACCGATCTGTTCAAGCAACTGGAGACGGAAACCGACCGTATCCGCGAGAAGGCGCCGGAATTGGTCAAGGTCCAGAACGCCGCCGTCGGCATCGCCAACAAGGGCGATGCCCTACTGGACGCGACTACCCGCCTGATCGACCAGTACGCTGAAACTGGCCGTCAGTTCAGCGTGCTGGGCATTCCGCTCAGCTATAACGTGGCGTGGCTGCTGGGCGCGATCGCGTTGATCCTGTTGGTGATGTTGTTCGTCATTCAGAATCGCGAAAGCCGGCAACGGCTGGTCGAGGCCGAGCAGCGCAAGCAGGAAACCGAGGAGCAGAACCGCCGCAATCAGGACGCCATCCTGCGCCTGCTCGACGAACTGGGCAATCTGGCCGAGGGCGATTTGACCGTGCAAGCCAGCGTGACCGAGGATATCACCGGCGCCATCGCCGACTCGGTCAACTATGCCATCGAGGCGTTGCGCGATCTGGTGTCCACCATCAACAACACGTCGGGGCTGGTCGCGGCCGCCGTGCAGGAAACCAGCGCCATCGCCGATGGCTTGGCCAAATCCAGCGAGATCCAGGCCCGGCAAATCGAGAACGCCAGCTCCACCGTGATGCAGATGGCGCATTCCATGGACGAGGTTTCGGCCAAGACCGCCTCCTCGGCCGAGGTGGCCGAGAAATCGGTGGGCATCGCTCACGAAGGCGGCGACCGGGTGCGGCGCACCATCCATGGCATGAACACCATCCGCGAGCACATTCAGGACACCTCCAAACGCATCAAGCGGCTGGGTGAATCTTCCCAGGAAATTGGCGACATCGTGGCGCTGATCAACGATATCGCCGACCAGACCAACATTCTGGCGCTGAACGCCGCGATTCAGGCCTCGGCGGCGGGTGACGCTGGGCGCGGGTTCGCGGTGGTCGCCGATGAGGTGCAACGACTGGCGGAACGGTCCAGCAACGCCACCAAACGAATCGAGACACTGGTCAAGACCATTCAGGCCGATACCAACGAGGCGGTGATCTCGATGGAAAAGAGCACCGGCGAGGTGGTCAGCGGCGCGGGTTTGGCGGAGAAGGCCGGCGAGGCGTTGAACGAGATCGAAAAGGTGTCCGCCAAACTCGCCGAGTTGATCGACGAGATTTCCAAATCGGCCGGTCAGGTCTCGGAGATGGCGTCGCGGGTGTCGACCGCCATGATTTCCATCAACGAAATCACGGCCCAGACCGCCGAAAGCAGCGTGACGACCGCCTCCGCCATCGGCAAACTGCATCGGCTGGCCCAGGAATTGCGCCAATCGGTGGCCGGTTTCCATCTGCCCGAATGATTTGGCGAGAGCACCGGGTGCGGAATGCGCCGTGGACTCGATAAACCCGTTTCCAAACGGCGTTGGCCTGCTGGGCGGATTCTCCGTGCGGAGGTAGCGTGATGATTTCGCATCGTGTCGCCGATAATCGATTGGAACTCATCAAGGAAGATCTGCTGTTGGCTTTGCGCCGGATGCAGCTCGATGTGGACCTCCATCGCGAGGAACCGCGCGATCTGGAACCTCTAAAGGCGATGATCGAGGCCATCGACCAGATTCGCGGGCCGCTGGTGGTGTTGGAACATCGGGAAGCCGTGGCGTTGCTGGAGGCGATGCGCGCGCTGGTTCAGGAGCGGGTGGAAAATCGAGACCGGGCCTTCGATCCGGCCCTGATGCGACAGGCGACCGAACGGCTGGCGGATTATCTGGAGGCGAGTTTGTCTCCAGGCGTCCAGCGGCCGGACGCCGAATTGTCGAGGATGAAGGATATCCTGCGCCAGGCCCATCGGGGAGACGCCACGCCCACCGCCGACGCCGCCGACGCCACCGCGCATCCACTGCCGGATATCTTGCGACGGCTTCAGTACACCTTTGCCGCCCAGGTGGATGTTGCGCCCGAACGCCCCGAATCGTGGAAGTCGCTTCGGAGCGACCTGCAAACCCTGCAAGACTTGTTAGCCAGGCGGAACTGGGCGCGTGGCGCGTGGGTGCTGGCCCGCCTGGATCGGGTCGTGGGTGGTTTGTCCACCGACGCCGCCGAATCCTACGGCGCGTTGGCGAGCGAGGTTTGCACCGAGATTTTGACCGGGCTCGGCCATGCCCTGGAACTCGATCCAGCGGGCGACGATGGGCCGGTGGCGGTGGTGCTGCGCTCGACGGAAGAGCACTTGACGCAGATGGAAACCCTGCTCCAGATGGCGCCGTTGGACGCTATCCAACCGGTTGTCGCGCCGGCTCCGGCGGCCCCTCCAAGGATTTCGCCGACTGCTCCGGCGGCCGGCGCTGTTGACGCCGGGTCGAGCCAGCCAGATCCGATTTCCGCGCTGGCTTTGGAGTTGGCGGAATGGCGGGAACTTGAAGCGCCCGCGCCGATGACCGGCGCCGTTGACGCTGGGTCAGACCAGCCGGATCCGATTTCGGCCCTTACCCTGGAACTGGCGGAATGGCCGGAACCCGAAACGCCCACGCCGGTTGCGTCGATCCCGGCTCCAGCGGATGAGAACATCGCCGTCGAACCGTCTGAACCCCAATTCGTGTCCGTGCCCGCCGCGCCGATCGAGCCGGACATGACGGCGTTCGTGGAGCAGGAGCGCGCCGCGTCCGGGGCGGACACGACCGATCTTGCCGCATTGATCGGGCTGGCCGGCGGCGATCCGGAGTTCGTCGAGATCTTCATGGAGGAGGCTTGCGGTGAATTGGCCACCATCCGAGAACAGCTGGATCTCTGGCGGGCGCGGCCGGACGACCAGCAGGCGCTGACCAGCTTGCGGCGATCCTTCCACACGCTCAAGGGTAGCGGCCGCATGGTCGGCGCGACCGTGATCGGCGATTTCGCCTGGGAGTTCGAAAATCTGTTGAATCAGGTGCTCGGCGGTGCCCAGAAACCCGAGCCGGCCATCGTCGATGTTGTCGCCGCCGCCGCCGCCGCGCTGGCGCCGCTGGTGGGCGAGGTTCCCCTGAGCGGGAACGAACTGGCGGTCTTGCCGGCATTGGTCGAGCGGGCGCGAGCCTTGTTGCGGCCTGCCCAGCCCAAACCCACGCCGTTGCCCGGTTTGGTGATTCCCGCGGGGATCGATCTGGAATTCGTGGAAGTATTTTTGGAGGAAGCGCGCGGCGAGCTGGCCACCATTCAAGAACATGTGGCGGGTTGGCGGCGCAATCTGGCCGATCGGCAGGCGCCGACGATCCTGCGCCGGGCGTTTCATACGCTCAAGGGCAGCGGGCGGGTGGTGGGCGCGACCGTGATCGGCGAGTTCGCCGCCGGTTTCGAAAATCTGTTGAATCACATTCTCAACGGCACATTGGCGGCCACGCCCATGGTCGCCGACCTGGTCGGTGAGGCGGCGGACGCGCTGGATCCATTGGAACCGCTGATCGGCGATGCATCGACGGTGAGCGGCGATGCCGTGGCGGCGCTGGACCAACTGACCGCCCGTGCCGAGGCGTTGTTGCGGGAACAACCACTGGCCGAGGCGGCTCCCGCTCCCGTGCAGCCGGTCGTGGTCACGACGCCACCCGCCGTCGCGGCCAGCCCGCCGCCCGCCGCGGGCGTGACCCCGGAACCGCTCGCGCCGCCCGCCGTGGAGCTGGAGTTGGCGCAGATTTTCCAGTACGAAGCGGCCGAGATTCTCGACACCAGCGACGCTATCTTGCAACAGTTGAACGTCGAGCCGGATCAGCCCGAACTGCTGAATGATCTACGCCGGGGCATGCACACGCTCAAGGGCAGTTCGCGCATGGCGGGCATCATGACGTTCGGCGATCTGGCGCATGCCGCCGAATCGGTACTGGACGCACTGGGCAAAAGTAGGGAGCCAGCGTCGCCGGTCGTATTGGATCACCTGCAACACACCCTCGATCAGCTCAATCGGATGCTGGGGGAGGCCGCCGGTGGAACAAGTCCGCCCCCCGCGACCGATTTGATCGCCGAGTTGCATCGGTTGGCCGATGCGGTTGCCACGGGGGGCGTGGGCGAAGGATTGCCGACCGCGCCGATAGTTCCCGAGGAAGCGGCGGTGGTTCCCGAACCGCGCTCCCTGCGGCCCATGACCGAACTGGATCAGGAGCTGGCCGAGGTGTTCCAGGTCGAGGCCACCGAGGTTCTCGATTCCAGCGACCTCATCTTACGACGGTTGCGCGACGAACCGGCCAATGTCGAACTGCTCAACAATCTGCGGCGCGAGATGCATACCCTCAAGGGTGGTTCGCGCATGGCGGGCATCCTGTCGGTCGGCGATCTGGCCCATGCCGCCGAATCGGTGCTGGACGCACTGGGCAAGGGCACGGCGTCGATGTCGGTGGCGGTGCTGGATGCGCTTCAGCACGCTTTGGACGGTCTCCATCAAATGTTGGCGGACGTGATCAAGGGCGTTCGGCTGGCGCCGCCGCGGACGCTGATTGACGAACTGCAGAACGTGCTCGGCGGCGGGGCGATGGAATTGCCCCAACCGGCCGCGCCCGTTGTTACGGCCCCGGTCGCCGTGCCCACCGTCGCACCGGTCCGACCGGTGGAAGCACCCGCCGCCGCGCCGCAGGCCGCGCCCGCCGACAGCATCCGAGTCAGCGCCGCGTTACTGAATACCCTGGTCAATCAGATGGGTGAAAGCAGCATCTTCCGCGCCCGCATCGACCAGGGCGTTGGCGCCATGAGTTTCAATCTGAACGAGCTGGAGCAGACCATTTCCCGTCTGCGCCGCCAGGTCACCAACCTGGCCACCCAGGCCGAAGCTCGCATCCAGTCCCGTCACGATCACGGCGTCGCGGCGCATCAACAGGAATTCGATCCCCTGGAGCTGGATCGATTTACCGAGCTGCAACAGGTCACCCGGTCGCTCATGGAAATCGCCGACGACCTAGGCAACGTCGGTAACACCCTGAGCGAACATGCTCGGGACATTGCCGTGCTGCTCGACCAGCAAAGCAAGGTCAACAAGGAAATCCAGCAGGGTTTGATGCGCACCGGCATGGTACGGTTCGGTAGCATCATTCCCCGGTTGCGGCGGGTGGTGCGGCAAGCGGCCCAGGAGCTGGGCAAGCGGGCGGAATTGCTGGTGGGCGGTGAGGAGTCGGAAGTTGACCGCACCGTGCTGGAAAACATGGTGGCGCCACTGGAGCACATGTTGCGCAATTCGTTGGCGCACGGCATCGAGACGCCGGAACGACGTCGGACCGCCGGCAAGTCCGAGATTGGCACCATTTCCCTTAGCTTGCGACGGGAAGGCGCGGAACTGGTGTTGGAACTGGGCGACGACGGCGGCGGCCTCAATTTCGACGCGATCCGGACCAAGGGCGAGGAGAAGGGGTTGCTGTTGCCTGGCCAGCCGGTGACCCGGGAGGAGCTGATCGCCTTGCTGTTGCGCCCCGGTTTTTCCACGGCCGCCACGGTCGACCAGATTGCCGGGCGCGGGGTCGGCATGGACGTGGTGAACGAGGCGATCCGCGCCATGCGCGGCGCTTTGCTGATCCAGACCGAGCGCGGCCAGGGCACCCGTTTCATCATCCGCCTGCCGTTCTCGCTCTCGGTCACCCAGGCACTGCTGGCGCGGGCGGGCGAGAGCCTGTTCGCCATTCCCCTGCTCAGCATCGAGCTGGTTACGCGCCTCAACGAAAAGGAATTTCAGAGCTATCTGAAGGGCGAGCAGGTTCAACACCAGTACAGCGGTCGCGGATATCCCATTCACAACCTGGGCATCCTGGTTGGCAGCGAACAAATCCTGCCATTCGAGGAAGTGGCGGATCGCCGGCCGCCCGCGCTGTTGTTCCGTAGCGCGGAGGCCAGCGTCGCCTTGCAGGTCGAGGCAGTGCAGGGCAATCAGGAAATCATCGTCAAGCCGGTCGGACCTCAGTTCGGCGGCGTGCCCGGTATCTCCGGCGCCACGGTGCTGGGCGATGGCCGGGTGGTGGTGGTGCTGGAGCTGGCGGCGCTGGTGCGCAACATCGGTTCCCAGGCGCAGCGGCAGGTCGAAAGCCGCGCCTTGCGCGCGGCGCGGCAGGAGGTTCGGCCGGAGAAGCTCAGCGTCATGGTCATCGACGATTCGATCACCATGCGCAAGGTCACGGCCCGGATTCTGGAGCGGCACAACATCCGGGTGATCACGGCCAAGGATGGCCTGGACGCCGTGGCGATGTTGCAGACCCAGGTGCCCGATCTAGCGATTCTCGATATCGAGATGCCGCGCATGGATGGTTTCGAGGTGCTGGCCCACGTGCGCAACCAGACCACGCTGTCGCATCTGCCGGTCATCATGGTCACCTCGCGCGGTGGCGACAAGCATCGGGATCGGGCCATGAAACTCGGCGTCAACGACTATTTGACCAAACCCTATCAGGAAGAGCAGTTGCTGCGGTCGATTCGCCAGATTCTGGGCGAACGCGCCCAGGAGTTGATCCTCTAAGGCGGTTGGGCCGGCTTCGAATCACCGGAGCCGGTTCCGCGCCGCTCGTTTCCCGGACCTCGTTATGGAAGCTTCCTCCAATCTCCGTTGTTTGTTGATCGCGGTGCAAGGCGGGCAGGTGATCCTGCCCAACAGTCTTGTCGTCGAGGTTTTGCCCTTCGCCACTCCGCTCCAGATCGAAGGCGCGCCGCATTGGGTGGTCGGCGCCATGTTGTGGCGCAATCTGACCACGCCGCTGGTCAGCCTGGGGCGACTGGTTTTTCGAGTGGCGCCCGAGGTCGATCTGAACTCCCGGATCATTTTTGTCAATACCCTGGGTTCGGATTCTCGACTGCCGCATTTTGGCATCCTCGGCACCTCGGTGCCGCGCCCGATCGACTTGCAACGCCAGGAAATCCGACTGGATCCCGACGTTGTCACTGAGTCGAGCCGGCCGGGCGTCCTCAGTTGGGCGCGCTATCAGGATCAGCCGGTGGTTATCCCGGACCTGGACGCCATCGAGGCGGTGTTGCAACCGCTAGTCCGCCGAACCTGACCCGAGCGGAGCGCGCGTTCCACCTTCATGCGCTTGAGTACGATCAAGCTGGCGGGGTTCAAGTCGTTCGTGGACCCGACGGTGCTGCACTTGCCCAGCGAGCTGGTGGGCATCGTGGGTCCCAACGGCTGCGGCAAGTCCAACATCATCGATGCCGTGCGCTGGGTGATGGGTGAAAGCTCGGCTCGTAGCCTGCGCGGCGAAACCATGAGCGATGTGATCTTCAACGGTTCGGCCAGCCGCAAGCCGGTTGGGCAGGCGTCCATCGAACTGGTGTTCGATAATCGTCTGGGTCGGCTGGGCGGTCCCTGGGCCAATTACGGCGAAATCGCCATCCGACGGGTGGTTAGCCGCGACGGCCAGTCCAGTTACTTTCTCAACGGCGCGCGCTGTCGCCGTCGCGACATCGCCGATATCTTTCTGGGCACCGGCCTGGGGCCACGCAGTTACGCCATCATCGAACAGGGGACGATTTCGCGGGTGGTCGAAGCCCGCCCAGAGGAGTTGCGTGTTTTTTTAGAGGAAGCAGCCGGCATTTCCAAGTACAAGGAACGCCGCCGCGAGACCGAAGCCCGCATTCAGCACGCCCGTGACAACCTTGGCCGGCTCGACGACATGCGCGAGGAGCTGGAACGGCAACTTCGCCATTTGCAGCGCCAGGCCCGCGCCGCTGAACAGTATCGCGAACTGCGCGCCGCCGAGCGCCGGCTGCGGGCAGAGTTGCTGACCTTGCGCTGGCGGAGTCTGGGCGTCGAAATCCAGGCTCGCGATGCCGAGCTACGCGAGCGGGAAGTCGCCCTGGAGGCGGTGGTGGCCGAACAGCGGCGCCTGGAGGCTAGGTTGGAAACAACAAGGGCGCGGCGACTGGAATCGAGCGACCGCTTTAACGAGATTCAGGGTCGTTATTACCAGACTGGCGCGGATATCAGTCGGCTTGAACAGTTTTTGCGGCATCAGCGTGACCTGCGACGGCGGCGCGAGGACGACGAGCGTCAGATGGACACGGCGCTGGCGCAAGTCGAGGCGCAGTGGGACGCGGACCGGCGGCAACGGGACGAACTGACGGCGGTTTTGGCCGCCGCCGAGCCGGAGCAGGCGCGGGCGCTGGCAAACGAGGCGGACGCCAGCGCCGCGCTGATCGCCGCCGAAATCGCACTGCGCGAAGGGCAGGCGGCTTGGGAGGAATTCGGTCGGCGTCAAGCCGAGGCCCGGCGTCAAGCCGAGGTGGAGCGCACCTGGATCGAGCAGGGGGAACGGCAGTGGTTGCAAGGCGAGCGGCGCTTGGAGCGACTGCGATTCGATCTGGCCCAACTGGCCGAAATCGAGTTTGAGGGCGAGCTTCTCGATTTGAGAGCGGCCGAACAAGGCGCTGCCGAAGCGCTGTGCATGGCGCAGGAGAGGCTGGCGGATGTCGAGACGGCGGTCGCCGCGACCGAGGACGCGCGGCGTCAGACCGGCCAGTGGGCGCGGGAGGCGCGCGACCGGTTACAGATCGGCCATGGCCGATTGGCGGCGTTGCGCGCTTTGCAGGAAGCAGCCTTTGGACGGCACGATGGGGGACTGGAGCAATGGCTGCGCGGCCAGGACTTGATTGAGGCGCCGCGATTGGCGGAACGGCTGGAAGTGGAGCCTGGTTGGGAAAAGGCGGTGGAAACGGCCTTGGCCGGCTGGCTGGATGCGGTCTGCGTGGCGGACCTTGATGGGCCGGCGGGCGCGGTGTCCAAATTGGATCGGGGTCGACTGACCCTACTGGAGTCGCCGCCGCTGGATCGGTCGCCCTCGGTGACGGAGGCAGCCGCGCTGGCGGTCCGGGTACGGACCTCCTGGCCGCTCGCCGGTCTGCTGGACGGCGTGCGTGTCGCCACTAGTCTCGCCGAGGCACTGGCGAATCGCGCCGAGTTGCGGGCCGGCGAGACCTGGGTGACGCCCGATGGCGTGCTGTGCGGGCGTCATTGGTTGCGACTGGCGCGCGGCGGCGATGACGGCGTGTTGGCGCGCGAGCGGGAAATCCGTTGCCTGGAGGCGGCGTTGGCCGAGGATGCGGCGGCGCTGGAACAGTGGGAAGTGGAATTGGAACGCCTGCGTGAGCGGCAGCGCGATTTGGAACAACAGCGCCGAGAGGCGCAGCGGGTGATCAACCAAGGGCACCGCGATCACGCCGCCGCGCAGGGACGGCTGAGCGCGGCGCTGGCTCGGGCCGAACAGGCGTGTGCTCGCCGAGTGGCGTTGGCCAGGGAAATCACGGAACTGGAGGGGCAGGGCGAGCAGGAGCGCGAGCGGATCGAACTGGCCCGGGCGCGACTGGAAGAGGCGGCGTCGATCCTGGAAAGCTTGGGCGCCGAACAGGAGGAGCTGGACGCGCGCCGGGAACGCCTGCGTGTCGAACTGCACGATCGCCGGGACCGGGCGGAGGTTGCCCGCCAGGACGTATCCCGCTGGACGGTGACGCTGGCGACCGCGCGCGCCCGTCTGGTCGCCGCCGAGCAGGCGTTGGCGCGGTTGGCGGCGCAACGCGGTCAACTGTTGACGCGGCGGGAGGAATTGGCGACGGAGCGCGCCGCCGCCACCGATGTGGGTCTGGCCGCCGCCGAGGCCGAACTGGCGGCGGGTTTGGAACGGCGCGTGGCGCTGGAGGCGGAGCTAGGGGACGCTCGGCAACGTTTGGAGGCCCAGGATGCCGAATTGCAGGCGGACGAGCAGGCGCGCGGGCGCTGTGAACGCCAGGCTGAAACGCTGCGCCGGGCGTTGGAGGAACGGCGGTTGGCTGCTAGCGAGATGCGAATCCGCCAACAAACCCTCCTCGACCAGGTGCGCGAACTGGCCAGCGAACCGGAAGCGATCTTGTCGACCCTCCCAGCCGCGGTGGCCGAGAGCGATTGGCTGGCGCGACTGGAGCAGGTGGAGCGGCGCATCGAGCGGCTGGGTGCGGTCAATCTGGCGGCCATCGAGGAATTTGCCCAGGTGTCGGAGCGCAAACGGTATCTCGACGCGCAGAACGCCGATCTGCTGGAGGCGCTGGCCACCCTAGAGAACGCCATGCGCAAGATAGATCGCGAAACCCGCGCCCGGTTTCGGGAGACTTTCGAACGGGTGAATGTCGGTCTCGGGGAATTGTTTCCGCGCCTGTTCGGTGGTGGTCAGGCGCATCTGGATCTGACTGGCGAGGATGCCCTGGATACGGGAGTGACGATCATGGCCAAACCGCCCGGTAAACGGATCGGTTCGATTAGCCTGTTGTCCGGTGGGGAGAAAGCGTTGACCGCCATCGCCCTGGTGTTCGCGATTTTTCAGCTCAATCCGGCGCCGTTCTGTCTGCTGGACGAGGTGGACGCTCCGCTGGACGAAGCCAATGTTGGCCGATTCGGCGCGCTGGTTCGCGAGATGGCGGAGCGGGTGCAATTCATTTTCGTGACCCACAACAAGGCGACCATGGAAATCGCCCGGCACCTGGCCGGAGTGACCATGCAGGAACCGGGTGTGTCGCGGCTGGTGGCGGTGGATGTCGAGGAAGCGGCGCGGTGGGCGACGCTGGCTTGACGTCCCGGCTGCGAACGAAGCGGACGCGGTGTTTGTGAAAGTGCGGGGATTTGAGTATAAACGGTGATATCTGGCCCCCATCCCGCCCGCGGCGGTCATGGGGGTTTGACATTCCTTAGGCGCAACAGGGTTGCGGTTCGCGCAATCCGGGGCTTTCGTGGCATCAAAATGGACAAGACGCAGTTGCAGTGGCTGCTGGCGGGCATTGGCGCCGTCGTCGTGATTCTGGTCTATCTCTGGGGCATCCGGTCCCGGATCAAGGAACAAATCGGCAAGCGCCGGCGCCGGCCGGAGCGGGAGCCGATGGTGTTCGGCGAGCTGGCGCCACAGCCGGATCCCTTGCTGAATGAATATGACTTTGGCGGTCTGGGTCGGATTACGCCCGAGCATCATTTGGCGGGCAAGGTCCTGGTGGATGTGGAGATTCATCCGGTCGAACCGAGGAATGCCGATCGGGAGAACCGGGTGGACGCCGAATCCGCGCCCTTGGTGTCGGCGCCTCCGCCGGAGACGCGCCAGGAGGCCGATGCAACGGCGGCATTGTCCATGACCGTGGTTTTGACCGTGATGGCGCCGCGCGGACAGCCCTTCGCGGGGCCGCGCATTCAGGCGGCGGCCGAGGAACTGGACCTTCGACTGAATGCCGAGGGGGTGTTCGAACGGTTCCCGGATCGGGAAACCGCCGGCGATGCGCCGGTCTTCGGCATGGCGCATTTGCGCGAGCCGGGCGCGTTCGATCCGCGAACGCTGGCCGATTTATCCACGCCGGGGTTGTTGCTGTTCATGAATCTGCCCGGCCCGCTGGAGGGGACGGAGGCATTGGATTTGCTGGTGATCGGGGTCGATCATCTGGCGCGCAATTTGGGTGGGACCATCTGCGACGAACGCCAGAACCGGCTGACCAACCCGATGTTGCTGCAACTGCGCGGCCAGGTTGCCGATTTTGAGCGGCGTTGGCTTGGGCTGCTTGACTGAGCGCGGAGGCGTCGTGGCGATTTCCAGCGATGTCCAGACCCGCGCCGCCGGGCTGCGCGAGCAATTGAACTGGCATGGCTACCGTTATTACGTGCTGGACGATCCGGAAATTCCCGACGCCGAGTATGACCGGCTGTTTCGGGAACTGCAGGGATTGGAAACCGCCTACCCGGAGTTGGTCACGCTCGATTCCCCGACCCGGCGGGTGGGTGGTCAGCCGCTGGATGCCTTCGCGCCGGTGCGGCATCGGGTTCCGATGTTGTCCATCCACACCGAAACCGACACCGGTCCAGGCGGCGCCCGGACCTTTGACGCCCAGGTGCGGCGCGAGCTGGACTTGAGCGTGGACGCGCCGCTGGTCGAGTATGCCTGCGAACTGAAATTCGACGGCTTGGCGCTCACGTTGCGTTATGAAAGTGGTGTACTCACCCAGGCCGCCACGCGCGGCGACGGCGAGACCGGCGAGGATGTCACCCAAAACGTGCGTACCATCCAGGCAGTGCCGTTGCGGTTGCGGGGAATCGCGCCCGTCGTGCTTGAGGTGCGTGGCGAGGCGTATATGAGCCGCCCAGATTTCGAACGCTACAACGCCCGCCAGCGGGCCGCTGGGTTGCCCACTCTCGTCAATCCGCGCAATGGCGCGGCCGGTAGCATCCGGCAACTCGACTCGAGCCTGGCCGCCAAGCGGCCGTTGTCGTTTTTTGCCTACGGGCTAGGCGAGGTACAAGGCTGGACCGCGCCCGCCACGCATGGCGCCGTGCTCGATGCTCTGGCCGAATGGGGTCTGCCGATATGTGGCGAACGGGCGGTGGCGCGCGGCGCGGAGGGCCTGATCGCGTTTCACCGCGCCATTGCGGAAAAACGCGACGCGCTGCCCTTTGACATCGATGGGGTGGTGTACAAGGTCAACCGCCTGGACTGGCAACAACAACTGGGTTTTCGGACCCGCGAACCGCGTTGGGCGGTGGCGCACAAGTTCCCGGCCCAGGAAGAATTGACCGTGGTTGAGGCCATCGAGGTGCAGGTGGGGCGCACCGGCGCGATCACGCCGGTCGCGCGGCTCAGGCCGGTGTTCGTCGGCGGTGTCACCGTCACCAACGCCACCTTGCACAATGCCGACGAAGTCGCGCGCAAGGATGTGCGAGTGGGCGATACCGTGATCGTGCGGCGAGCCGGCGATGTGATCCCCGAGGTGGTTGGCGTGATGCTGGAACGGCGTCCGGCGGAATCGCAGCCGTTTGTCATGCCGGAAAGTTGTCCGGTGTGCGGTTCGCGGGTGGTTCGACCCGAAGGCGAAGCAGTGACCCGCTGTATTGGTGGCTTGTACTGCCGCGCCCAGCGCCAGGAAGCCATTCGCCATTTCACCTCGCGGCGGGCGCTGGACATTGAGGGGCTGGGCGACAAGTTGGTGGAGCAACTGGTGGAGCGGGAACTGGCGCGCAATCCCGCCGATCTCTATGGACTGGATGTGGCGACGCTGGCCGGGCTGGAGCGGATGGGCTCACGCTCCGCCGCTAAGCTGGTCGAGGCGCTCGAACGCGGCAAGAACACGACGCTGGCGCGGTTTTTGTACGCACTGGGGATTCGCGAGGTAGGGGAAGCGACAGCGCTGGCCCTGGCTGGTCATTTCGGCACGCTGGACGCGTTGATGGCCGCCGAGGAAGACCAATTGCGACAGGTCCCGGATATCGGCCCGGTCGTCGCGGCCGCGATTCGCGCGTTTTTCCAGGAGCCGCACAATCGGCAAGTGATCGCCCGACTGCGCGCCGCTGGCGTGCGTTGGCCGGAAACCGAGGTTGAACGGACCGTTGATCGGCCGCTGGCCGGCAAGACCTTCGTGCTGACCGGTACCCTGGAATCGCTGACCCGCGATCAGGCGTCGGACCGGCTGCGGGCGTTGGGCGCCAAGGTGAGCGGCAGCGTGTCGCAGAAAACCGATTACGTGGTGGCGGGCCGCGAGGCCGGGTCCAAGCTGGACCGGGCGCGGGAACTCGGCGTGTCGGTGTTGGATGAGGCGGGATTGCAGGCGTTGCTGAAGGGGTAGGGACTTGACGCCCACGCGTCGGGGCGGATGAAGGGGGTTCGGCCTGACGGCCTCCCCCCAACTGGCGACTTACTTCTTCGCTTCCGGCGCGGCGGCGGGTTTGGCCTCGCTCACCTGAATTTCCTTAACCTCGATCTTGGCGCCGGATTTCAGTTTTTCCAGATAATCGTTCACCATCCGACTTTGCAACATCTGGGCGATTTGCGGTTTCAGTTCCTCCATGGACGGCGGGGTGGCGTCGCGGGTGTCCTCCAACAGGATGACGTGCCAGCCGAACGGGGTCTGCACTGGCTGCTCGCTGTACTTGCCCTTTTCCAGCTTGGCGACCGCTTCCGAGAAGGGAGGCACCATCATGCTTGCGGCGAACCAGCCCAGATCGCCGCCGTTGGCCGCCGAACTGTCGCTAGACTTGGCCTTGGCCAATTCGGCAAAATTGCCGCCCTTCTTCAACTCGACGATGATTTCCTTGGCCTTGTCCTCGGAATCCACCAGGATGTGGCTGGCTTTGTACTCCTTGCCCTTCAGCGCCGCGACGGCGGTATCGTATTCCTTCTTGATCGCTTCCTCGCTGGGCGCGTTCGCACTCAACATCCGACGTACCACGGTGCTGGCCAACAAGTTGCGCTGGACCATTTCCATCTGTTGTTTGAACTGCGGATCGTCGGCCAACTTCTGCCTGCCGGCTTCCTGCACCAACAGTTCCTCCATGACCAGTTGATCCACCAGCGACTTGCTGGTTTCCACCGAATCCACCTTGGCCTTGCCGCGCAGCTGCTGAGCGTACTGATCGAAAGCCGCCTTGGCGATCGGTTTGCCGTTGACCACCGCGACTGGGTCGGGAATGGTGAACGCCGCGGGCGGCGCGGCGGTGGGAGCGGGGGCCTTGGCAGCGGCGGGCGCGGGCGCCAGTTCGGCTTTCTTTTCTTCAGCCGCCAGCGCCGTCCCGGCTAGCAGCAGGGTCGAGGATAACGCCAGAAGTGGCAGGATCGGGTTGCGGGTTTTGCGCATGACGAGGGGTTCCAGAACGGTGGGTGGGTTACGGGATTGGGGTGGGCGCTTCTTCCGGGGTCCAGGCCCGAATGCTGAGGGCGTGGATTTCCCGGCGCATCAGGTCCGCCACCGCCGCGTGGACGAGGCGGTGGCGCTGAATCAGGGTCTTGCCGGCGAAGGCGGTGGAGACGACGTGGACGGTGAAATGGCCGCCTTCGCGCGCCCCGGCATGACCGGCGTGAGCGGCGCTGTCGTCCATGATAGCCAGGCAATCGGGTTCGAGGGCGGCGCGCAGCCGCTGCTCGATCAGGGCCGCTCGGTCGTTCATGCTGGCAACACCTTACGGAACGGATGGACTTCGACCGCCCCCCACACGCCAGCAGCGACGTAGGGATCAGTCTCGGCCCAGGTTCTGGCGTCTTCCAATGTGGCGAACTCGGCGACCAACAGGCTGCCCACGAAACCAGCGGGGCCAGGGTCGGGACTATCGATGGCTGGCAATGGCCCGGCCAGGATCAGCCGGCCTTCGTTTGACAGGGTGTTCAACCGCTCTAGATGAACGGAGCGGATAGCCAGGCGCTGGGCCAGCGTACCGGGCACGTCGCGGCCAATGATGGCGTAGAGCATGATCAGGGTTCCTTGGAGAGGTCGGCGGCGTCGGTCTTGAGGTGGCGGCTCATGTACAAAGCTTGGGCCAGCACGAACAACAGAGTCAGACCCAGCAGGCCAAACAGCTTGAAATTGACCCAGGTGTTCTCGCTGAAGGTGAACGCGACGTAGAGATTGGCCGCGCCCATGACGAGAAAAAACCCGGCCCAAGCGAATGTCAGCTTGACCCAGACCGGCCCGGGAAGTTCCAGTTGTTCGCCCATCATTCGCGCTAGCAGGGTCTTTTGGCCGACGAAGCGGCTGCCCAGGAATACTGCGGCGAACAGCCAGTTCACCACGGTCGGCTTCCATTTGACGAAGATCGGATCGTGCAGGAGCAGGGTCGCCCCACCCAATACCAGCACCAGACCGGCGGTGATCAACGGCATTTTTTCGACCCGGTGTTGCCGTAGCCAGATCCAGCCAACCTGGGCCAGGGTCGCGACGATCAACACCCCAGTGGCCACATAGATGTCGCTCAACTTGTAGGCGATGAAAAACAGGAGGATGGGCAGAAAGTCGAACAACAGTTTCATGCCGGCGGCGAAGGTTCCATGCGGGTTGGAAGGGCGGGGCGGGGGTAAAAAAGAAAGACGGCCCCACGCTTGCCGTCTTGACCGGACCGCGCCGGACTGGCAAGTTGCCGGCCCGACCGTATCCGTAATGTTGAGAATATAAGGCCATGAGCCGCGTTTTACAAATTCATCCCGCCAATCCGCAGCCGCGCCTGATCACACGGGCGGTGGAGCGGTTGCGCGCCGGCGCCGTGATCGTCTATCCCACCGATTCAAGCTACGCACTGGGGTGCCAGTTGGGTGACAAGGCAGCGGCGGAACGGATTCGCCATATCCGTCAGACCGACCGCCATCACAATTTCACCCTGGTCTGTCGCGATCTGTCGGAGATCGCCACTTACGCCAAGGTGGACAACCGGCGATTTCGGCTGCTCAAGGCGGCTACGCCGGGGCCGTTCACCTTCATTCTGCAGGCCACCCACGAAGTGCCGCGCCGTTTGCAACATCCCCGTCGCAAGACCGTCGGCATCCGGGTGCCGGACAACGCCATCGTTCGCGCCCTGCTGACCGAGTTGGGCGCACCGATCATGAGCTGCACCCTGATCCTGCCGGGAGACGAGTGGCCGTTGTCCGATCCCGAGGATATCGAGGAGCGCGTGTCCCACGAGGTCGATTGGATCATTGACGGTGGTCCTGGCCAGCACGAGCCGACCACCGTGCTTGACCTGACCGGGGATGTGCCCCAATTGATCCGCGAGGGTTTGGGCGACGCCAGGCCGTTTCTCTAGTCCGCGCCTGGACAGGCTGCGTATAATCGTGCCATGCAAGAATTGAACGTGATCCAACTTCTCGTCGTGATGGCCCCGCCGTTGCTGCTGGCGATCACCTTACACGAGGTCGCGCACGGCTGGGTGGCGCTGCGTTGCGGCGATACCACCGCCCAGGCCCAGGGTCGGCTCAGCCTCAATCCACTACGACACGTCGACCCGGTCGGCACCGTCTTGGTCCCGGCGCTGTTGGCGGTGTTCGGCGGCTTCATCTTCGGCTGGGCCAAGCCGGTGCCGGTCAATTATCACCGGTTGCGCCAGCCCAAGCGCGACATGGCGCTGGTGGCTTTAGCTGGGCCGACGGCCAATATCCTGATGGCGCTGGGTTGGGGACTAATCATTCAGCTTGGTGAAGCATTGGGGAGTTGGTCCGGGGCGGGTGATTTTCTGTTTGAGATGGGTAAATCCGGTATTTCCGTCAATCTTTTCCTTGCGGCGCTAAATCTTTTGCCAATACCGCCGCTGGATGGTTCGCGGGTGTTGACTGGAGTATTGCCGAATAGCTTTGGAACCATGATGGCGAAAATTGAACCCTATGGCTTGGTGATTGTGCTGCTTCTCATTGCCACTGGCGCTCTGAATATTGTTTTGTATCCAGTTGTTCTTGGGTTATATAAATTGCTCTCTTTCATCCTGGGCTAAAGATTCAGTTATGGAAATCACCCTTACTGGCATCACCACCACCGGCACCCCGCATCTGGGCAACTACGTCGGCGCGATCCTGCCGGCCATTGAGGCCAGTCATCGGCACGACGTGCAATCGTTCTATTTCTTGGCCGACTATCACGCCCTGGTCAAATGCCAGGACCCCGCGCTGGTGCATCGCTCGCGCTTGGAAGTTGCCGCGACCTGGTTGGCGCTGGGGCTGGATGTCGAGAATGTCATTTTCTACGCCCAGACCGATGTTCCGGAGATTCTGGAACTGACCTGGATTTTGACGTGCGTGACGGCCAAGGGGCTGATGAATCGCGCCCACGCCTACAAGGCGGCGGTGGCCGAGAACGTGGCCGATCCCGACAAGGACCCCGACAAGGGCGTGACCATGGGCTTGTTCTGCTACCCAATCCTGATGGCGGCGGACATTCTGATGTTCAAGGCCAGCAAGATCCCGGTCGGCAAGGACCAGGTTCAGCATCTGGAGATGGCCCGCGACATCGCCGCCCGTTTCAACTATCTGTACGGCGAGCATTTCGTGCTGCCCGAGGCGGTGGTGGACGAGAGGGCGGCGGTCCTGGTCGGCTTGGACGGGCGCAAGATGAGCAAAAGCTACGGCAACACCATCCCGTTGTTCGAGCCGGAAAAGGCGTTGCGCAAGCTGATCATGCGAATCAAGACCAACTCGTTGCCGCCCGAGGCGCCCAAGGACCCGGAAACCTGCACGCTGTTCCAGATTTATCAGGCCTTCGCCACGATCGAGGAAGCGGCGACAATGCGCGCCCGTTATGCCCAGGGTATCGGCTGGGGTGAGATGAAGCAGATTTTGTTCGAATACCTGAACGCCCGCCTGAGCGAGCCGCGCCAGCGTTACCACGAACTGCTGGCGCAGCCGGCCTACGTCGAGCAGGTGCTCAAACAAGGCGCGGCGCGGGCGCGTGAGTACAGCGTTCCATTCCTGGCGGAACTGCGGCGCGCGGTGGGCATTCGGCCGCTGGGCTGATGGATAACGCCGTTCCCGACCCGCCGCCACTCGCCAAGGTGGGCGGCGAACCCTACACCCAATTGCCGCGGGATCTCTACATTCCGCCCGATGCGCTGGAAGTCTTTTTGGAGGCGTTCGAGGGGCCGCTGGATTTGCTGCTTTACCTGATCAGGCGACAGAGCCTGAACATTCTCGACATTCCCGTCGCGGAGATTACCCGGCAGTACATGGAATATCTGGCGCTGATGCGGGAAATGCGGCTGGAACTGGCGGCGGAATATCTAGTGATGGCGGCCTGGCTGGCGGAGATCAAGTCGCGACTGCTGTTGCCGCGTCCAGCCGCCATCGAGACGGAAGAGGAAGATCCTCGCGCCGAGCTGGTGCGGCGGTTGCAGGAGTACGAGCGGTTCCAGCAGGCGGCGCGGGCGCTGGATGCGCTGCCGCGACTGGAACGCGATTGTTTCCCCGCCAGCGTGGAACCGGTCCAGCGGGAAACAGGCCGGCCACCGCCGCCCGTGAGCCTGACCGATTTGCTGGCTGCTTTGCGGGAGGTCTTGGCCCGCGCCGAACTGTTTGGTCGGCACCAGGTCCGGCGTGAGACCTTGTCGGTGCGCGAGCGGATGAGCCAGGTGCTGGAACGGCTGGACGCGCTGCGCTTTACCCCTTTCAGCGCGCTGTTTCGGCCGGAGGAGGGGCGGATGGGCGTGGTGGTGACGTTTTTGGCGGTGCTGGAATTGTTGCGCGAAGCGCTGCTGGAACTGGTCCAGACCGAACCGTTCGCGCCGATTCACGTCCGACGGCGGGGCTGAAAGTCCCCATGCCGGAACTGAAGAGCATTTTGGAAGCGTTGTTGCTGGCCGTCGGCGAGCCGCTGACGCTGGATCGGTTGCTGGCGGCGTTCCCCGAGGCGGAACGGCCCGAACGGGACGCAGCACGCGCGGCGCTGGCCGAACTGGCCACCGATTACGCCGGACGCGGCGTGGAACTGGTCGAGGTGGCCAGTGGCTTTCGCCTGCAAGTCCCCCAGGCGTTCGCGCCCTGGGTAACGCGGTTGTGGGAAGAGCGGACCGCCAGCTATTCCCGCGCGCTGCTGGAAACGCTGGCGCTGATCGCTTACCGCCAGCCGGTGACCCGGGGCGAGATCGAGGCGGTGCGCGGGGTCAGCGTCAGTTCCAGCATCATGAAAACCTTGCAGGAGCGCGGCTGGATCAAGGTAATCGGCCATCGCGAGGTGCCGGGCCGTCCCGCGTTGTACGCCACGACCCGCGCGTTTCTGGACTACTTCAATCTCAAAAGCTTGAGCGAGTTGCCCCCCCTGGCGACGCCGCGCGACCTGGACGCCATCGGCGCCGAACTGGAGCGCCGCGCGGCTGTCCCGGACGAAAACCCCATCACCCCGACGGAATCCCCCGATGGCTGAACGCTTGCAGAAATTCCTAGCCCGCATGGGGCTGGGTTCCCGCCGCCAAATCGAAGACTGGATTCGCCAGGGCCGGATCACGGTCAACGGCGTGGCGGCGCAACTGGGCGGCCAGGTCAACGGCGCGGAGAAAATCCAAATCGACGGCCGGCCGCTCCAGTTGCGTCCGTTCGGGCAGCGGCGGCGGGTGCTGGCCTATTACAAGCCGGTCGGCGAAATGACCAGCCGCCACGATCCCGAAGGCCGACCCACGATCTTCGAACGGTTGCCGCCGTTGCGCGATAGCCGCTGGATCGCGGTCGGCCGGCTCGATTTGAATACCCAAGGGTTGCTGTTGCTGACCAACGACGGTGAATTGGCCAACCGGTTGATGCATCCCTCATCCCAGATCGAGCGGGAGTACGCGGTGCGGGTGTTGGGCGAGGTCTCGCCGGAGATGCTGAAGCAGTTGTGGGAGGGGGTGAGGCTGGAGGACGGATTGGCGCGGTTCGACGCGATCCGGGAGGCGGGTGGGGAGGGGGTCAATCACTGGTATCACGTGATCCTGCGCGAGGGTCGCCACCGCGAGGTGCGCCGGCTGTGGGAATCGCAGGGCGTCACGGTCAGCCGGCTGACCCGGGTGCGTTATGGACCGGTGACCTTGCGGCGAGGTTTGCATCCCGGCCATTGGGACGAATTGGACGAGGCGCAAATGGCCGAGTTGCTGCGCGTCGTGGGTTTTGCACCGCCGCTGGCATCCAGACCGGAATCGCGCCAGCCCTCGGCGGCCGGACGAATTTGGCCTGACCGACCACGCGGTGGACGTGGCCTTCGGCGTTGAATGGATTGGAAAACGATGCGCCGTGGTAGGGTTTAAGGTGAAGTTGGATCGCGGTGTCAGTTGAGGTGTGTACGGCTGAGCGAGCAGATTCCAATATCTCAAATCTGTTTTTATTATTGAGAACCATTCTTATTTGTAGTATAGTATTATTTGAAACGCGTTGGGGAGTGGATGTGAGAGCCGTGCCGGTAGTCTGGCCCTCGCGCCAGATCAGGCGCCATCACGGATTATTTTGCGACGAAGAGGCAAATCGACATGACCCAGGAATTTGACCGGAACGCCGCCATCGGCGTGTTGAACCGCATTCTCGAACTGGAACTGGCCGGGGTGGTGCGCTACACCCACTACGCCTTGATGGTGTACGGCTACAACCGTATCCCTATCGTCGGTTGGCTCAACGCTCAGGCCGACGAGAGCTTGATGCACGCCCGCCAGGCTGGCGAATTGATCACCAGCCTGGGTGGCCATCCCTCGCTCGGCATCGGTCCGCTGCTGGAAACCCACCAGCACGATATCGGCGATATCCTGCGCGAATCGCTGGCCCACGAGGGCGAGGCGCTCAAAGCCTATTACGCATTGTTGGACTGCGCTCGTGACCAGGACGTGCGTCTTGAAGAATACGCCCGTGCGCAGATTACCGCCGAACAAACGCATCTGGACGAAGTGAACAAGATGCTGCGGGCACCGGGTCAGACCAACGCCTACGTCGCCGGAGAGATTTAAATGGACGGGCACGGTGGGCGGGAACGCCAACTGTTCGAGCTGGGCCGTTTGGTGAAGGCGGGTTTGACGCAACCCCTGGGATTGATGCGGCCGGGCGGCGTCGGTCGCATCCTGGCCGTGCAGAGCGGGGAGGGCGACATCGAACGTGGTCTGTTGGAAATGGGTTTCGTCGAAGGCGCCTGCGTCGAAGTGTTGCACCACGGTTTTCTGGGTCGCGACCCGCTGGCGGTGCGGATCAATCAGACCATGACCGTGGCCCTGCGTCGCGGCGAGGCCAACGCCGTGTTGGTCGGGCCGTTGCTCGACCAAAGCGCGGACGCGCGGTCGTCGACCGGGCAGGAGGCGCGGCTATCATGACGGCTGGAACTCTGGCCGCGGAGGGTTTCAGACCCGCCCGCATTGCCTTGGTCGGTCCGCCCAACAGCGGCAAGACTACCCTGTTTAATACTCTGACCGGCGGCCGGCAAAAGACCGCCAACTACCCCGGCGTGACCGTCGAGCGCAAAAGCGGCCTGTTGAAGACGCCGGTCGGTCACACGGTCGAGGTGCTCGACCTGCCGGGCAGTTACAGCCTGCGCGCCCGCAGCCCCGACGAAGCCATCACCCGCGACGTGGTGCTGGGTCGGCAGGCACAGGAAACCTTGCCGGACGCCATCGTTTGCGTGACTGACGCTACTAATCTGGGTCAGCATTTGCGGCTGCTGCTGGAATTGCGGCAACTGGGCCGACCGCTGATTCTGGCGCTGAACATGATGGACATCGCCC
>JAVMKH010000204.1:0-11117 GCA_031732935.1 Candidatus Contendibacter sp.
CACCAAGGGAGGGTTTGAAAAATATTATAATATAATCTAGCCGTATATGGTATTAGCCAGCCCAAACCGCCAGGCCACGCCGACCCGGCCCCGCAGCAGACCCAGCGCCCTGACCAGCCCCCAGGCCGCCAGCGCCAGCAGGATAACCGTCCCCGCCACGCCGGCGCAGATGTACAGCGCCAAGCGCCATTCGCCGGCCTGCCAGGTCAGCAGCGCCAGGGTCGCCAGCACGGCGGGACCGTACAACGCCCACAGGCGCGGATCGGCCGGGCCGAGATCGCGGCGCAACACCCGCAACGGTGGCACTTCCCGCAACCGCAGCAGCGGCGGCAGGCCGAAGCCGAGCAGAGTGATGAAGCCGGTCGCCAGCGCGGGCAGGAGCGGTCGCCAGGAGGACGGCGGTAGTTCGGTGGCGCTGACTAGCGGCCCGAGCACGCCGCTCAATCCGTACTGGGCCAGATAGCCGATCCCCAGCCCTAACGCGCCAGCCAACACCGCCAACAGCAGCAACTCCACCACGAACAGCCGCATGACCAGGGTCTGGGTGGCGCCGACACAGCGCAGGATGGCCACGCTGTCCCAGTGGCGGGTGGCAAAACGACGGGCGGCGATGGCGATTCCGACCCCGGCCAGGATCACGCTGACCAGGGCGGCCAGATTCAGAAAACGCTGCGCCCGTTCCAGCGTCAGCCGCAGCTCGGCGCGGGCATCGCGCACCCCTTGCAGCTTCTCGCCCGTCGCTAGCCGGGGTTGAGCCCAGGTCTTGAAGGCGTCGAGCGCCGCCGGCTCGCCGGCTAGCAACAGCCGATACTCGACCCGACTGCCCGGTTGCACCAGCCTGGTCGCGGGAATGTCGGCCAAATTCATCAGCAACCGGGGAGCGATGCTGAACAGGTCGCCGGCCCGGTCCGGCTCGTAGGCCAGCACCTGTTCCACCCGGAACACGCGCGCGCCTAGCTCAAGCCTATCGCCCACCTGGAGGTTGAGCGTCTGCATTAATCTTTCGTCCAGCCAGACCTGGCCCGGACTGGGAATGGCGGTCGCGGCGCGGGGCGGCGCGAACGGCGCATCGCTGGTTTGCAACGTACCGCGCAGCGGATAACCGGGACCGACGGCCTTGACCTCGGTCAACTGCGTGGTTTCGCCCGCCAGAACCACGCTGCGAAATCCCAGGGTTTCGGCGGTTTGCAGGCCGCGTCGGCGCGCTTCCTCGGCCAGGCCGGGTTGAATCGGATTGGGCGCGGCGATCACCGAATCCGCGCCGAGCAATTCGCTGGCCTTGCGTTCCATCGCCAGTTGGATACGGTCGGTGAAAAAACCGACAGCAGCAACGCTGGCGACCGCGATCAGCAACGCCACCGCCAGCACTCGTAATTCACCGGATTGCCAGTCGCGCCGGAGGGCGCGCAGGGCCATGCGGATCAGGTCCGACCCATCCATGATTAGTGCTCCCGCCGCTCGCGTAGCCGGCCGTTATCCAGTTCCAGCACTCGGTCGCAATAGGCCGCCAGTTCCGGATCGTGCGTGACCAGGATCAGGGTCGTTCCCTGTTCGCGGTTGAGCGCGAACAGCAGTTCGATGATGCGATGGCCGGTTTTCTGGTCGAGGTTGCCGGTCGGTTCGTCGGCGAACAGCACGGCCGGGTTGCCGGCGAAGGCGCGGGCGATGGCCACCCGTTGCTGCTCGCCGCCGGACAGTTGCGAGGGATAGTGACGGGCGCGAGCTTTGAGCCCCACCCGCTCCAACAGGTCCAGCGCCTGCCGGCGGGCGTCGGGCTGGCCCGCCAGCTCCAGCGGCAGCATGACGTTTTCCAGGGCGGTCAGCCCGGTCAGCAGTTGGAACGACTGGAACACGAAACCAACCCTCTCCGCCCGCAACAAGGCGCGACCGTCCTCGTCC
Source organism: Candidatus Contendibacter sp. (assembly GCA_031732935.1). GTDB lineage: Bacteria > Pseudomonadota > Gammaproteobacteria > Competibacterales > Competibacteraceae > Contendibacter. The sequence goes on from JAVMKH010000204.1 coordinate 1,900, forward strand.
AGACCGCCGAGATCGGCGCCCGCCAGCCACACCCGGCCCCGGCTCGGCGTGTCCAGGCCCGCCAGCAGACCCAGCAGGGTGGACTTGCCCGAGCCGGAGGCTCCGATCACCGCCACGCTTTCGCCCTGGGCGATGCTGAAGCTGATGTCGTCGAGAATCACCAGGTTTCCTTCCGGGCTGACCACTTCCTTGCCCAGGTTTTCGGCCCGCGCGATGCAAGCGGCGGTCGGGTTGTCCAAGGGCGAAGCGGCAGCTACGCTTACGCTGCTACCCGTTCCGGGATCATGATCGACACGCATGGCCGAATGCTCCAACGATGAAATCGATTCGTTCACGATGGCTTTTAATCCTGTTGCCGTGGCTGGTGATCTGGTCCGGCCTGGTCCGCGCCGAGGCGCCGGTGATTCTGGTGCTGGGCGACAGCCTGAGCGCCGGCTACGGCATCCCAGCTGAACAGGGCTGGGTCAACTTGCTGCAACGCCGGCTGACCGAGCGCGGCTTCCCCCATCAGGTGATCAACGCCAGCATCAGCGGCGATACCACCAGCGGCGGCCTGAGCCGATTGCCGGCGGCGCTGGAGCGGCACCGTCCCGTCCTGGTCATCCTGGAATTGGGCGCCAACGACGGATTGCGCGGTCAACCGCCGATGGCCATGGCCACCAACCTGGGGCGGATGATCGAGTTGTCCCGGCAGGCCGGCGCGCGGGTGGTGTTGGCGGAAATGCGGATTCCGCCGAATTATGGCCCACTGTACACGCAAAAGTTTCAGGCGACGTTCGGCGAATTGGCGCAACGCCACCAGATTCCGTTGGTTCCCTTCCTGCTGAACGGCGTGGCCGGTAACCCAACGCTGATCCAGGACGACGGCCTGCACCCGCGCGCCGAGGCGCAGCCCCGGATTCTGGACAACGTGTGGCCGGCGTTGGAACCATTGCTGGCGCAGTGAGTTTGAAAAGCCTTACGGCAACAACTGGTTGGATAAGGATTTATGGCGATGCCGCCTGATCGATGCCCATTCTGCGCCCTCCCGCTGGAACGCATCGTGCATCAGACCGCGCATCTGGTCGCGATCCGCGACGCCTTTCCGGTGTCGCCAGGGCACACCCTGCTGATCCCGCGCCGGCATGTGGTGTCGCTGCTCGACGTGACCGTGGTGGAATGGGTGGAACTGGGCCAGTTGCTGGTGGAAGTTCGAGCGGCTTTGCGGAACGAGTTTCAACCGGATGGGTTCAATATTGGAATCAACGAGGGCGTGGCAGCGGGCCAGACCGTGCGGCATCCACACCTGCACGTGATCCCGCGCTATCACGGCGATCACCCCGAGCCGGACGGCGGAGTGCGCTGGGTTTTGCCGGAGAAAGCCAAGTATTGGCCATGACGTCCAATCCGCTGGACTTTCTCGGCCAAGCCCCCTGGTTTCACACTCCTTGAACGTTGATTTCCCGGAAGGAGAACTGGCGATGAATTCTTCAAATTGCATTCCGAGTCCACAGGGGATGGATTCCGCTTCAAGGTCGACGCTAGAGGACGGTACGCTGGCCCGTTGGCAATCGCCACAACCCGACGTGACTGGAGGCCCGACCCCGCTGGCTGATAGGGGACCGCCACCCCGGAGGGAAAACGATCCGGCCGAAGGGCCGGTTCGAACCGAGCTGGGTAATCCCTGGGGCATGCTGGCTGGTCACTTGAAGGTGGTGCTCGGCTCGATCCTGGCCGGTCCATGGCCGGAAAGCCCGCCGTTTTGGACTGAAACCACCGCTCCGAAGGGGTTTTCCATCGATGAAATCAACCAGTACGACAACTACATCCGCCCCAACCACGTCCCCCTGTTCGCGGCCGCCGCCAAGCAATTTCAGGTTTACGTCCTGATCCGTAAAACCAACAAAGCCAGCCTGGAGTACATGGGACGGCCGGGCTATACGGGCAAGCGTTTGGATTGCAAGTGGAAAACCGCCAGCCAGGACGTGGGGTTCTACCGGTTGGCGGGACTGGTGGCTTCACCGGAAATCCAGCCGCAAGCTTTTACGGGCGCCAAACTGAAGTCCGCCTGGCGCGAATGGCGCCAACATCAGGAACTGATTCTCAAGTTACCGGAGGGCACCGACCCCACCGGCCTGGATTTACGGGGCTCCCACAAACCTTACGCCCTGCAACTAAATCCTCGCCACAAGCACTACGGCTGCGTGGTCTGGATCGAGGCGGGCATCCTCCGGCCGCGCTACATCCATGCCGACTACGATTTGTACGCCCTGGTACCCGCCGCCAATCCCGGTCAGCGCGCCGCACCGCGCCAGGATGAGATGCTGGGGATCGCCCATAGCGCCGGGCCGCAATGGTTCGCCTTCATGAACTGGATGGATCAACAACTGGGTTTCCCCATGATCTTCCATGGCGAACAGGAACACTTTCTGCCCCATGTCGAGGATGAAGTGATCGCTTTCTTTCCCGACGGCAGAACGATTCGGTTGCTTGAAGGCAAGGCGGCCATCGAGAAGTTTTACGCCGTGACCCTGGGGGGACGGCAACCCGCGAAAACCCGTCAGTAATCGACCTCGGATCAATCGGCTGTCCGCGCGAAAAACGGTCCCAGCAAGCGGGCGCAGGGTTCGGGGTCTTCCAGATGGGGATGATGTCCGCCAGGCAGGATTTTCACGGTCAATCCGGCGATGCGGGCGTAGCGTTCCCGCATGTAATCCCGCTTGACCAGGTAGCCGTCCGCGCCGCAAATCAGCAACGCCGGCGCCTCGATCCGCGCCATGTAGGCCAGGATTTGCGGCTCGGTCAGATAGAGCGGCGACACGAAGCGCAGTCGGGGATCGGTACGCCAGCCGAAGCCGTCGCCGACCGGCTGGAGACCGCGCTCGACCAAGGTTGTCGCCGCCGCCCACGACAGACCGCTGGCCTCGCAGCGCGCCTGAATCGCTGCTTCCACGCTCGGATAGATCGGCGGACGTTTGCGCGGCAGGGCGTTCATCTGCTCGATGGCCTTGCGCAAGTTGGTCGGACCGTCGGCGGGATTGCTGGTCGGCGGTCCCAAGCCTTCAATCATCGCCACTCGGGTGATCCGCCCCGGCAGGATCGCGGCCACGAAGCTGACGATGCCGCCGCCCAGGGAATGACCGAGCAGGCCGAATCGTTCCCAGCCCAGCGCGTCGGCGGCGGCCACGACATCGGGGATGAAATCCACGAAGTGGTAATGCACGCCCGGCGGGCGGTGGTCGGAATAGCCATGGCCGGTCAAATCCAGCGCCACCAGTCGCGCGCCGGGCAGTCGCGGCGCCAGCGCGTCGAAGCTGGCGGCGTTGTCGAGCCAGCCATGCACCGCCAGCACCGGGACGCCATCCGATGGTCCCCAAACCCGTGCCGCCAGCCGCAAATGGGGCGTGCGCAATTCAACTTCTTCCGCCATCGGCCAATCGCCAGTCGCCATCAAGCGCCCGATGGATAATCCCAACCCGAATCGGCCGGAAACCGATTGACGTATTTCACGCTGGAGCGCGGCTCGGCCATCATCTCGGCCACGGTATCCCGCCAGCGGGCGTAGTGGGCGGTTTCCTTGTGGCGGGCGGGCGCCTCGGCGTCGCGATAGACCTCGACCAACACGAATCGGGTCGGGTCGTCAGCCTGCTGGATGACGTCGAACCGGGCGATACCCGGTTCCTGGACGCTGTGGCGCGCATTGTCCAGCGAGGCAGCCTGGAAGGCTTCGACGCAGTCCGGTTTGACGTGAACGAAAACGTGAACGATGAGCATGAACTGTCCCCTTTACCAAGGTTAAATGGCGCTTCAGGGTGAACCCGCCGGCAGGTAATCCAGCAGCAGGCCGCAGAAGACGACCAACCCAAACGCATTGTTATTGAGAAACGCCTTGAAGCATTCCTCCGGCTTGCGGTCGCGAATCAGGTATTGCTGGTACAGCGCCAGCCAGGCCGCCACGAACAGTCCGAGGTAATAAATCCAGCCCCGGCCGGTCAGCAGGCCGATCCCGATCAGCAGCGCCAGCAGCGCCAGTTGCAGATAGCCGATGATTTGCTTGTCCCGGGCGCCGAACCGGATCGCGGTGGATTTCACCCCGATCTTGAGGTCGTCTTCCCGGTCCACCATGGCGTACTGAGTATCGTAGATCACCGACCACAGCACGTTGCCGAGAAACAGCAGCCAGCAGACGGGGGGTAGCGCGTCGGTGATCGCCGCGTAGGCCATCGGAATGCCCCAGCCGAACGCCGCCCCCAGATGGAATTGGGGAAAGTGGTGCAGCCGCTTCATGAAGGGATAGCTGATGGCCAGGGCCATGCCAACGAACGACAGTTGGACGGTCAGGGTGTTCTGGGTCAGCACTAGACCGAAAGCCAACAGGCACAGCACGATCATCACGCTCACCGCCTCGCCCAGACTGACCCGACCCGCCGCCAGCGGCCGGTCGCGGGTGCGGGCGACATGTGGGTCGAAATCACGGTCGGCGATGTCGTTCATCACGCACCCGGCCGAGCGCATCAGCGCCACGCCCAGCGCGAAGACGAGGACGACGCCGCGCGGGGGTTGACCGTCGCCGGCCAGCCACAACGCCCACAGCGTCGGCCAAAGCAACAGGTAAATGCCGATGGGGCGATGCAGGCGCATCAGTTGGGCGTATTCGCCCAGACGGTTTTCAAACTGTTCGATAGTCATGGTGCGCATCAATCCGGTCGATGACAGGCGGATACCGGCAAATCGGGCAGAAAAATTTCGCAAACCAGCAACGGGCATTCCTCGATCCAGAACAACGAGCGCCGACCCCAGATGGTCTCCGGCGGCTCGCCACGGCCCGCGAACGCCCGCCAGTGCAAGCGCTGGCCCGCCACGATGCGGGCGATTTCGACCGGGCCGCGCCGCACGCCGGGATCGGCGAACAGGGCCTGGCCCAACGGCCGGGTTCCCAGCCGGGTCAGGCGGCGGCCCCGACCGCGCAGGGTTCGCGCGGGAATCAGGGTTCGGGCGAACACCCAGGGTCGCCCGTCGCCCAACAGGTGGACTTCGCGGACCCAGGCCCAGGCGTCCAAACGCAGACCCAGGACACGCGCTTCATCGCGATCCGGACGGCTCCAACCCTGGCGCAGCACGTCCACGCGGAACCGCCCTCCGCAAACACGCCGCAGCCGCTGGGTCAGCGACCCGCTGTCGAGCAGCCAGTCGGTCAGTTCGGCCGACAGGTTGCGAGCGCGCGAGCGCGAATACGGGAACCAAAGCGGCGGGGAATGCGACGGGATGGGGTAATCGAGGGGCACGGTTGTTGTTCGGTTTTTCCAGGATCGACGCCGACTCGGCGTATCGGGCCATTATGCACGGTTGCCGGGTATCGGGGGAATGCTGGCCAGATGAGGACGTCGAATACCGCAATCGACGAATACAAGCCGCGCGGGCCAGCAGTGAACGTGTGGCGGTCTTATCAATATTTCAGGTTGCGACGGCGTTTAACCGAGACTCCCGAATCTCCGGCACTTCAACAATCCTTACTCCCTCGGCGGGGTTCTCGACCGCCCGCACCAGCGCGGTGACCATTTGATCCAGTGTCACCAGCCCCAAGCGGTGCGCTCCTTCCCGCGTTGATGGTAATGTTTCAAGAACGCGATAGAGGGGCAACAGCAGATACGGCCACCGATGGCCGGGTCCCAGCACGTACCAGGGTCGCAAAATCGTCGCCGCCAAGCCGCTGGCCCGCACCAACGCCTCTCCCTCCATTCGCGCCGCGATGAATGCCTTCATTACTGGCGCGGGGTGCGCCACGCTCAGGTAGACGAAATGACGCACCGTGGAATATTCCACCGCCGCCACGGCGGCGCGGATGGAAGCCAGATCCACCTCCCGAAACTGCCGTGCTTTGAGCGGGCTCGGATGCGGTGTTCCCACCAGATGAACCAGGGTATCGGCTGGGGGAATCGAGGCCGCGAAGCTGGCCGCGTTCAGCGCATCCCCGACGACCTCCTCCGCGCCCGCCGGCAACTTGCCCGTCGAACCGGAGCGCACCAGCCCGCGCACGGAATGCCCGCGCGCCAGCAATTCCCGAATCAAGGGCCGGCCGATGTAGCCGGTCCCTCCGGTGACGAAAACATGTCGTGTGCTCATGGTTGAATTCTAACGGCTAGCCCGGTCGTGGCCTATCCCCCTCATAATGGCTTCAGGCGGCAAGGACGGCGCTGGGCGCCATGGCGGCCCACGTATCCGCGATGGGAGAGCGCCCCGTTATCCCAAGAATCGTTTGGCGTATCCCGTGATCTTTCCTATAATCGCCGCCATTTTTCGGCCGACACCGATCCCCAAAGGGGTTTTGGCGCGACTGGACATCCCTCGTGATCTCTCCGGTAAACGTCCCAGCAAGAGCGACGCGCGCGGTCAGGGTGCAACGCGCCTTGCGCGCCTTAACTTATAGGTAGCGCGTGTTGTGCTTGGCGTTTTCCTGTTATTTTTATGTGATGTAGGAGAGAGAGCTAATGCCCTCCCGTAGTGAATTGGCCGCCCGTCGCCTAGTGGACAACATGACCGATGACCCGGTCTCTTCCGGCCCAGCCAGCCGCGAATCCTCGACCCTCACACGCCGCGAGTTGGCCAATGCCATCCGCGCCCTGAGCATGGACGCCGTGCAACGCGCCGAATCCGGTCATCCCGGCGCGCCGATGGGCATGGCGGATTTCGGCATGGTATTGTGGAGCGACTTTCTGCGACACAACCCGGCCAACCCCAAATGGTTCAACCGCGACCGTGTGATCCTGTCCAACGGCCATGGCTCGATGCTGCTGTATTCCCTGCTACACCTGAGCGGCTACGATTTAGCCATCGAGGATCTGCGCAGCTTCCGCCAATTGGGCTCCCGCACGCCGGGCCATCCCGAATACGGCCTCACGCCGGGCGTGGAAACCACCACGGGACCATTGGGACAGGGCTTGGCGAATGGCGTCGGCATGGCCTTGGCCGAACGGGCGCTGGCGACCCGTTTCAACCGTCCTCGCTTTCCCATCGTCGATCATTACACCTACGTTATCCTGGGCGATGGTTGCCTGATGGAGGGGGTCTCCTACGAAGCCTGCTCCTTGGCTGGTCTCTGGGGACTGGGCAAACTGATCTGCCTGTACGACGACAATGGCATTTCCATCGACGGCAAAGTGCGGGGCTGGTTCAACGAGGACATGGTCCAGCGCTTCCAGTCCTGCGGCTGGCACGTGATTCCCAACGTGGACGGTCACGACCCGGTGGCGGTCCACGAGGCCATTGCCCAGGCGCGGGCCTATTCCGAAAGCCCCACCCTGATCTGCTGCAAGACCACCATCGCTCGGGGTTCGCCGAACAAGGGCGGCAGCGAGAAATCGCACGGTGCCCCGCTCGGGGCCGCCGAGGTCGCCGCGACCCGCGAGAACATCGGCTGGCGGTACGAGCCGTTCGTCATCCCGCCCGAGTACTATCGCGCCTTCGACGCCCGCGCCAAGGGTACGGCGTGGGAAGCCGAATGGAATGAATTGTTTGCTCGCTATCGGGCGGAATACCCCGGACCGGCGGCGGAATTCGCGCGACGACTGGCCTGTGGGTTTCCTTCCGACTGGGAAGAACTGGCCTGGAATTTCATTCAAGCCATGCAGGAGCGTCACGAAGATCTCGCCACTCGGGCTGCTTCCCAACGTGCGCTTGAGACCTACAGCCCCTATTTTCCGAGTTTGGTCGGCGGTTCGGCGGATCTCGCCGAATCCACCGGTATTCCTTGGGTCGGCTGCCGACCGGTCGATTTCGAGAATCCCGACGGCAATCTGATCTATTACGGTGCCCGCGAGTTCGCGATGAACGCCATCATGAACGGCTTGGCCCTGCATGGCGGTTACGTACCTTTCGGCGGCACCTTCCTGATGTTCTCCGATTATTGCCGCAGCGCCATCCGTATGTCCGCGCTAATGAAACTGCGTTGCGTGTTCATCCTGACCCACGACTCGATCGGCGTTGGCGGTGACGGCCCGACCCATCAGCCGATCGAACATGCCGCTGGCTTGCGTATCATTCCCGGATTGTCCGTCTGGCGGACCTGCGATACCACCGAAACGGCGGTGGCCTGGAAAGCGGCGTTGGAGCGACTCAATGGCCCGACCTGTCTGATCTTCACCCGCCAGAAACTGCCGCACCAGGACCGGACGCCCGAGCAGGTGCGCGCCATCGCTCGGGGCGGCTACGTGCTGCTCGACTGCGGAGACGATCCGGAAGCGATCATCATCGCCACCGGCTCCGAGGTGCAACTGGCCGTGGCCGCCGCCCGGCAACTGAACGGGCAGGGCCGGCGGGTGCGGGTGGTGTCCATGCCGTCGGTGGACGTGTTCGATGCCCAGGACTCCGATTATCGCGAATCGGTGTTGCCGGCGGCGGTGACCCGGCGGGTAGTGGTCGAGGCGGGGGTGACCGCGCCGTGGTACAAATACGCAGGTCCGCAGGGCGTGGTGATCGGCATCGACTGCTTCGGCGTGTCGGGTCCGCCGGAAATCATCTTCCAGCATTTTGGCTTCACCACTGAACGGGTGACCGCCACCGTGGCAACGCTGCTCCAGGCGAATATCCCGAGCGGATTTGTCGCGGATTAAAGTCTATAATCGAGAATTGTAATTGGGCGGGTATCGGTACCCGCCTTCCCTTCCGAAACCACACCGATGGAGGAAAGCATGGCTATCAAGGTTGGCATCAATGGGTTTGGCCGCATCGGCCGCATGGTGTTTCGCGCTGCGGTGAAGCACTTCCCGGACATCGAGATCGTCGGCATCAACGACCTGCTTGAGCCCGACTATCTGGCCTACATGCTGATGTACGATTCCGTACACGGCCGTTTCAAGGGCGACGTCGCTGTTGATGGCAATACCCTGGTCGTCAACGGCAAAAAGATCCGTCTGACCGCGGTCAAGGATCCGGCCGAACTGAAGTGGAACGAAGTAGGCGCCGATATCGTTGTCGAATCCACCGGCCTGTTCCTGACCAAGGACACCTGCCAGAAGCACATCACGGCCGGCGCGAGGAAGGTCATCCAGAGCGCGCCCAGCAAGGACGACACCCCGATGTTCGTATACGGCGTGAACGACAAAACCTACGCCGGCCAGACCATCATTTCCAACGCGTCCTGCACCACCAACTGCCTGGCGCCCGTCGCCAAGGTGCTGAACGACACGTGGGGCATCAAGCGCGGCCTGATGACCACCGTCCACGCCGCCACCGCCACCCAG
>JAVMKH010000204.1:11307-11658 GCA_031732935.1 Candidatus Contendibacter sp.
CGCCACCGACTTCCGCGGCGAGAGTTGCACTTCCACGTTCGACGCCGACGCCGGTATCGCCCTGGACGACACCTTCGTCAAGGTCGTGGCTTGGTATGACAACGAGTGGGGCTATTCCTGCAAAGTGTTGGAGATGGTCCGCGTCATGGCCAAGTGAGCGGTCGCCACGCGGTGGCGGTTCCTTGCTGAACTGAAATCCCTGCCCCCGCCGCCTTGCGTTCCAAGCCAAGGCGGACGGGGGTTTTGCTTGTGGAGGAGAGAGTAATGAATTTCAAGCGCATGACCGATCTGGACCTGGCCGGCAAGCGGGTGTTCATCCGCGCCGACCTGAACGTGCCCGTCAAGAATGGC
>JAVMKH010000205.1:0-11462 GCA_031732935.1 Candidatus Contendibacter sp.
GGGACCCTTGATGGCGACGATCAATTCCTTGATGGCTTCCAGGGTCTCTTCCGGAAAGTAGTTGCCTTCATACAGTTCCGCCGCCTTCTCGCCCAGGAAGATCTCGCACCAGTGAATCTTGCGCTGACCGCCGTAGGCTTCCTCGACCGCCGCGTCCCAGACGCGCAGCGACGCTCGGGTAATGTCGGGACCGATGCCGTCTCCTTCCACAAAGCCGATGATGGGTTGATCGGGAACACACAGCTTGCCGTCCTTGACAGTAACTTTTTCGCCGCTGGTGGGAATGCGGATATGCTTGTAGGCCATGAAACCTCCTGCCTCGTTGTGGCTTCCACAAATTCAGTTTGAATTCTGGAACGTGCGGTTGAAAATGTTGCGGCCGGCGCGCAAAAACGCGCATTAAGCTACACGCAAACCCCTTTTCTGTCCATGATGATCCGTGGTCGCGCGGCCGCCGCCGGCTCTCCCATCAATGGGATATTGCCATGACTCTAAACGAATTACGTTACATCGTTGCCGTCGCTCGCGAACGACATTTCGGTCGGGCCGCCGAATCCTGCCACATCAGCCAGCCCACCTTGAGCGTGGCGGTGCGTAAGCTGGAAGAGGAACTGGGCGTGGCTCTGTTCGAACGCGGTTCCAGCGAGGTGGCGGTGACGCCAACTGGCCGGCGCATCGTCGAACAGGCTCGGCGGGTACTGGACGAGGCGGCGGTCATTCGCCAACTCGCCATCCAGGGCCAGGACGAATTGGCGGGAATGTTGCGATTGGGGGTGATTTACACCATCGGCCCCTATCTGTTGCCGCACCTGATTCCCCGTCTGCACCGCCGTGCCCCAAGCATGCCGTTGCAGATCGAGGAAAACTACACAGCGGTACTGAGCGAGCAACTCAAGGACGGCGAACTGGACGTGCTGATCCTATCGCTGCCCTTCGCCGAGGCGGGGATCACGACCCAGCCGGTGTACGAAGAGCCGTTCGTGGTGCTGATGCCGACCGGCCATCCACTGGAACAGGCAACGGCGATCGATTCACCCACCCTGGCTCGACAGGAACTGCTGCTGCTGGGACCAGGTCATTGTTTCCGCGACCAAGTGTTGCGGTTTTGCCCGGACTGCAACCGGTTGAGCGTGGCGTCGGATAACATGCAACGCGCCCTGGAAGGCAGTTCGCTGGAAACCATCCGGCTGATGGTGGCGACCGGGATGGGCGTCACCGTGCTGCCCTACACCTCGGTCAGCGGCTATGCCCACGCCAGCGACCTGCTCAGCGTCCGGCCGTTCGCGGAACCGGCCCCAACTCGGGTAGTGGCACTGGCCTGGCGCAAGAGTTTTCCACGCGGGGCCGTGATCTCGTTGTTGGCCGAGGCGATTCGCGCCTGTCCGCTGGGCGCGGCGGTGCGGACGCTGGATTGATCAGCCGAACTCGTCGGGGCCGAACCCCACCAGCGGCAGCAACCGTTTCAACCCTTCCGCCAGCGTAACGGGATTGTCGGTCCGTAGGGTGAGATGCCCCACCTTGCGACCGGGGCGTGGAACTTTGCCGTAGGCGTGGTAATGCGTTCCAATCACCGCCAGCGCCGCCGTCCGATCAGGCATGGCACCGATACAGTTCACCATCGCCGCATGGCCGACGGTGGTGGTCGAACCCAGCGGCAGGCCGAGAATGGCCCGCAGATGGTTCTCGAACTGGCTGGTTTCCGCGCCCTCAATGGTCCAGTGGCCGGAATTGTGGACGCGCGGGGCCATTTCGTTGGCGATCAGTCGACCGTCCTTGACGAAAAATTCGATGGCCAGCAGCCCAACGTAATTCAGCCGGGTCAATAGCCGGCGGGCGTAGTCCCAGCCCTCACGCTCCAGTTCCGGCACCGGGCACGGCGCTCGCGACAGCCGCAGGATGCCGTCGCGATGGTGATTCTCCACTAGCGGATAAAACGCGGTCGCGCCATCACGGCTCCGCGCCGCCAGCACCGACACTTCCCGCTCGAACGGCACGAAGCTTTCCAGGATCAACGGCACGCCACCCAGCGCCCGCCAGGCCGGTTCGACGTCCTCGGGGGCGCGCAAGATCCGTTGACCCTTGCCGTCGTAACCCAGTCGGCGGGTCTTCAAAACCGCTGGCAGCTCCACCCGAATCACAGCCCCGCGCAATTCCTCCAAGCTGGACACGGTGGCGAAGGTCGAGGTCGGAATGCCCAGCTCCCAAAACAGGGTTTTTTCGGAAACTCGATCCTGCGCCACCGCCAGCGCGCCGGGTGGCGGATAGACCACCACCTGCCGCTCCAGGGCCAGGGCGGCGGTCGCCGGTACGTTCTCGAAATCGAAGGTCACCACCTCGGCCCATTCCGCCAGTTGTTCCAACCGAGCCTCGGCGTCGTAGTCGCCCCGCAACAATGTCGCCACTTGGCCGGCGCAGGCGTCGGCGGCGGGGTCGAGCACCTGGAAGCGCAGATTTAGCGGATAGCCCGCCAAGGCCAGCATCCGCGCCAGTTGGCCACCGCCGACGATGCCGACGTTCATGATCTGCGCTTCCTCGGATCGGGTTCAGCCAATACTCCCGCGGTTTGGTGGGCGCGAAACTCGCGCACCGCCTCGCGGATCGCCGGGTATTTGTTGCCGAGCAGCGCGGCGGCCAACAGGGCGGCGTTGATCGCGCCGGCCTTGCCGATGGCCAGCGTACCGACTGGGATGCCGCCCGGCATCTGGACAATGGACAGCAATGAATCCAAGCCATTGAGGGCTTGCGACTGCACCGGCACACCCAGCACCGGCAACGCGGTCTTGGCCGCCACCATGCCCGGCAGGTGCGCGGCGCCGCCAGCCCCGGCGATGATCACCTCCAACCCCCGCGCCTCGGCACTGGCGGCGTACTCGAACAGCAGGTCGGGGGTGCGATGGGCCGAAACCACTTGAACTTCGTGAGGTATTCCTAGCACGTCCAGGGTGTTTGCCGCGTGCTCCAGGGTGCTCCAGTCGGACGTGGAGCCCATGATCAAGCCAACCAATGGATTCATGTGTATCGTAAAAAGTCAAGTTTAAGGGTCACCATGCTCTGGTGCGCGCCTAATTATGCTCCAACGACTGGGGGCTGGCATCCTCGATTCATGCACGCGGGCGCGAGGTTCTCCAAACTGGGCGCAACGGCGCGCTTCAGGAAAATCATGGATCAATAGCTCAATTGGACGCGCCGAATCGATCCTCAATCGTCCCAACCCTCGGCGCCGAATCCCAGAAGCGCCCGTTCCGTTTCGCTCAGGACCACCAGCACGTCGGCGTGTTGGCACCGCAGCTAGGCAAGCCGGTCGCGCTGGCTGGCGCGCTCGCCAATTTCGGCTTCGACCGGCTCTCGCAAACTGGCGGTCAGTTCCGCGACCGATGTTTCCAATTCATTCAATTTCTTGAGCAACTCCAGCCGCCGAATCCGTAGTTCATTGAATGAATACACCATTCGTTCCTCCAGAAAAACCCACGGGCATTTCAATCGTCTTGAAATCTCGCAAGGAGAACCGCGAACGCCAGGATGATGAGCGGATCACCGAGGCACTGGAGGGTAGAAACTTCGCAGTGGGTTGTGAGGCGCCGGGCATTCGCGGAGCGCGAGCGGGGCGGCGCCATTTCGCGAGAAACCTGGGCGGGCCAAGGTTGGTCACGGCTTTCAGGAACGCTCAAGAAATTGTACGGAAACTAACTTTTTGATTGATCAGATCACAACTCGGCTTTCCAACCAGCTCTTCGGCTCATCCAGTCGGCCGTGCCTACCCACGAAAAGTTTTTCTTAAGACTCTAATAATGAAGGGTTTTTCGACCGCGACTACGGCGCCAGATCGTCGGTGACGATCGGATAATCGATTCCCGCCCGCGCCAGATCGGCGTAGGTGGTCGGCTGTTCGGCGGGATTGATGTCAAGCCCCAACTGCAGGCCGATTTGCGACAGCGAGAACAGACCGCGTATTGCCGGCTTGCCGGTTTCAGGATCGGCATCCACCACCATCGCGTGCTGTCGATTGGTTTGGCGTAGAGTCGCGATGATATCGCCCACCCGCGCGTTCGCCACGTCCTCCATCCGCAGCACTTCCAGTTTGGGTTGGAGGGTCATGATGTCGGCGACCAGTAGATCCTCCCAGGCACCGCCGGCCTTGGCCAGGATTCGGGCGGGTTTCTCGCCCTCGATGTCACGGCTGGTGATCAGCCCGACGATTTGACGGTTGGTATCGCGCGCCAACAACAGCCGCACTCCCCGCCTGATCATGGTATCCAATGCCTTGTTCAACGGCGTGGTCAGCTCGGTGGTGTAAGCGGTCACCTGGCTGAGATCGGTCATCACCGTCAGGGCCGGGTCGTCGGTGGTCACCCGCTCTGGTAGGGATTGTCTGGGGTGAAAATAACTGGCGCCGCTGTCCAGTTGGTAAAGCGAAAGAGGCTGATAATCGTGGACCATCGAAGAATCTCCTGTAGGAATTTAGGGAGAGGGAGGAAGGCCCCGGCGACCCGCTCAGCGGCGACGCAAGGGCCGGGCGATGATGCCGTCCGTCCATTCCAAAATCGCCCGCACGCGCGGAGTCAACAGGGTCCAGGCCTCGGCGCGGTCCACCCAGCGGTATTCACTGTGTTCCGGCCGCCCCAATTCTGGGTTCGGCGGCAATCGCACCTCGGTGTTCGGCGCCTCGGCGATGTAGTAGCGGGCTATCTTGCGGCCCTGATTGTAAGGATGGGTTTCCCGGTACACATCGCCCCAGCGGAACCGCAGGCCGGTCAGCGTCGTCTCTTCCTCGACTTCGCGCACGGCCGCTTCCAGCGGCGATTCATCGGTTTCCACCACGCCCTTGGGAAAATCCCAGTAGTTGTAGGCCCGCAGTAAGAGATAATCATAACGGCCGTGGTTCCAATGCACCACCACGACACCGGAGGATAAGGTCCGCAAACTGGCCGACCGGAGGTTCGCCATGCGCGTTACCCCCTTTTCCTCACGACGCGGTGCTCGCGCCCGGACAGATGACAGTCCGGTTGATGCCGGCCCCTTTTCCTCACGGCACGGTGCTCGCATGGCATGGCGTGCTCAGCTCATGCACGGCTTCAACCAGGGTCCGGACGGCGTCCGGCTCGACCCCCGGCTGAATTCCATGGCCGAGATTGAATACATGGCCAGGACCAAGGCCAAAATCGGCCAAAACCCGCGCGACCTGCTGGCGAATGCGGTCGGGCGCGGCGTACAGCACAGCGGGATCGAGATTGCCCTGCAATGCGACTTGCCCACCCACCCGCCGGCGGGCCTCGCCCAAGTTCACGGTCCAGTCCACCCCCACTGCGTCGCAGCCAGTCGCGGCGATGTGCTCCAACCAGAGACCACCACCTTTGGTGAACAGAATCACCGGCACTGGCCGCCCCTCCGCCGCGCGGGTCAGGCCAGCGACGATGCGCGCCATGTAAGCCAGCGAAAATTCCCGATAGGCGGATGGCGTGAGAATACCCCCCCAAGTGTCGAATACCATCAGCGCCTGCGCGCCCGCCGCAACCTGGGCGTTCAGATAGGCAATCGTCGCTCGGGTGGTCGTGTCCAACAGGCGATGAAGCGCGGCGGGTTGGTCGTAGAGCAGGCCCTTGATCCGGGCATAATCCTTGCTGGACCCACCCTCGACCATGTAGGTCGCCAAGGTCCATGGACTACCGGCGAAACCGATCAGCGGAATCCGTCCGGCCAGTTCCCGGCGGATCAGCCGCACCGCATTCATCACGTAACGCAATTCCGCCTCGGGGTCGGGAACGCCAAGCCGGGCAATCTCCGCCACCGAGCGTAACGGCCGGGCGAATCGCGGACCCTCGCCCTCGCTGAACGATAGGCCCAAGCCCATGGCGTCGGGGATGGTCAAGATGTCGGAAAACAAGATCGCCGCGTCCAGGGGAAACCGTGCCAGCGGCTGCAAGGTAACCTCGCAAGCCAGCTCCGGGGTCTGGCACAGCGTCATGAAACTGCCGGCGCGCGCGCGCGCGGCGCGGTATTCCGGCAAATAGCGCCCCGCCTGGCGCATCAGCCAGACTGGGGTGACATCCACCGGTTGCCGCAGCAGGGCGCGCAGCAAGCGGTCGTTGTGGAGGGTGGCGCTCATGAGTTCTCGCGTCGGGGTGCCGAGCCTTGGACAGTCATTCTAAGCCAAGTGTGCCAAGGTTCCGACATGGCGTCCATGCGTGGATGGGGAACTCAAGCGCGCTGTTTTGACAGCGACCGGTTTGCATAAGAAAATCAGGATGCTAAACCCTATTCATGTCAGGAGGTTTCCATGACCGATCAATCTCGCCGCATCTGTTACGGACCGTTTCGCGCCGACCAGTTGCGCGATGGCGACCGGTACGAACTTTCCAATGGCCATCCCATCCACTGCGCTCCCGCTGGCTGGCGGCACGGTTCGGGCAGTGTGACCGGCGGCCTAGTGCTGGACAGCGACCCCGATGTGCAGTGGACCGGCGCCGATGTCGGCATCAGCCCCGAAGCGGGGACGTTGCGGGCGCCGGATGTGGCGGTGCGGGCGATGCCGCCCAGTGGCGACGGTATATGGTTGACCGAGGCGCCGCCCCTGGCGGTCGAATACGCCGGCCCCGGTCAGGATGAACGTGATTTGAAGATCAAGATCGCCGAGTTGCTGGCGGCCGGCACACGCCAGGTATGGGTGGTATGGCTGATGGAACCCCAGCGGGTCGAGGCATATCGCGCCGATGGACCGATGCAAGTCCACACCGCCGCCGACATGCTGGAGGCACCGGGGATCTTGCGCAATCCGGTGCCGGTGCGGGCGCTGTTCGACCGGGAAGTGGCGCACGACGTCGTGTTGCGCAATCTCCTGCAACGTCGGGGTTATGCGAGCCTGAGCGATGTTCGCGAGGAGGGCCGCGAGGAGGGAATAGTCGACGCCATCCTAACCTTAGCTGTAAGGACGGAGACTAACGGAGACTAGTGGTGGACGCCATGGTCGAGGTACGTTTGCGAGCCTGCCATGATCGGGAGGCCCTGCGGCGCTGGTTGCTGAACGCAGCCCAAACTGAACAGGCTGATCGAATTTTCGACCGTTGAAAACTTTCCCCGTCACATCATCAGGGCAATCACGCCATGCGGTGGGGGTTGACAGGAAGTGGATCGCATGGAAATTGACAAGGGTTCATCCAGTCCCCATAATTCTTTTTCTTAATCAACGCGCCCGTAGCTCAGTTGGATAGAGTACTTGGCTACGAACCAAGGGGTCGGGAGTTCGAATCTCTCCGGGCGCGCCAGATCAATTGACGGCTTGGCCAACTCCGGTCAAGCTGTTGTCTTTACAGCGAATTTTTCATGCCGGAAGCGGCCTGGATGTTTCGCTAACCCTTGCGGCGCTCGGTAAGCATGGCCGAGCTGCTTCCGCTTTTTGGCCTACCCGGTTCGGCTCCCGTGGGGCGTGACCGCCCCGCTCGCCGTTTCCCCATCCCCCGTCGGCTCTCCCCGCGCGCTGAATCGAGGCAGTCAAGGGTACGTTTCGCCGTTTCGCGCCCCGGCTCTCCCCACGCGCTGAACCGAGCACCATTCATTTTCCGCCAGAATATTCTATCCTTGACGGAGCGAAATGGCTGGTCCTGTACAACCTCCAGCCCTGGCCCATACTTGAAAACCACTGAGAACAACGACTGCGGACGGCGACGCGGCTGGCAAGCACCCCGGTGCTTCCCGTCTCCTAGGGATGGAGGGTCAACCCTCACCACCAAACGATTGCAAAGAGAAGCACGATGACCGATAAGCCCATTAACATGACGCGCCCGCTGGACCTGACGCACGAGAAGCGCAACGTTGGCCCGCAGCGCATCCAGCGACCGACCTACGTCGATCTGTTGCCCACCTGCAACAGCGCCTGTCCGGCGGGCGAGAATATCCAGGCTTGGTTGACGCACGCGCAAGCCGGCCGGTTTAAGGAAGCCTGGCAAAGCCTGACCGAAAACAATCCGATGCCAGCCATCCACGGTCGGGTGTGTTACCACCCCTGCGAGTCGGCCTGTAATCGCGGTAAGCTGGATTCCTCTGTCAGCATCCACGCTGTCGAACGCTTTCTGGGCGATCTGGCCCTCCAGGAAAACTGGCAGTTCGAAGTCACCGCCCAGCCGACTGGTAAGCGGGTACTGGTGGTTGGCGCTGGCCCCAGCGGCCTGTCCGCCGCTTATCATCTGGCCCGGATGGGCCACGAGGTGGAAATTCACGAGGCCGGGCCGATGGCCGGCGGCATGATGCACTTCGGCATCCCGTCCTACCGTCTGCCGCGCGACGTGCTGGATGCCGAGATCAAGCGTATCGAGAACATGGGCGTCAAGATCGTCTTGAACCACCGGGTCGATGATCTGTTGGCCGAGAAACGACAGGGCGATTTCGACGCCATCTTCGTTGCCGTCGGCGCGCACATCAGCAAGCGCACCGACATTCCATCCCGCGACGCCGGCAAGATGTTCGACGCCATCAGCTTCCTCAAGGACGTGGAGAGCGGCAACGCCCCGAAGCTGGGCCGGCGCGTCGCCATCTACGGCGGCGGCAACACCGCCATGGACGCGGCTCGCGTCGCCAAGCGGTTGGGTTACGAGCCGCTGATCATCTATCGCCGGGACCGCGCCCACATGCCGGCGAACGAGTTCGAGGCCGACGAGGCTCTGGAAGAGGGCGTCAAGATTCACTGGCTGCGCACCATCAAGAACATCGACGAAACCCAGTTCACCGTCGAGGTGATGGAGGTGGACGAAAAGGGTCGGCCACGGCCCACTGGGCAGTTCGAAACCCTCGAAGCGGATGCACTG
Source organism: Candidatus Contendibacter sp. (assembly GCA_031732935.1). Classification (GTDB taxonomy): domain Bacteria; phylum Pseudomonadota; class Gammaproteobacteria; order Competibacterales; family Competibacteraceae; genus Contendibacter. Next base: position 8,796 of record JAVMKH010000205.1, read on the forward strand.
ATCATGGCGCTGGGCCAGGACGTGGACACCAGCTTCATGCAAAAGGTGCCTGGCGTGCAATTCAAGGCCGATGGCGTGGTGATCGTCAACGACCAGATGATGACCGGCAGTCCGGGCCTGTTCGCCGGCGGCGACATGGTGCCCTCCGACCGCACCGTGACCATCGGCGTCGGCCACGGTAAGAAGGCCGCCCGCCACATCGACGCCTGGCTGCGCGGCGATGCCTACGCCAAGCCGCCCAAGCACGATCTGGCCACTTTCGACAAGCTGCACGTCTGGTACTACACCGACGCCGCCCAGCGTCCGCAGAGTCATCTGGACATGAGGAAGCGTCAGAGCAGCTTCGAGGAGGTGGTCGCCGGGCTGAGCCAGAAAGAGGCGCTGTACGAGGCCAAGCGCTGCCTGTCCTGCGGCAACTGCTACGAGTGCGACGGCTGCTACGGCGCCTGCCCCGAGGACGCCATCATCAAGCTGGGGCCGGGCAAGCGTTATCGCTACAACTACGATCTCTGCACCGGCTGCGCGGTCTGTTTCGAGCAGTGTCCCTGCCACGCCATCGAGCTGATTCCCGAACCGGCTGAAGCATCGGAACAGGCGGGTTAACGGCCAGAATCCACCGCCCGCCGGCTGCGGCGGGCCACGAATCAAAGAGAAGCGCAAATGACTGAACGGCAAGTTACTACCATCGATGGCAATGAGGCGGCAGCTTACGTCGCCTATCGCGTCAGTGAAGTGTGCGCCATTTATCCGATCACCCCATCCTCAACCATGGGCGAACTGGCGGATCAATGGTCGTCCGAGGGCATCAAGAACATCTGGGGCAGCGTGCCCCTGGTGATGGAAATGCAGAGCGAGGCAGGCGCAGCAGGAACGGCGCATGGCGCCTTGCAGACCGGCGCGCTGACCACGACGTTTACCGCATCGCAGGGATTGATGTTGATGATCCCCAACATGTACAAGATCGCCGGTGAACTGACCTCGGCGGTGTTCCATGTCGCCGCCCGGTCGCTGGCGACCCAGGGATTGTCCATCTTCGGCGATCATCAGGATGTCATGGCGGTGCGCCCCACCGGCTTCTGTCTGCTGGCCTCGAATTCGGTGCAGGAAGCCCACGACATGGCGCTGATCGCCCATGCCGCGACGCTGGAAGCGCGGTTGCCGTTCATCCATTTCTTCGATGGATTCCGCACCTCGCACGAGGTCAACAAGCTCACCTTGCTGACCGATGACGACATCCGCGCCATGATCCGCGATGATCTGGTGCTGGCGCATCGCGCCCGCGGATTGAACCCGGATCGTCCGTTTATTCGCGGCACCGCGCAGAATCCCGATACCTATTTCCAGGGCCGCGAGGCGTGTAACCCGTATTACCTCAAGGTGCCGGGCATCGTTCAGGCGACGATGGACAAGTTCGCCGATCTGACCGGACGCCGCTACAACTTGTTCGACTACTTCGGCGATCCGAACGCCGAGCGGGTGATCGTAATCATGGGCTCCGGCGCCGAGACCGCCTGTGAAACCGCAGCCCATCTCAACCAGAGCGGCGAAAAAGTCGGCGTGCTGCAAGTTCGGCTGTTTCTTCCTCTGTCTGCCAGTCACTTCCTGGCGGCGCTGCCCGCCAGCGTCAAATCCATCGCCGTACTCGACCGCACCAAGGAACCCGGTTCCAGCGGCGAGCCGATGTATCTGAATGTGGTCAGCACCCTGGTGGAAGCGCACGGCGCCGGCGCCTTGCCGATGGCCGTCATGCCACGGGTCATCGGCGGCCGCTACGGGCTGTCGTCCAAGGAATTCACCCCGGCGATGGTCAAGGCGGTGTTCGATGAACTGAGCAAGGCCAAGCCCAAGACTCATTTCACGGTCGGCATCGTCGACGACGTGACCCACACCAGTCTGGACGTAGACTCCAGCTTCGTGATTGAGTCCGATAAGGTGGTGCGGGCCATGTTCTTCGGGCTGGGCGCGGACGGCACGGTCGGCGCCAACAAGAACTCGATCAAGATCATCGGCGACGACCCGGAGTTTTTCGCCCAAGGCTATTTCGTCTACGACTCCAAGAAATCCGGTTCGCAAACGGTCTCCCACCTGCGCTTCGGGCCGGAACCGATCCGTGCCCCGTACCTGGTGCAGTCGGCCAACTTCATCGGTTGCCACCAGTTCAACTTCCTCAACCGCGGCGACGTGCTCAAGCGGGCCGCGCCCGGCGCGGTGGTGCTGCTCAACACCAGCCCGCACGAGCCGGAGGAGAGCTGGGACCGGATCCCGCGCCCGGTGCAGGAGGAAATCATCGCCAAGAAGCTGAAGGTCTACGGCATCAACGCCGAGAAGGTGGCCCGCGACAACGGCATGGGGACGCGGATCAACACCATCATGCAGACCTGCTTCTTCGCCATCTCCGGCGTGTTGCCGCGCGACAAGGCCATCGACAAGATCAAGTACTCGATCAAGAAGAGCTACATGCGCAAGGGCGAGGAAGTCGTGCGCAAAAACTTCGAGGCGGTGGACAACACCCTGGCCAACCTGCGCGAGATCGCGGTGCCGGCCCAGGCCACCGGCGCCGCCGCGCTGCCGTCGATCGTGCCGGCCAACGCCCCGGAATTCGTGCGCAACGTGACGGCGATGATGATGGCCGGGCGCGGCGACGAACTGCCCGTCAGCGCCCTGCCG
>JAVMKH010000206.1:0-1294 GCA_031732935.1 Candidatus Contendibacter sp.
GGGCGGTGCCGAGCAGGGCGACGATGGCGATCAAATCCGCCGTCCAACTGAACAACAGGCCACTGGCGAAGGTTGGCACTAGCGCTGCCGCTACCCATAACGCGGCGAAGATCAAATAGGGCGCCACCCGAAACAACCAGGAGGCGGAGTCGGCCAAGACGACCTCCTTGCGCAGCAGCTTGAGTAGGTCACGGTAGGGTTGCAGCACCGACGGGCCGCGCCGGCGCAGCAACCGCGCCTTGATCGTGCGCACCCAGCCGGTCAGCAAGGGCGCCAGCAGCAGAATCAGCAGCATTTGGCAACCCTGCACCAGAAAGTCGGCGATCAGCGCCATAACACCATCCCCAACAACAGCAGCACCAGCGCGCCGAACACCAGGCTCAGGTAACGGCGGATCGTTAGGTATTGCAGGTAGTTGAAGCGTGTCGAAATCGCCACCACGGCATGAGCGATGGGGGCATAGCCGCGTTCCCAAATCGGGTCGTGCAACTTGACCTCCAGTCTCGCGGGTTGCAAGTCGCCGGGCGGCGGCATCTTCACCCGTTCGCGAGCCTGGAACACCACGCTACCGAACACTCGCCGGATCGGCTGGGCAAAGCTGCCGGCGGTGTATTGAAAGGCGGGATTGGCGTCGGGAAAGCCGCAGTCCCAGGCGGGACCGCGCCGCGCCGCGGCGGAGGCCAGTCGGTGAATCAGGAAGGCGGCGGCGAATCCCGACAGCGCCATGAACAGCAGCACCAGTAGGCCGTTGTAGGTGCTTCTCACATCCACCACCGGCACCAGCGTCAACCAGGGTTGGTGGTGCTGGGGGATCAGCCGGGCGCCACCGTTGAGCAGGCCCACCACTGGGGCCAGTCCGTCCACCACCAGTCCCGGCAGGATGCCGGCCAACAGACACAGCGACGCCAATACGAACATGGCAGCCAATGAGTAGCGGTCGGTTTCTCGCGCCTGAGCGACAGCGGGCGAACGGGGTCGACCGAGAAAGGTGATGCCGAACGCCTTGACGAAACAGGCGGCGGCCAACGCGGCGGACAAGGCCAACGCCGCGCCGACCGCCGGCACCAGGAACTTGAGTAGCCATTGCGGCAGTTCCGGGCTGATTAGAATGGCCTGAAACGTCAGCCATTCGGAAACGAAGCCGTTGAGCGGCGGCAGCGCCGAAATCGCTGCCGAACCGATCAGAAACGCCAGCGCGGTCCACGGCATCGGGCGGATCAAACCGCCCAGTTTTTCCATATCGCGCTCGCCGGTGGCGGTCAACACCGCGCCGGCGCCGAGGAACAGCAGGCTT
>JAVMKH010000206.1:1365-3303 GCA_031732935.1 Candidatus Contendibacter sp.
CGATGTTCTCCACCGTGTGATAGGCGAGCAGCCGTTTCAGATCGTGCTGCATCAACGCGTAGAGCACGCCCAGCACGGCGGTGACGCCGCCCACGGCGAGTACCAGCCCACCCCACCACCACTGAATCGGCTCGCCCAGCAAGTCGAACACGATACGGATGAAGCCGTATACCGCCACCTTGGTCATTACCCCGCTCATCAGCGCTGAAACGTGGCTGGGCGCAGCCGGATGAGCCAGCGGTAGCCAAACGTGCAGCGGCACCAACCCCGCCTTGGAGCCGGCGCCCAACAGGGCCAAGGCCAGCGCCAACGCCGCAAATCCGGGACTCGCCGTGCCGGCGCGGATGGCGTCGAAGTCGTAACCCCCATCGGGACCAGCTAGCAGACCGAACGCCAGCAGCAACGCCAGCGTGCCGAAGCAGGCCATGACCAGATACAGGTAACCGGCGCGGGCGTTAGCCGGGTCCTGGTGATATGCCATAACCAGCGCCCACGAAGTCAACGACATGAATTCCCAGGCGAATAGGAAGGTGAAGGCATCATCGGCCAGCAAGACCAGATTCATGCCGGCCAGAAACGCCGGAAAGAACGGCAGCACCCGCTCCGGCGCGCGTTCGTGCTGGCCGTAACCCAGAGCGAATAGGCTAGCGACCACGCCGCCCAGATTGACCACGATCAGGAAAAAGGCCGCTAGCGCATCCAGTCGGAAATGCGCGCCCAGCCAGGGCAGGCCCAGCGGTAAACTGATCGTCGCCGGCTCGCGCTCGACCAACAAGTGCGCGAGCGCCAACACCAGTAAGACGATACAAATGAGCAGGGCAATTCCGTAAACCCGGCGGCTGCCAACCGATTGGTACGCTGCCGTGATCGCGTAAACGCTGACGGCGAGTAAAACCATCGGTAACCCTAGCAACATCGGCAACGACATGATGGCGAAACTCGCTTCCTCCGATGGGTGACGATGCGCGCGACGATCGAACGGCTCAGCGTTTCAGCCGGACCCCGCGCCCGCCACGCTCGCTGACAGCGCCTTGGTTGATCAATTCCACGCCCGCGGTATCAAGCGCGGCGACGAGCTTGACCAGAGAATCGACGTTGCCTCGGATCGTGCCATCGCTGGCCTCCATCCGTTGGATGGTCGGCAGCGATAAATCGGCGGCTTCCGCCAGCGCCCGCTGATCCATGCCCAGCAACGCTCGTGCCGCTTTCAATTGAGCCGCTGTGATCATATTTGGCCCTAATTATTAGTATAAAAATTTAAAAATGCAAAAAAAAATCCGAATAATGATGTTTAATACATCATTTTTACTAAGGCAAATTTCCGGGTGGTTGATTTTGCGAGTTCGTGTTTACCGTCGCCATCGCGCCAGATCGCGGCGTCGGACCTTGCCGTTGGCGGTGCGCGGCAGGCTATCGGTAAAGATGATCTCGCGGGGGCATTTGTAGGCCGCCAGATGTTCGTGAGCGAAAGCCAATAGCGGCGCCGCATCCATGCCGTCAGGCTCGTCGGGATCGCGTGGCACCACAAAAGCGGCAATGACCGTCACGCCCTCACGCACCGTCAGTTCGGTCACCGCCGCTTCGGCCACGGCGGGATGTTTGCTCAGGCAGTGTTCAACCTCCAGCGGCGACACCCGGTAGCCCATGGCATTCATCACGTCGTCGTTGCGACCGTGGTAGACCATGTAGCCGTCGGCATCAAAATGCACCAGATCACCGCCGGTGAACCACTCGCCCCGGTAGACCAGTTCCTCCTCGTCCGGCCGGTTCCAGTAACCCAGCATCAAACCCGGATCGCCGCGATGTACTGCCAGCAGACCCGTTTCGCCCGGTGGCAGCGGCTCTTCCCCGCCTTCGATAGGCAGCGCCACCACGCAGCGGCCCGTCTGCGGCTTGCCGGGACTGCCGGGCCGCACCGGGACGCTGGGTGATGATGAA
>JAVMKH010000206.1:3313-5139 GCA_031732935.1 Candidatus Contendibacter sp.
CCCCAGCGCCTCGTACAGCTCCTTGCCGGTCGTCGTCCGCCACTGCTCCAGCAATGCGGCGTTCAACGCCTCGCCGGCGGTCAGACCGTGACGCAGACTGGATAAATCGAACGCGCGTAGATCATTGTATTTCAAAATTTGCCGGTACAAGCCTGGCACCGCCGCAAACAGTGTCGCCCGAAACTTCTCCATCAATAGCGGCCAGACCGCGACATCGCGGGGACCGTTATAAAGCACCGTCGTCGCGCCGTTCGCCCAAGGATCGGTCAGCCCCACGCCCAGGGTATAGGTCCAATTGAACGCCCCGGCGTGCAGGATCACATCGTCCGGGCGGATGCCATACCAGCCCTGGTACATGGGGCGACGTCCCCACGCCGAGCGCTGGGCGTGCAACACCCCCTTGGGCTGGCCGGTGGTGCCAGACGTATAGATGAGAAAAGCTGGATCATCGGCGGCGGTATCGGCGTAATCCAGCGGCTCGCATCGGGTTCTCAGCATCGCGACGTCGGTGGGACCGAGCACGCGCACGCCCGGCGGTGGCGTAATCGCCAGTTCGTCGGACATGGCGAGAACTTGGGCGCCGGAATCAGCCAGCAGGAAATCAGCTTCCTTCTCGGTTAGTTGTGCCGAGGACGGTAACGGCACGCAACCGGCGGCGATGGCGCCGAAGAACAGCAGGGCGTAATCACTGGTATTGCCCATGCGGATCATCAACCGCGCGCCCGGTTCCAGACCCATTTGGCGTAAACCCGCCGCGACTCGGCGCACTGCGTCATCCAGTCCCGCGTAGGTCCAGCACTCCGCCAACTCGACCGGCGCGTGGGCGTCGGACACCACGATCAACGCCACCTTGTCCGGCGTGGTCCGCGCCGCCAAGCAATAACGCGCCATGTTGAACCGCGCCGGCGGCAATTCGCCGGTATAGCTCCATCGTCTTATCGTCATGGACTCACTTCCAGAAATCCGGCAGGAACAACAGCAGCAGGGGAAATACCTCAAAGCGCCCGACCAGCATCGACAGCGACAATAGCCAAGTCGATGTATCGTTTAGCGGAGCGAAATTCGAAGCCGTCTCGCCCAAACCGATGCCCATGTTATTCAGGCAACCGGCCACCGACCCGAACGCCGTCACCAAGTCCACTCCGGTCGCCGCCAGCGCCAGCGAGAAAAAACAATAGCTGAAGATATAGAGATAATAGAATCCCCACACCGCCTGCATCACCCGATCTGGAATAGGCTGGCCGCCCAGCTTGACCGCGATCTGCGCGGAGGGGCGGATCAGCAATCGGGCTTCGCGCACGCTCTGCTTGTACAGCAGCAGGAAGCGAATGGCCTTGATCCCACCGCAGGTGGAGCCGACGCAGCCGCCGAAAAAGCTACCCAACAATAACAGCAGCGGCACGAAGATCGGCCAGTCCGCCGGATAGCCGATGGTTCCCAGTCCATTATCGGTAATCACCGAAGCCGTCTGGAAAAAACCGTGATAAATCGCTTCCCACAACGGAAACTTGCCGCTCCAATAAAGATAAGCGCAGGCCGTGGCGATGATGACTCCAAAAACCGTCATGCAGAACCTAAACTCGGCGTCACGAAAGACCACCCTGAGGCTGCGCGAGCGCCAAGCCAGGAAAAACAGGGCGAAGTTGACCGCTGCCACGATGGAGAAAAATCCGGCAACCCATTCGATGGCCGGGCTGTTGAAATAGCCGATGCTGGCGTCATGGGTCGAAAACCCTCCCAGCGCCAGCGTGGCGAAACTGTGGCAAAGCGCGTCGAAGAAACTCATCCCCGCCGCCCAGAACGACAGCGTGCAGACCACGTTCAGG
>JAVMKH010000206.1:5149-11046 GCA_031732935.1 Candidatus Contendibacter sp.
AACGTAGATGTACCAGAGATTCTTGGCGGTCTCGGTGATGCGCGGCGTGAGCTTTTCGTCCTTCATCGGCCCCGGCGTTTCCGCCTTGTAGAGCTGCATGCCGCCGACGCCCAGCATCGGCAACAGGGCCACCGCCAGGACGATAATGCCCATGCCGCCCAGAAAATTGAGTTGCGCCCGGTAGTACACGATGGCCTTGGGCATGGTGTCGAGACCGGACAACACGGTGGCGCCGGTGGTGGTCAGGCCGGAAACGGTCTCGAACACCGCGTCCACCAGCGGCATGTGTGGATTATGGGATAGCATGAATGGCAGCGCGCCAAGCAAAGACAGCAGGAACCAGAACGCCACCACCACGATGAACCCGTCCCGGTTGCGCAGATCGACCTTGAAGCGGCATACCGGCAACCAGCACAGCAGACCCAGCCCCAGCATGGCGCCCATCGCCTCCGCGAACGGCACGACCACCTCGTAACCGTCGTACCACCAAGCCACCCCCATCGGCGGTAACATGGTGACGCTGAACAGGATCATCAGTAACCCCACCATGTACAGCGCCGTCTTGATCGGCGACCGTCCACGCCGTCGACCGGGTTTGCTGATCGCGGTCTGGCTGATGGACGACCGAACGGTTATCGGTTCCTCGGGGTCTGACGGGCGCGGCGCCGTCAACCCATCTTTCCACCAGCGGTCCGGTTCGGTTTCGGCGATGCTTCGATCCGGCGGCGCGTTTGCCACGGCTTCATGACGTGGGTTTTGATCGCTCGTCACGTGAAGGTTTTTCCTTTCCCTGTCCGGGGGATCGATAGCCAACCACTGGCTTTGGACTGATTGGAAGCGCCCGCGAGCCAGCCGCGGTTCGATGGACCGTCTCGTCCGCCGCCCGCGCGATGACAATCGGAGCAATCGGTAGGCTAGCGGCGCGACTTGTCATGGTCTATTGGTTTATCATGGAACACGAAGGTCATGCCTAGTCGTCTAGTATTGTACAGGCGACGACGATTCCTTGAAAAACGGTAAAAATCGGCCGAGCGATCTCCAGCATCCACCCGCTCATTGGTTCGCCGCGCCGAGAAACCAGTTGGCCGCGAACCTCGACCTCCGTTCCAATCCCTGCCCATTCCGTTCTCGATTCAGGAGAAACCCCATGCGGTTCACCAGCTCCGTCTTGCACGATCAGCAACCCATTCCGGCCGAGTACGCCTTCGGTGTTCCCGATCCCGAACTGCATGTCCTGCTCGGCGCCAACCGCAACCCCTCGTTCGAATGGGGCGACCTGCCAACGGGTACGCAATCGCTGGCCTTGATCTGCCACGACCGGGACGTGCCGACCCGTGCCGACGATGTCAATCAGGAAGGACGGCAAGTCCCCGCCGACTTGCCCCGCGCCGATTTCTATCACTGGATTCTGGTGGATCTGCCGCCAGAGCCGGCGCGCATCCGGGCCGGCGAGTTTTCCGAGGGCGTGACGCCCGGCGGCAAACCGGGTCCGGTCGGTCCGCGCGGCGTCCGCCAGGGCATCAACAACTATCGGGAATGGTTCGCGGGCGATCCCGCCATGGCGGGTGATTATTTTGGTTATGATGGTCCGTGTCCGCCTTGGAACGATAGCATCGTCCACCATTACGTCTTCACCCTTTACGCGCTCGATGTGGCGCGCTGCCCAGTAGAGGGCAAGTTCACCGGACCGGAAGTGCTGACCGCGATCGCCGGCCATGTTCTCGCTCAGGCCAGCATCACCTGCACCTATAGCCTGAACCCGGCCGTCCCGGCCTAAACCGCCCTCTGGCCACAGTCCCATCCCTCGAAAAACCGGTGGCGACCGTCGTTCGACGGCCCATGGTTCGATAAAATCACCCGACTGGCCGCGGGCCGGTCTCCTAACTTTCGCCAGGAGTTTGTCATGAGCGTCGCCGATCCATCCGGCGCCAACAAGCGCCGCCTCAAACGCTGGTATCTGGTCATGTATCTGCGCGTCTTCGATGAGGACACCGGCGAATTGCTGGGTCACATCGTGGACATCAACAAGGAAGGCCTTCGCTTGGTCAGCGACAAGCACATTCCGACCCATGAAACTTTCCGTTTGTGGGTCGATGTCCCCAAGGAAAATGGCTCGCGTCAGCGCATCCACCTCGAAGCGGAGAGTCTGTGGAGCGGTCAGGACGTCAACCCAGATTTCTACGACACAGGGTTCCGCATCCAAAACATCAGCACTCAAGCGCTGCTGCAACTGCAATTATTGATTGAGGAATTCAAATTCTAACCGATTTGGGTGTCTTGGCATTCGATGTGCATAAACCCCAGTGGGCGCCATGGCGCCCGTCGGCCCAAGCACGGGGCTTGGGCCGAAACCGATACTTGCACTGGGGAGATGCCGTCATGTCGTTTGCCATCGCCGCCGATCATGCACTGGTATGGGATAGCCAGCAGACCAAAATGGTGCGGAAAATTCGGGTCGAGGTGAGCCTGCTGGGTAATCGTGGCAGCGTGTACCGCGAAGCCGGGCCGCTGTACGTGGAAACCGCGCAGGAAGTATTCGAAGCGGTACAGTTGCTGCGAAAGCGGCTGATCGATTCGCTGTTGTCTGGGGTGGGCTGAACGCGACGAGGACGCGACATGGCCAACCGTCCCACGCCTCGTTCGTTCGCCTCCACCCTCGCCGTTCCAACCGACGCAACTCGAAAGCTTCGGGTTGCGTCGCCGCCTCCTCGCCCGCTCCGGGCGAGACCGTCTTACTTGGCCAGATTGACCCGCGTCGAAGTTCCCCCGAACACATCCCGATAGCTGGCATAGACCGCGCAGACCGTCACCGGTCCCAGGATCAGAAGACCCAGGCCGAACGGGATGGCCGCCACCACCGCCAATACCAGATAGATCAGCCCGAACACCAGCAGCGGCAACACGTTCGCCCAACAGGCGGCAACGCTGTCTCGCGCGGCGGGCCAAGCGTTCTGACCACCCAGCATCACCAGGGGAATGCCGTAAAACAGCGCCATGGTCATTAGCAAACCGATGGTCAGGATGACAAGCAACGCGATCAGACCCGCGCCAACGAAAAGACCACCCATGGCCTCGGGAGGAACCACCGCGCCGGTGCTGTCCATGACCGCGCCCACCATCAAACCGCCACCCACAAATACCACGGCCACCAGAATCATGAGCACGTAGCCGGCCAGGCTGATCAAACCCAGCAAAACCAACGGTCCCATCCGCTCCTGATCCTGGAAGCCCCGGAACAGATGCGCGATTTCCAGTGGTTCGCCCCGCGCCTGCGCCGCCGCCCCGTACAGCATCCCGCCGGCCAACACCGGTGACAACAGCATATAGGCCAACCCACCGACGAAGGGAATGAGTGATAGCACCACGCTGATTCCAAGATAGATCAGCAGAATGACGATCCAGATTCCTGGGGCCTGGGCGAATAATTGCCAACCCTCGACGATCCAGCCCCAGCCGCGCCCAGCCTCCACCCGCATCATGGTCATGACTTTATTATCCTCATCTATCAGTAATCAGTGGATTGATCAGCCAGCATCCAACGCATCAGGATCGATGCCCAGCGTGCGCAACCGCTCGGCCAACCGCTCGGCCCGTTGTCGCTCCGCCTCGGCCCGTTGCCGCTCCGCCTCGGCCCGTTGTTCCAGCTCCAGAAAGGTCTCGAACCGCCGACCGTCAGGCCGGTACAGCACCAGATCACGACCGTTCAGGCTGAAGCGCACTCTTAGGCGCGGACTGACCCAGCCCACCATGTCCGGCACGTCTTCCAGATACTCGCCTCGCCGCACCCAACCATCGAGGCTGCCGCGCTCCGGGTCGTAGACGTAGTACTCCTCCACGCCATGACGTTCGTAGAAGCGGAACTTGCGGGTCATCTCGGCCACGGTGTTGCCGGGTGAGAGGATTTCAAACACCACCTGCGGCGCCTGGCCGTTTTCCTGCCACTGCTGATAGGAACCCCGGTCGCCGGGCGGGCGGCCGAACACCACCATGATATCGGGCGCGGCCCGCAGCCGGTTGTTGCCTTCCACCGGGTACCAGAGCAGATCGCCGGCCACGAACACGTCGGGCCGGTCGGCGAACAGCGCGGCCAAGCCGCCTTGAATCGTGACGATGTGGCGGAATTGACGGGTGTTGTCGGCCATGGGCTGTCCGTCGCTGTCGGGGTAAATGATCTCGGGGGATGACGCGGGCAGCGGCGCAACGGCCGCGCCCGACCCCAACGGCGGCGCGGCGGGCGGTTTCACGGCAGTGGGTGCAGCGGCAATCGCGGTCATAGCGACCTCCCAGCGGCGACTTTTGCAATTGGTGCTCAAGCGTACACGCGGCGCGGTCCGCTGTCATTCAGGGCATAAAAAAACCCGCTGGCGCGAACCAGCGGGTTTGTTCCGAATAGCGGGCGGCGATTAAGCTACCCCGGTGATTTACAGCGCCTCGAAAATTCCCGCCGCGCCCATGCCGGTGCCGATGCACATCGTCACCATGCCGTACTTGTCGCCGCGCCGCCGCATCCCATGCAGGAGGGTGGCGACGCGGATGGCGCCAGTCGCGCCCAGCGGATGTCCCAGGGCAATCGCGCCGCCCAGCGGATTGACCTTGGCCGGATCGAGGCCCAGGTCGCGAATCACCGCCAGACTCTGGGCGGCGAAGGCTTCGTTCAACTCGAACCAGTCGATGTCGTCCTTCTTCAGCCCGGCCAAACTCAGCGCCCTTGGAATCGCGGCGATGGGGCCGATGCCCATGATCCGCGCCGGGACGCCAGCCACCGCGTAGCTGACGAAGCGGGCCAGCGGCTTCAGGTTCAATTGCTGGACCATCCGCTCGCTCATCAGCACCACCGCTCCCGCGCCGTCGCTCATTTGCGAGCTGTTGCCGGCGGTGACGCTACCCCGGGCGGCGAACACCGGCTTGAGCTTGGCCAGCCCCGCCAGGTTGCTGTCGGGTCGTGGGCCTTCGTCGTTCTCCACCACCCGCTCGCGGAGCTTCACTTGCAGGGTCTTGCTGTCCGGCAGACGGTCCACCACGGTGTAGGGCAGGATTTCCTGCTTGAACTCGCCGCCGGCCATTGCGGTGACCGCCCGGCGATGGCTTTCCACCGCGAAGGCATCCTGGTCCTCGCGGGATATTTTCCATTCTTGCGCGACCTTCTCCGCCGTCAGGCCCATGCCATAGGCGATGCCGATGTTCTCATCCTTGGCGAACACCGCGGGGTTGAGGGCGATCTTGTTGCCGCCCATCGGAATCATGGTCATGGTTTCGGTGCCGGCGGCGAGCATCACGTCCGCCTCGCCCAATCGGATACGGTCGGCGGCCTGGGCCACCGCCTGCACGCCGGACGCGCAGAAGCGGTTGATGGTGATGCCGGGCACGCTGTCTGGCCAGCCAGCCAGCAGCAGGCCGATACGAGCCACATTCATGCCTTGCTCGCCTTCCGGCATGGCGCACCCGACGATTACGTCGCCGACCAACTTCGGATCCAGCCCCGGACATTGATCCACCACCCCGCGCAGCACGTGCGCCAGCAGATCATCCGGGCGAGTATTGCGAAATACGCCGCGCGCCTTGCCCACCGGCGTGCGCGCGGCGGCTACGATATAAGCGTCCTGGATTTGCTTGCTCATGAATGCTTCTCCCGTCGATCAGTTACGCAGCGGCTTGCCGGTCTTGAGCATCTGCTCGATCCGGGCCTGGGTGAGCGGGGTCTTGGCCAGTTCGATGAACGCCTTGCGCTCCAACCCCAGCAACCAGTCCTCGTCCACCATCGTGTTGGGGTCCACGTCGCCGCCGCACAAGGCGTGGGCGATGCACAAGCCCAAGCGGTAGTCGTGGGGCGAGATGAAGCCACCGTCGCGCATGTTGACCAGCGCCATCTGGCAGGCGGCGACGCCGGTGCGGCCCGC
>JAVMKH010000207.1:0-54558 GCA_031732935.1 Candidatus Contendibacter sp.
CGAAAACTGTCGTAAGGTGTTCATGGCTTGCCGCATCTCCTCGGTTTCCATCCAGTCAGGCAGGCGCTCGTCGTCGAGCCGCTCGCCCTCGATAAAAAACTTTAGCCATCGCTCCAGTTCGGTTTTGACCCTCTCGACTTGGCATTTGCTCAATTCCAAGAGCCAGATGCCGCCGTGATCCACCAGGCTCCGCCCTTGGTCATCGCGCAGGCGGAAGCGGTGGATCGCTTCGGCGATTCGGGGTCGCAGGGTTTGGCCCAACAGCCAGATGGCGTAGGTCGGTTGCAGTCGGTCGTACCCGTCCCCACCCCGCAACTGCGCGCTGTACAGATCCGCCCAGCCGTAGAGGATGCGGGCTGGCAAGTCCGGGACGTTCAGCAACTGGATTTCGATCTGGTAGAGCTGACCGGCCGCGTCGCGAGCCTTAACATCGACAATGCTGAGTTTGTCGTCGAGAAATTCGCGCTCGTTGTAGGGATCGAGGATCTCGACCTCGGTGATCGGTGCGGTCAGTTCGTCGGCGAGAATGGCGTTCAGAAAATGCGTCAGCAAATTGCGGTTCTGTTCCGCGCCCAGCAGCGCCTTGAACACGCAGTCTACTTTCGGGTCGATCGGATGTTTCATTTCATCCGTTTTAAGTTTTAAGTTTTAAGTTTTAAGTTTTAAGTTTTAAGTTTTAAGTTTTAAGTTTAGTATTGTTTTGCCCAGTTATAACATGGAAAGACAATAGCCTTCTTTGACCTTTGACCTTTGACCTTTGACCTTTCACCTTTCACCTTACAACCCACACGCCCACTGCATCCCCGGTACCCGGCAAGCCGCGTGGACGATGCGATGATCCGGGCCAATGCGTTGCACCAGCCCGCGCAGGCACAGCACCGATGCGACCCCAGTCGCCACAATCCCAAACCCGGTCGCGGGCCATAGCGGCAACAGTCGGGCAGCGATGAAGGCCACGGCAATGATGGGCAGGAGTACCAGTAACAGCTTCTGGCTGGCGAGCGACCAGCGAAAGCCGGTCAGGTGGCGACCAACTCCATACACCGCCGCCGTATAGCCTAGATACAGGATAAAAAACGCCAGCGCCACCCCTTCGATGCCCACGGCGACCAGCCCCACCGCGATCAGCGCCAAGTGAACGGCGTTGAACAGCGTCTCGGTGACGAAAAACCATTGGCCCTTGCCCAGCGCCAGCATCACGAACCCCAGCGGCCAGGACACCACCCGCCCCAAACACCCCAAGATGAACCACTGCAACAGGTCGGCGGCGGGCAAAAATGCTCCAGTATAAAAGATGCGGATGATCCACGGCGCCAGGGCCAGCGTCGCCAGCAGGCCCGGCACCGCCAGCAGCAGACCGATCTCGGTCTGCTCGTTGACCAGCCGGTTGACCGCCGCCTGATCGGACGCCACAGCGGTCAGGCGCGGGTAGTAATCCGCCCCCATGGCGTTCAGCACGAACCCGACGAACATCCCGGACAGGGCGAAGGCTGCGCTGTAAATGCCGACAGCTTCCAGGCTGATCTGCTGGGTGATCAGGGTGACGGTGAGATAAGCCACCAGGCTGCCGATCAGGCCGTTCCACATGAACACCAGGCCGAGCCGAACCAGGCCGCCCGCCGTGCGGAAGCTCTCCCACCAGCTCATCGCTACCGTGGGCGCCGGGACCCGCCGCGCGAAATACCAGGAGGCAGCAAGCTGGACGACCGCCATCAGCAACAGGGCCGGCACGATGCCACGCAGGCCGAACCCGGTGTAACAGCCGATGGCGATTACCGTACCGGCCACCGCGCTGATAACCTGGAGTCGCGCCAGGTCGCCAATGCGCCGCATCCCCTGGATCAGCGCCATTTGCCCGCCCGAGAGATTGCCGAGCAGAATGATTATGCCCAGCAGCGCGATTTCCACCGCGTGGTCGTTGGAACCAAAGGTCCATTGACTCAGCAGGGGACTGAGCGCCACCATCGCCAGCATCCCCAGTAGGCCAGTCAGCCAGCACATCCGGCGCAGCGTCAGGATGGCCCGGCCCATGGCCTGTTGGTCGCCGGTTCCAACCGCCTCCGCCACCTCGCGCACCCCGCTGGCCTGAATGCCCAGCCCGGCGATGGTGCCAACCACGCCCTGAATCGCCTGATAGTTGCCGGCCAGACCCACTCCAACTGGACCAATCAGCACCGCCGCGAACTTGACCCGCACCATGCCCAACAACAGATTGATCCCCTGCGCCCCGCCGATCAGCGAGGAGGATTTGAGAATTTGGGTGTAGGAAGACATGGAAGTTTTTAAGTTTTAAGTTTTAAGTTTTAAGTTTTAAGTTTTAAGTTTTAAGGGTTAGATTTTAAGTAGGTGATGAGGCCGTGGAGCATTTTAGAGATTTCCTTCAGTTCGGTAAGGAGCGATTGGGTGGGTCCTTCCTTGAGAGTACCGATGCGGTGGGCAATGTAAACTTGGGTGCGTAATTCGGCAGCAGAGCCTTTGGCAATGTGCAGAAAACGAATGTATTCGGCTTTACTGTCTCTCTCAGCGCCTTCCGCAATATTCGAGGCAATTGAAATCGATGCACGAGTCATTTGATCCTTCAATCCATAATCGCGGCAATCGTGTAACACCTCATAAACCTGTACCGCCAACCGACAAGCGCGCTTCCATACCTCCAAATCTTCAAAAGACCCATACGCCATCTAAAGCCCCTTAAAACTTAAAACTTAAAACTTAAAACTTAAAACTTAAAACTCAAGGCTACCCGCACTCGCCCCTGCTGCGCTTCGGTCAACTGCGGCCCCATCGGCAAACTCAACACCTCGCGGTGAATCGCCTCGGTGATCGGAAACGCTCCCGCGCCGTAGCCCAACTCCGCATAAGCCGGCTGCAAGTGCGGCGGAACCGGGTAGTGGATCATGGCCCCGATCCCGGCCTGTTGTAACCGCTGTTGCAGCGCGTCCCGCTGCGGATGGCGCACCACGAACAGATGCCAGACCGGCTCGGCCCAGTCCGGCACAGATGGCAAGCCCAATTCACTCCCCGCCAACCCATCGAGATAGCGCGCCGCCGCCGCCCGCCGCCGCTGGTTCCACTCATCCAGCACCAGCAACTTCACCCGCAGCAGCGCCGCTTGCAGTTCATCCAGCCGGGAATTGAAGCCCTTGAGCTCGTTATGATACTTCACCCGCGACCCATAATTGCGCAACACCCGCACCCGGTCCGCCAACTCGGCGTCATTGGTGACCACCGCCCCGCCATCGCCCAGCGCGCCCAGGTTTTTGCCCGGATAGAAGCTGAACCCGGCGGCATCGCCCAATCCGCCGACCCGCCGACCCTTGTAGCGCGCTCCGTGCGCCTGCGCCGCGTCCTCGATCACTTTCAAGCCATGCCGGGCGGCGAGGGCGTTGATCGGGTCCATATCCGCCGGCTGCCCGTACAGATGCACCGGCAGGATCGCCTTGGTCGCCGGGGTAATCGCCGCTTCGATCAAGGCCAGATCAAGGTTATAGGTCCGCTCGTCCGGTTCGACCGGAACCGGCCTGGCGCCGGCGTAGCTGACCGCCAGCCAGGTCGCAATATAGGTATTGGCCGGCACGATCACCTCGTCGCCCGGCCCGATGCCATAAGCGCGCAGAATCAGATGCAGCGCCTCCAGCCCGTTCCCCACCCCGACGCAATAGTCCGCTTCGCAATAGGCGGCGAATTCGCGCTCGAAGGCTTCGACTTCCTGGCCGAGAATAAACCAGCCGGAGTTCAGCACCCGGTCGTAAGCAGCGTCCAATTCCGGGTAAAGCTCCCGATGCGGCGCTTTCAGATCCAGAAAGGGAACGGGGGGCCGTAAGTGAGCGTGAAGTGCGGAAGCCGGTGTGTTGATCGGTGGGGTTGACGCGCACACCTGACGGTAAACCGCTTCGGGTTTGATGGCGCATGGGGACACCGCCAACAATCGCCGGTCCGAGGTGATCACGCGGGCATCCAGCATCCGGGCGGATAACTCGACCAGGTAATCTTCCAAATCCATCTGCGCCAGGGGATGAGCAAAGTCGACAGCACCGGGCGTTTTGATCACCCGCAAATATTTTCTAAGCCGCAGGTAATGGGGCAAGGCTTGGGGATACTGCTTTTTGAGGACATATTCCAAATTGTGTAACTGGCAGGACGCGATGAACGCCAGCCGGTTTTCCACCAGATAAGCGACCAAATCAGCGAATAAATCGCCTTTACTGGCGCGATTCGCGACGACATCAATAATAAAATTACTATCGAGCAAATACATGGCTTATCGCAGCCGTTCCCATAAATCGGCGAGTGAATGGACACCTTCCAGCCCGAAGCGCTGGCGAAACGCTTCCCGGCCCTCAATCACTTCGGGCAAGGCATCTTCCTGCGCCGCTTTTTCCTGATACCGCTCCACAATCGCGATCCCCCGCAATTCCTTATAGTTGCGTTGCATGAATTCCTGGTGATCCAGTTCAACCGACACCGCGACCGCATCATCCCGAATATCGTCAAATCCCGGCAAATCCGGGATATACCAGCCATTTTGTAAACGAACCATTTGCGCGTGCATGATCAAAACTCGTCTTTGACCGCCATCAGAAAGTCCCGATATTCCCGGTAATACCCGGCTTCACTATACGGTTCTGAAGCCAGCGCCAGGCACACGACGCCCGAAGAAAAATTATCAATTTCGCGCCAAATCAGCGGCGGAATATATAAGCCGTAATAGGACCGGTTCATGTGAAAGCGCTGATTATGCTTGCCGTCGTAGAGGATGACATCGAACGATCCGGACATGGCGATCAGAAATTGTTCGCAGGTCTTCAGCGCATGGCCCATGCGTTCCGAACCGCCCGGCACATCGTACAAATAAAACACCCGACGAATCTCGAACGGGATATGTTGACTACCCTCGACAAAGGTCAGATTGCCCCGAGGGTCTTGAATCTTGGGTAGTTCGATAATACAGCAGTCTTGGAGACTCATGGAAAAACTTTGTTGACGACAGCGCGCAAAAAATCGTCATAGTTGCGGTAGTAATCCGCCTCGTTGTAGCGATTCGAGGCTAACACCAGGCATACCGAACCGGAAGAGAAATTATCCAGTTCCCGCCAAATTAGGGTGCTCACATAGAGACTTTGATAGGACCGATTTAGATGAAAGCGCTGCTTGTGATAACCGTCATCAAGGATGACATCAAAACTGCCGGACATCGCGATGATCAACTGCTGCAATTCCCGGTGGGCATGGCCGCCGCGCTCCGCGCCGCCCGGCACGTCATACAGGTAGTACACCCGCTGAATCGCAAAGGGAATATGCCGTTCACCTTCGATGAAGGTCAGGTTGCCCAGGACATTGGGAACCCTAGGCAGGTCGATCATACGGCAGTCAGAGAGGGGCATGGTCAATCAACCCATTTAATGATTTTTGCTGGATTTCCCACTACGACCGCTCCATCCGGGACATCCGCCGCCACCACCGCACCCGCGCCCACCATGGCATTCCGCCCGATCACCACGCCTGGAAGAAGAGTCGCGTTCGCGCCGATGGAAGCGCTTTTCCTGATGACGGTTTTTTTAAATGATTCAGGATATTGTCTGCTACGTGGGAATGGATCGTTAGTAAAGGTCGCGTTGGGTCCTACAAAAACATCATCTTCAATCTCGATGCCATCCCAAAGCTGTACCCCAGATTTCACCGTGACCCGATCACCCACAACCACATCATTTTCAATCAGGCAATGTGCGCAAATATTGCAATCACGACCGATTGTGGCCTTGGGCAAAATGACGACAAATTGCCAAACGCGGGTCCCATCACCAATGTTCTGGCTTTGCACATCCGACAGTGGGTGGATCATCACAGCCATCAGCGTTTCCTTTTGATCCTCAAAACCCACAACCTAGCACGCTGCTTCCTCCGAAAAGGCGAAAGGCGAAAAAAACCTCACATCGAATCGCCGTAGGTCTCGATCCCTAGCCGCTCCGCCACCTTGCTTCAGGCCCAAGACGAAAGGCTAAAGGCTAGGCGCTAGATCAACCAAACAACTCATCTGGATTCTTCACCGTCAGAATTCGATCCAGCCATCGTTCCAATTGTGCCGGCTCCGCTCCCTGAATCCGCGCCTCCACCGCTGGCCCTGGCAGGCCAAACTTGGCCTGCACCAGCCGCAACAGTGCCCTAGCCTCGCCCTTCTCGATCCCTTTCTCGATCCCTTTCTTGATCTCTTTCTCGATCCCCTGTTGTTCCCACTGTTCCGCAACCGTCATCATCAGTTCACCTCCGCCGCGCAAGGCCCGCGTCACTGCCTGGTGCAAGTCCGCCTCGCTCAACCGGTCCGTTTCCACCATCTGCGCCAGATACCGCAACTACGATCGAATGAAATCCAGTCCACTCGAACTCTCTTCCAACTCCCGCAACAATCCCAAAATCCCCGGCAACCGTTCTCGCAACTCGGCCCGAAAGACGTACGTCAGCGTCAACAACGCCACCTGCAACATCACCGCCCCGCGCAGTTCCTCGTCCCGGCACGCGTTCAAATCGATCAGATGATATACGCAGTTGGGCACATACGCCTGCAACTCCGGCACTGCCACCACCGTCTCGGCGAATTGCCGTTTCACCCCCCACCGCGCCAAGCCGTGGTAAAAGACCACCGGTACGATCACCGGTAATCGCCCCTTATTCCCCGCCGTCAGTCACTGCTCCCAAATCCGCGCCCAGTACCGCAGCAGATCCAGATTGATCCGCGTCTCGACGTAGCTCTTGTGCTCGAACAGCACGTGCGCGTAGCCGCGTCCGCGCGCTTGAAGATGTACATTTCCGCTTTATCAACAATGGTCGTGAATATCCAGGCAAACTAGGCCGCTTTCCTCAACGGTAATTGGCTTCTTTGACTGACGTGAAGCACTTCAATGCCTACGATTCGCCCTTCGGTATCGTAATCCAGAATGATGCCAGGTTGAATTTTACTGGATTTATCCACTTCGGCATCCGTCAATTCCAGGTAAACCGCATCCGCCTGGGGATCGAATTCAAGTTTGATCGGTTATTCGCTCGAGACATAGTCCATCACCCAGCTTTCTCCCTACCGTAAGTTTTTCCAAGGCGCCATCCCTAGCCCGCGGATTGATCCCCTGCGCCCCGCCAGGCCACACTACGCTTGACCGACATTACAGCTCCTCCACCTCGGTCGAATCGCCATAGGTCTCGATCCCCAGCCGCTCCGCCACCTTCCGCGCTCGAGCCTCAATCATCGGCGAAATCACGATCAGCCGGTTCGCGATCCGCTGATGCCGTTGCTCGTAAAACCGTGCCTTGCGCTCGAAAATGTACATCCCCGCCTTGTCGATGGACGATTTGAGTTCACAGATCAACAGCAGGCCATTCTTGATGATCACGTCCAGTTCCACCTGATCGGGTCGTCCGAACACCTCGCCCTGATCGTCGTACTCGTTGACATTGACGACTTGCACCCCAAAGTTCTTTTCCAGAATCCCCGCCAGCGCGTCGCGGAACGCTTTTTCCGATTGCAAGCCCCAGCGCGAACCCAACGCGCCGATACCCCGCTCGTGTTTTTGGGCCTGGGCCATGATCTCTTCATGCAACCGCCGCAGCTCCACCTGGTTCGCTTCCCATCGCCGGTTCTGCTCGTCCTTGTATTCGTCCCATTCGCGGGCGCGTTCCTCCCGCTCGCGGCGCAATTCGGCCTGAAGCTCATCCCATTTACGATTTTGCTCGTCCCATTGGTGGGCCTGCTCATCCCACTTGCGGTTCTGCTCATCCCACTTGCGGGTTTGCTCTTCCCGGTCGCGGCGCAATTCCCCTAGCAGGTCGTAAAACCGGTCCTGGGTCTCCGCCCGCCCAGCATACTCCGATCGGGTCAATTCCAGAATGTAGGCGCGCAGGTCCGGATCTGTCCGCAAAATTTCGGGCAGTTCTCGTCGAATCGCTTCCTTAAGAGACTCCATATTCATCGTCGCATCCTCTCGCCACTTGGGATGGATATTAGGCGATTTCGGAGAAGAAATGAACTGATCCCGGCGTGGCTTCCATGCCCGAGAGGCTTGCTTCGGCTATACTCCGGCCTCCATTTTCCTGGCGCCCGATCACCCAGCCCCATGAACAAGACCGCTCTCATCACCGGCATCACCGGCCAGGACGGCGCGTATCTCGCCGAATTCCTGCTGAGCCAGGGCTACACCGTCCACGGCATCAAGCGCCGCGCCTCGCAGTTCAACACCCAGCGCATCGACCACCTCTATCAGGACCCGCACGCCCCCGACCGGCGCTTCACCCTGCATTACGGCGATCTCACCGACGCCACCAACCTGATCCGCATTCTCCAGCACACCCAGCCCGACGAAATCTACAACCTCGCCGCGCAAAGCCACGTCCAGGTCTCATTTGAGACGCCCGAATACACCGCCAACGCCGACGCCCTCGGTACCCTGCGCCTGCTTGAGGGCATCCGCATTCTCGGCTGGGAGCGGAAAACCCGCTTCCACCAAGCCTCCACCAGCGAAATGTTCGGCCAGGTCCAGGAAATTCCCCAGAAGGAAACCACACCGTTCTACCCGCGCAGTCCCTACGGTGCCGCCGGTCTACGGTTACTGGATCACCGTCAACTACCGCGAAGCCTACGGAATCCACGCCAGCAACGGCATTCTGTTTAACCACGAATCGCCCATTCGCGGCGAAACCTTCGTCACCCGCAAGATCACCCGCGCCATTGCCCGCATCCACCTCGGCGCGCAGCAGACCCTGTACCTGGGCAACCTCGATTCGAAACGCGATTGGGGCCACGCCCAGGATTACGTGCGCGCCATGTGGCTGATGCTGCAACAGGATGCCCCCGACGACTACGTCATCGCCACCGGCGAAACCCATACCGTGCGCGAATTCGTCGAGCGCGCCTTCCAGGAACTGTGTTATCAAATCGAATGGAACGGGACCGGCGTGGATGAAATTGGCCGGGACACCCGCACTGGGCAAGTACTGGTGCGCATTGACCCGCGCTATTTCCGGCCCACCGAAGTCGATTTCCTGCTCGGCGATCCCACCAAGGCCAGGACCGTGCTGGGCTGGGAACCGCGCATCCGCTTTCCGGAACTGGTCAAAGCCATGGTCGAAGTCGATCTTCAGCAGGCCCAGCGCGATCAACTGTGCCAGACCTACGGGTTCGCTGTGCCCCAGCCGGAGGAGTGATGGTCTCGAACGCTGACGCCAAGATTTACGTGGCTGGCCATTGCGGCTTGGTCGGTTCCGCCCTGGTGCGCGCCCTGCGCGCGCAAGGGTACGCCAACCTGATCCTGCGCACCCACACCGAACTCGACCTGCTCGATCAGACCGCCACCGCCCGCTTCTTCGCCGAGGAACGCCCTGAAGTCGTGTTTCTCGCAGCCGCCAAGGTGGACGGCATCCATGCCAATAACATCCAGCGCGGCCAGTTCATCTACGAAAATCTGATGATGCAAACTCATGTGTTGCATCAGGCTTACCTCGCTGGGGTTCAGCGACTGATCTTTCTGGGCAGCTCCTGCATCTATCCCAAATTCGCCCCCCAACCGATCCGCGAGGACGCCTTGCTCACCGGCCCGCTGGAACCGACCAATTCGCCCTACGCCATCGCCAAGATCGCCGGTGTGGAGATGTGCGACGCCTACAACCGGCAATACGGGACTACCTATGTCCCGGTCATGCCCACCAACCTGTACGGTCCCAACGACCATTTCGACCTGGAATCGTCCCACGTCCTGCCGGCGTTGATCCGCAAATTCCATCTCGCCCATCTCGCCCAGGCCAAAAAATGGGCCGGCATCGCCCGTGATGTCGCCCGCTTCGGCCCGATCCCCGCCGATCTCCAACAAAGTCTCGGCATCCCGCCGCATCCCCCCACCGCGCCCCGCGTGACGATCTGGGGCACCGGCGCTCCCCGGCGCGAATCTTGCGCGTGGACGACATGGCCGCCGCCTGCGTCCATATCGGCTTGCGCACCACCGCCACCGACCTGATCAACATCGGCACGGGCGTCGACATCACCATCCGCGAACTGGCCGATCAGATCGCCGGCATCGTCGGTTACACCGGTCCCATCGACTACGACCCCACGAAACCCGACGGCACCCCCCAAAAATTGCTGGATGCCTCCCGCCTGGCTGGTCTCGGCTGGCGCGCGCGCATCGACTTGGTGGCTGGGTTGCGGGAAACCTATGCCTGGTATCAGGGGGACCAAGGACGAAAGACCCCGACTACCTGTTCTAAGAAGTCACACCGCTGGCATCGTCACCGGGCACGACTCCCACTCCAAGCACACCGACTCCGGCAAGCGCACCGCCATCGCGATCGGCAAATGGTCGGAAAAGACACAGTCCAGCACTTCGACCCGTTCGACCACAATGGAAGACGACACTAGGATGTGATCCAACTGGCGGCTCGGCTGCCAACTAGGAAAGGTGCGCAAACCCGGCGCCGGTTCGCGCAACTGGACCGTCTCCAGCAACACCGCCATTTCCGGGCTGTCTAGGTCGCAGTTGAAATCGCCCATCAGGATGACATGGCGGTAATCGCTCACCCGCTCCGCTAGGAAACCAATCTGTCGCAACCGACCGCGCCGGCCTAGCGCCATGTGCAGGATCAACACGTACAGCGCGTCCGCCCCGGAACCGAACTGGATCTCCAACACGCCACGGCCCGGCAACCCCGGCAGCTTGTGTTCGGTGATAGCATCCGGCCGAACCCGGCTCAGCACCGCGTTGCCATGTTGGGAAATCATCCCGATCTTGCGATTGGATTGATCGAACACATGAGCGAAACCGGCCTGATCGGCTAGGTACTTCACCTGGTTGACGAAACCGCTGCGCAGGCTGCCGGCGTCCACCTCCTGCAAGCCGACCAGGTCGTAATCGGTCAGAACCCGGGCGATGCCATCAAGGTTGGTCATCCGCGACGGCACCGGCACCAGATGCTTCCAACTGCGGGTGAGATATTGGGAATACTTACGCGTGGTCAGCCCGCTCTGAATGTTGTAGCTGAGCAACCGCAGGCGCCGCGGCGGGGCGGGATCGGTCATTCCGGTTCCGCCTTCAACCCTGCGACGCGGCGAGCTTGGCGATCAGAAAATCCACCACTTCGAAAATTCGGGGCGAGCGCACATCATATTGGCCACCGACGATCACCGTCGGCACGCCACGCACTCCGTAACGTTGGGCCAGTTGGTTGCCGCGCCGGAATTGGGTTTCGGTCTGGAACGACTGGTAGGCCTTGCGGAAAGCGTCCTGATTCACGCCCTGCTCGGCGAAAAACGCCGCCAGTTCGTCCTCGTTGCCCAGCTTGCGCTTATCCTGGTGGATGGCATCGAACAGAGGTTGGTGCATCTTGTCCGCTACTCCCAGCGCCTCGGCGGCGTAATAGGCGCGGGCGCTGGGCTCCCAGTTCGCGCTGAAAGCGACCGCGATCCGCGTGAACGTCACGTTCTCCGGCTTGCGCTGGAGCCAGTCGCGCACGGTCGGATCCAGATCGTAACAGTGCGGGCAGGTGTACGAGAAAAACTCGACTACCTCGATTTTGTCGGGCGTGGCGGGCGGCATCGGTGTCGATAGGCGTACGTAATCCCTACCTTCCTCAAACGCGGGCGGCGCGGGCGGATCGGCGGCGCGGGCGACGGCTAGCGGCAACGCGCAGGTCAACAGAACCAGCAGCAAGCGACGGAGTGAATGCGGCATTTAACGAAATCCTCGGGTTTGGAGAGTGAGAACAGGGCCCGGCGGATCAGCCTAGAGCGTACCGTAGGAGTGTAGCCCGGACAGGAACATGTTCACGCCCAGAAAGGCGAACAGGGTGACGAACAGACCGATCACCGCCCACCAGGCCATCGGCGCGCCGCGCCAGCCCTTGGTCAAGCGCAGGTGCAGCCAGGCAGCGTAGTTCAGCCAGACGATCAACGCCCAGGTTTCCTTGGGATCCCAGGACCAGTAACCGCCCCACGCTTCCGCCGCCCACAGCGCGCCAAGAATCGTCGCGATGGTGAAGGCGACGAAACCCAGGGCGATGGCTTTGTACATCACGTCATCCAGCAGTTCCAACGGTGGCAGTACCGTGGCCAGGACGCCATCAGGACGGTGGGTTTCGGCGCGCTGGCGCAACAGATACGCCACCCCCAGCATCGCCGCCAGGGCGAAGGCGCCGTAACCGACAAAGTTGGCCGGCACGTGAATCTTCATCCAGTAGCTTTGCAGGGCCGGAATCAGCGGCTGGATGTGATGGGCCTCGCGGTCGAAGGTGTACCACAACAGAAAAGCGACCGCTCCGCTGATCGCCAGCAGGGCGAAGCCACCCATGGCGCGGGTGCGATGCCGGTCCTCGTAAAACAGGTACAACAGCGCGGTGATCAGCGCGAACAGGATGAACACTTCATAAAGATTACTGACCGGAATGTGCCCGATGTCCGCCCCCAGCAGATAGGATTCGCGCCAGCGCGTCAACAGACCGGTCATTCCCAGCACGGTCGCGCTCCAGGTCAAGGCGGTCGCGGTCTGACCGACGAATTCGGAACGGCTAAACAGGGCGGCGAAATAGACGACGGTCGCTAGGACGTACAGCGCGCTCATCCACATGAACGCAGCCTGGCTTTCCAGGAAATACTTGAGCAGGAAAACGCTCTTGCGCGACTCGTAGTCGGTTCCATACCGCCACAACGCCAGCAACGCCAGCAACGCCACCGCCAGGGTGAACAGTCGCGCCGGTTTCCAGTACAGCCCCCAGGCGATCAGCGCCAGGGCGCCGCCGAACAGGATGGCGATCTCATAACCATCCATCTCCGCCCGATAAAACCACCCGGCATAGATTGCTCCCACCGCCGCCAGCAGCGTCCACAGCGCGTCCCAAATCGTCAGCCGCCGCCAAAAAGCCGGCTGCTCCCAGGGTTCAAGCATCGCTTCGCGCGTTACCACCATGACCGACAGTCCTCTCTCAACTAAAGGGTTAACCAGGAAAAGTCAGTTATCCGCGCGGGGCTCCGACGCGCCTAGTCGCCGCGCCAGGCTCGCTTCCAGCACGGCGAACTCGCGGGCGAATTCCGCTTGGCGACGGTTGCCCGCGCCAGCCAGGACCAAGCGCGAGCCGCCTTCCTCGGCCGCGATCCAGGCCCACAGCCGACGGTGGGAAGTATAAAACAGGAGAAAAACGCCGATGATCAGAAACGCAAAGCCGGCGTAGACCACGCCAACCGCGCCGCTGTGGGTCACCTGCAAGCCAGAGGCTTCCACTTGCTGGAATCCGGTCAGTTGCAGATAAAGCGGTGAACCGTAGACCGGCAGCGTGGCCAGAGCCGACAAGGCGTCGTTGAAAAACGCATCCTCGCGCTCGCCCACCCCCTGCTCCAGATTGACCCCCTCCGCCCGCAACACCTCGATAAAAACTTCCGCTAGGGTATCGCGCAGAATCTCCAAATACAGTTTCGTCGCCTCTTGCAGCCGGTCGGGGGGCACCACCGCGCGGGCGCGCTCCGTCACCGCCGCAAAACCGCCTTGGATAAACAGTTCGACCAGGTTCAGGCGCACCTGATTGAGATCGTGCTGGAAATCGGGATTTTCGGTCGGTGTTGGCGCGCGCGCCAGTAGCGCGCGCAGTCCCTCCTCGTCGCGCAACCGGGCGTTGAAGCGCAAAAAGCGTTCGGGGCTGTTGTTCGCGTCCACCGGAATGTGCAGATAGACAAACTCCGCTCCTGACCGGGCGCGGACGCCGCTGACGCAGAACCAGCGGCCCTCCAATTGAACCGGCGCCATGTAATTTAGGTATTCGCGTGCCTCGCCGGTGGCGTCGCGCGCCTTGAATCCAACGCTGGGACCAAAATTGCGGAACTTGCGGTCGCCAGGCCGAGCGCCGGGTTCCGGCAACAGGTTGAACAGCCGAAACTCGGTCAATTCCAAACCAAGCGGTCCGGCCGGTCCCGCCACCTTGAGCGCCCCGCCCACCTCACCCTTGATATCGACCGGCTCCAGTCGGCCGCCGGTCAGTGGCCAGAGCCGCAACTCCAGCTTGGAACCGCCGTCGCCGAAATCGGATTGATAGATGGCGTAGTCGCGATAGATCAGCGGATGATTGACCCGGATGGTCGCGTCCAGCGGCCGGTCGCCTAGATGTTCCCGATCATGGATGCGTACCTGGCTGACGAAGGATTTGGGCTGGCCGGTGGCGTGGTACTCGACCTGAAAATCCTTCAATTCGATGGCGAACGGCAGTTCCTGCACCAGAAATCCATCGCGCAACCGCAAGAAGACGAAACTGGCGGCGCTGCCCTCGGGCAACATGATGTTGCCGCGAAACGACGGGATCGCGCCAGGTGCCAGCCGACTGACCGGCGGTACGTCGCGGGCGGCTAGATCCCGCGTCTCGACCACGATCTCGCCGCGCCATTCCTTCAGCTTCAGCCACAGGTTGCCGTCCAGCAGGCCGCCGATTCCGATCACCACCACCGCCGCGTGGGTGAACAGATAGCCCAGCCGTTGGTAACGGCCCTTCATCGCCGCGGCTACCTGATGGTCACCATGGTCCTGGATCCGCCAGCGGTAACCACGAGCGCGAAACGCGCCGGTGATTTCCGCAAGCACACCGGGGGAAGCTCGCTCCGGCAACCACCACTCGGCGCGCTGGTGAAACCCGCGCAGCGATTCCAACCGAACCTGGGTGCGAAACCGAACCATCTCCCGCGCCATGCCGGGAATCTGGCGATACAGACAAACGCTGGTGGAGAGAACGAGAAATCCCAAAATGGCGATGAACCACACGGCGCCATACACATCGTAAAGGCCTAGGCGGTCGAACGCCTCAAACCAGAATGGCCCGAACTTGAGCACGTAGTCCGGATAGGGCTGGTTCTGCTGCAGCACCGTACCGATCATCGAGGCGATGGCCACCACCACCAGCAGGGTGATGGCCAGGTTCATGGAGCCGAGGAATTCCAGCAACACCCAGCCCAAGGTACGGCGTTGGGAGGGTTTGCGCGCGGTGACGGTGTCGCTCACGACAAAGGGTCGAGGATGGCTGGGAGACAGGTGGCGAAATGGCAAACGGTCTTTATGACTCGGCTCGTTGGAATCCGTTCACCGCCTGGGGCGCGCCAGGCACAAAAAAGGGTGGCTCAATCAGCCACCCCCAGGGCCCCATCAGGGGCATTCAGTCCGGTTCGACCGGGTTCTTATTATTGCAAGCCTTGAACGTAGGACGCCACCGCCTTGATTTCCGGGTCGGTCATTTTGGCGGCGATGGCGCGCATCATTTGGCCGGCGTCGTTGGAGCGTTCCAGGGCGCGGAAGGACTTCAACTGGGCCTCAACGTACTCTGCGTGCTGGCCGGCTATGGCCGGGAACTTGGCGGCCGGATTGCCGGCCCCAGTGGCGCCATGGCAAGCCGCGCAAGCCGAGACGCCGCTGGTCAGGTTGCCACCGCGGAAGACAGCCCCGCCCACCGGAGCCAGGGCCTGGTCGGCCGCGCCGCGCGCGATCTGTTGCGATGCGAAATAGGCGGCCAAGTCCTCCATGTCTTGCGGACTTAGTGGCGCGACCATGCCGGCCATGATCGGATTGGCGCGGGCGCCGCTCTTGTAGTCCTGAAGCTGCTTGACGAGGTAATCGGCACTTTGCCCCGCCAGCTTGGGATACTGGGCCACGGCGCTGTTGCCATCCGCGCTGTGGCAAGCCGCGCAAGTGACGGACTTGGTTTTGCCGGCGGTGGGGTCGCCAGCGGCCAGTGCGGCGGTCGCGGAACCGAGCAATGCGCACGTCGCGGCGATCACAACGAGTTTTTTCATTTTTGGAAGGCTCCTGTACGATGACGATATTCGGTTCAGGCGACCTGCCGCCGGCGCGAATCGAGAAATGGCGCGAACCGACGGACGAGCCTCGCTTGGTCACGGCGGAACCCGTGCTTGTTGTGGTTGGTTCCACCGCGTGAAAGCGGCGGTTTTATATATCAGTTTTGGCCTTTAAGTTCAATGAAAAACCCTAGTAACCCTAACCCCATCCTTGGGGCCACCTCGGCCGCCCTTCGTTACCGGACCACCTGTTTTTTCAACAGCGTCAACTCCCTGGCGCAATTGCCGCCCGATACCGGCTGGGAAGTCGCTTTCGCCGGGCGCTCCAACGCCGGCAAGTCCAGCGCCCTCAACGCACTGACCGGCCAGCGACAACTGGCCCGAGTCAGCAAAACGCCCGGTCGAACCCAGTTACTCAATTTCTTCCAGGTGGAACCGGGACGCTATTTGGTGGATCTGCCCGGCTACGGTTACGCTCAGGTACCGGACGCGATCCGCCAGCATTGGCAGGCGCTACTGGGGCGCTACCTGCGCGAGCGCCGCGCCCTGCGTGGCCTGATGCTGCTGATGGATATCCGCCACCCACTCACCACGCTGGACCGTCAATTGCTGGATGGCTGCGCCCGCCGCCCCCTTCCCACCCACGTGCTACTGACCAAGGCCGACAAGCTTGGGCGTGGCGCGGCGCGGATGGCGCTGCAACAACTACAAAAAATTCTGAAGACCGATTATCCGGACGCCAGCGCGCAACTGTTTTCGGCACCGACTGGATTGGGGATGGACGAGGCCCATGCCCAACTGGACGAATGGCTGGGGTACTGATTCAACGCCCACGCGCCGAGGGGGGATCGGACAGCCTCCGCCACCCGCCGGTTACCAACCGAGCTTGCAGCGTTTGGGTGATCAACTCGCCGATTCGCTCCAAAAACAACGTGCCCATGCCTGGATGAAACCGCTGGGGATCGCCGCTGCCCACCGCCAGCAACCCGCGCCACTCACCGCTACCCAGCGGCGTCAGCGTCGCCGACACGGCAAGACAGGCACCATCGCCGAACAGGGCGATGGCCTGCTCCGCGCTCAAGCGGCCACATTGCGGCCGACCAGCGCGAAACACCTCGTCGAACAGACTGACCACGTCCGGCCGTAGAAACTCCTCCACCGCGCTCAACCCGAGGGTGGGCGGCATCGCCAGGCACAAGGCGATGCAATCGGCTTTGAACTCATCGCGCAGGATCGCCTTGATCCCATGCAGCAGTTCGTCCAACCCACCCCGCGCGTCCAGCAAACCCAACGCCAGCCGTTGCACCCGTTCCGCAAGTCGGTCGTTGTCGCGGGCGATGGCGACCAGTTCCACCAACTTGTCGCGCAACCGTTGACAATGCTCCCGTAACAGGCGGTTTTGATACTCCAGCAGCGATACCGCCGGCCGACAGGGATGCGGGATACGCAGACCCTCCGTCAACTCGGGATGACGAACGAAGAAGTCCGGATGGTCGCGCAGGTAATCCGCCACCATCGGATCGGGATCGGACGCTTCGCCTTCTTCGCTCATAACTCGATCCACCCCTCGAACACCGTCGTCGCCGGCCCGGTCAGGGTCACCGGCTCCCCCTCGCCGGCCCAGTGAATACGTAACTCGCCACCCGGTAATTCGACCCGGACGTTCGGCCACAGCAGACCCCACAGCCGGCCCACCACCACCGCCGCGCAAGCGCCGCTGCCGCAGGCCAAGGTTTCGCCGGTTCCCCGCTCGAACACCCGCAGCCGGACATGATCCGGCGCGACGATCTGCATGAAACCGACATTGGCGCGCTGGGGGAATCGGCCATGCCGCTCCAGCAGGGGCCCCAGATGCGCGACTGGCGTCTGGTCCACGTTGTCCACCATCAACACCGCATGGGGATTGCCCATCGACACAACGCCGATTTCCAACTCGGCTCCATCAGCGGCGATGGGATAGCGGGCGGCGCGCTCGGTGGCAAAAAAGGGCGCATCAGCGGGCTCCAACCGGGGCTGGCCCATGTCCACCGCCACCTGCCCCTCGGGCAGGAGCCGCAGCCGTAGCGGGCCAGCAGCGGTCATCACGCGCAGATCGTCCTTGTCGGTCAGTTGACGGTCACGGACGAAGCGGGCGAAACAGCGGGCACCATTGCCACACTGCTCCACCTCGCCGCCATCGGCGTTGAAGATGCGGTAGCGGAAATCAGTTTCCGGCCGGTCGGGCGCCTCCACCAACAGCACCTGGTCGCAGCCGATGCCGAAATGGCGGTCGGCCAACCGGCGAACTTGGGCTGACTCCAGCATCACGGTCTGGTTGATGCCATCGATCACCACGAAATCGTTGCCGAGTCCGTGCATTTTGGTGAAGTTCAGTTTCATGGCCGTTCATTCTAACAACGATTTGGAAAGTTTTCAGGCGGCGAGTGGACCCAGGCAAAACGACTTCGCCGGCAGCCGGCTGGATTTTTCCCACAAGTCATCCGGAGGCGCGAAACGCGCATTATCGTTTCGGATGACCCGGCCTAAATTTATGGAAAGCGAACGCGACTTTCGGCCAGCGTGAGGGGAATCCGGTTTAGCCACGACCTCATCATTCGTGCTGACGCTGGACGCCGAGGCCGATCCCGACACCATCTGGGAGCATGCGCGCCGCGCCGTCGCGGGCCAGCCGGAATTCTTGCGGATCAAGCCCCTGACCGGCCAAGAGCGAGCGAAGGTATTAGCGTTCGTTAAAAAGCAGGATTCGCCCGAGACCGTGGTCGTCCAATGCGACGGCGCGTTGCCACCCGAAACCAAGGTCAAACTGTCTTGGGGCGCGGAGATTCGGGCGGCCAGTAGCATCGCCACCGACAAAGATCAGGTTTTGGAGTTTTCGGTTCGTCCCGCGTTCACCGCGCATGTCGAATGCCGGGATGGCAGTGCAACTAAGCTGCGATCCCGGTTTCATCAAGGTGCGATTCAGCGTTCGAATTCCGACCAGACAGGCGGTTGCACTGCATCGACGATGACCGTGTCAACCTCCCTCTGATTCCATCCCGAGTGGATTTATGGGATGGGGGGATAGGACTCACCCGACCTTCTCGCTTCCCTCTCCTTGACAGAAGGAGAGGGGACCAATGCTTACGCCCGTTGCAGGATGGTCAACGCCTTCGCGGCGTCTTCGGCGGAGTCGAGGCCGATATACAGGATGAACCGCGCTCCAAGCACTGCTGCGGAAAACCCCCGCAGGTTGAGGTCAGCCGCCGCGAGTCTGGATGCCAGTTCGGCGGCAATTCCCGACTGATTCAGTCCTTCGACGCGCACTGAGTGCACCCGCGCGGTCAGGTTGAACCCCAGCGTGGCGGCGGCTTCAAGCTCGGCATCGCCAGCAAGAGGAGTCACATAAACGACGGATTTGCCGGGTTGATCCGGTTCCCGCCGGGCGAGGATAAAGTTGAGATTGGCACCGGCTTCCCGCAAGCCGGTCAGGGTATTGGCTAAGCTGCCAGGTTTGTCTTCGATGCGGGCAGCCCACACATCGACGCGTTCGGTGATCAAGTCCACGGTCTTGTCCTCCTCCAAAGTTCAGGCAGGTAACAAAACGCTTGCGTTGGACGGTCCATCTTTAGCCGCCCATGGATAGTTATGGCGCGGATGAAAATAAGCGTAGTGCAAAAACCCAGAATTACCAGTGAAATACTCAAGATTTATGAGTTGGCATCCGCCCGCCGGAACCGGATCGGTTATACCAATTACCAATATATTTTACTATTTTAATGCGGATAAGATTAAGATAAAGATTTGGATCCGCTCTCGAAATTTAGCGCGAGCCTGTTCGTTCATGATATGCTTTGATTTTTTAAGGGGGACTCCTGAATTTCAATATGCAATGAACGGCTCATCACTGGATCACCAAGGTAGGTTTTGAAAAAATTATAATATGATCTAGCCGTAAATTTTATCACTCTGTGGCGGTGATTTAGGCACGGGACGCCCAGCGGCACCCCCACGCGCTGGCGATGCCGCCGATCGGTTGCAGACCACGGCGCAGGTTTTTCCGCACACGACCCAGCCCCCTTGAAAGCCACGGTGCGGCGGGTCGGTATCGACCTATGGGAGGGCTACGTTAGGGCCGTGGCGGCGACGCTGCTGAACGCCCAGATCGTGGTGGACCGATTTCATGTTGCGGTCTAGTACCGCAAAGCGGTGGACGAGTTGCGCTAGGCCGAAAGCAGTCGGCTCAATGCCAACCGCCCCCCGGCGCGGGCGGTGCCGACCGCCGAGCGGCGGCCCCTGTTGCGCCGGGAATGGCAGTCGTTGAATCACGACCAGCAAGGCCGGGTGGTGGCACTGTTCGAGCGAGCGCCGACCTTGGCGAGCGCCTACGTGCCGCGCACCCCGCTGACGGCGATCTTCAACATAGCCCGGATCGAGCCACCACCCAGACCCGCCTTCAGCGCTGGACTGAGCAAGTCAAAGTCTTGAGGCTGAGCTATTTTTATAAATCCATCAATACCTTGCATAGGGCGACATACCAGCGGTTTCGTCGCAGGGGTCAACAACAAACTCAAGCTGCTCAAACGCTGGTGCTTCGGCCTGGACGACCCGGTCGCACTGTTCCACCGGTTGTGGCTGGATGTCGAGGACCCACGACTTTGGACCTGAACTCAACACCACTACACCTTCTGGCCTCCACGGGAAAGCTCATCGAGCCCGGAATAGGAGTACCACAATTGGTTCCTATCCTTTCAGTTGTCGAGTATCAGCCACGATCTTTTTCCGCTTGAGGTATTGGCAGAAAAAACCGTGACCAAATGGCATCGCATAACGACAACGCACGGGTTTCGGCATCAGACACTCCAACACTTCATCTGTGATGGCTCTTACGCGGCAGGCATCGTTGTCAAATGGTGTTTCTTTTGTTTCTTCTTCCAATTCGCCGCCCGCCCACCATGGACCCATCATCGTCGCAATCTCGCTCTGTTTCAACGACTTGCCCAACGATGTGAGAGAACTAGGGCAGCGGTTTCAAAGGCTTGCCTCCATGACCATCATATTCTCCTTGGTGGGGAGAGGAGGCACTGAATTATCACTCGGTTTTGCATTGGGTATCTTGGCATAATGGAGATTAAAATTGTATGATGCTGCAATTTTCCTAGCTGCGAGGTGAGATTGCATGAGATATTCATGAATCGATCCGCTTTCTCCAGACAACTTTTCGTGAATTCTATCTTTCTCTTGCAATATCGCTGACTGAATCATTACCCTTGACCTCTGGCGGTTTTTTAGAATCAGGTGGGTTGATCAATATTTACCGTTTGAATTCAGCCAGCTTTCGAAAGCCATAGCTAAACTATATACATCGTTCGATTCCATGAAAACCGTCTAAAAATCAATAGCTCAATAGGCATGACAATTTCCGGCGTCGAAAAACCAAGACGGTTGTTAACAACTTGGATATGTTTCCATTTATTAGCATTCGCAAGGTGGTTACAATCCCAAGTGAGAAGATAGTTAATATCGTAGTAGCTGGCATAGGCCAGATGTACCGCATCACCTACAAGTGATCTTGGTATAATATCTTCATCAACATAAGCTGCAATAAGTTGTTCTATGCCCAGGTTTGGCGGTAGCAACGAAATAGCCGATACAAGCTTTATAGCTTCCACTTCAAATGGATGACTTGCACTGCTCAATTCTTGTAACACAGCATCCGAAATAAACAGCTCGTAGTTATTAGCCATTTCCGACCACCACTTCCTTGTTAGCTCAATAAAAACCGCCAAGGGTTCACGTTGATCAACATAATAAATCGGGATAGTGGAATCGAGATACAATTTTTTCTTCATCGTATTGGACTGCCCACTATTGAGTGACTATCCAACTTCTTCCAATCATGCGGCGACTCCCGCGACAAGATGTGTTTTCACCGCCGTTTGGGGCTGCAATCCATTTGCCCGCCACTTCATCCCTGGGGTTCGTGGCACCCCCACCCAACCGATCCTAGCCCACGACGCTGACCGGCAACGCTGGCGGCGAGTCTGGCTATCTCAAATTTTCCTTGGAGTAGGCGGTGAATTGAT
This sequence comes from Candidatus Contendibacter sp., assembly GCA_031732935.1. GTDB lineage: Bacteria > Pseudomonadota > Gammaproteobacteria > Competibacterales > Competibacteraceae > Contendibacter. Next base: position 21,856 of record JAVMKH010000207.1, read on the forward strand.
TTCTACATAGCATTTTCGATGCCAAAATCGCACTGAAAGTGGATATCGTTATCCATGAAGGGGTTACCAACGTTCATTCATTACTTTTGATCGCAGGTAGTTTCAATTTGAAATAGGTGGATTTCACATTGTTTCAAGTTGACCGAGAGCGGGAACAGCGCAGCCAAAGGTGGCGCTTCAACTTACCTTGAAGTCATTCGATTACCCATAATTTATCTATCCCCGCATACCCAGTACGGGGATACCTCAACAGCCATGGCCAACGCTCCCACTGTCTGCGGGCCTTCCCAAATCGCTTTGGGACCGAGATGACCGTCGTGTTTGCGCCTGGGAAGCCTCCAAAACTAGCGATCAGGCGCACTATCTGGCCCAGAGGTGGAGGGGTTTCGGGCGGTTGAGTGCGATGGGCCACGATCCAAGCGGCTTGCCATTCCTCGGGATCGAACACCACGTCACGGAGCGGGTTCGGGCAGTCGCGGCCCCAGGTCACTCAGTGCGGGAGGCACCAGGCGATGATCAGGTAAAGGAGCAACGCGCGTTCCAGCCACTCCAAGGTTCCCAGTTGCAACGCCTCGATCCGGCAGCCCGCTTTCCAAATCCGGAAGAAAATTTCAGGTTCAATGAGATTTCCCGTGGAAGCCCCAAGATGTAGTGGTATGGCACCGGGAGTCAAGCTATGGAAAGCTGGCCGGGTATCCCTGCTGATGGACTGCTGACGATGCCGATCGCCCTTGCCGTACCCTTGGATCGGCCCGCCGCGCGTGCTGGCCAGCCGGACGCTGGAGAATGGCACGGTGTTGATCGAGGTGGAAAGCATCTGGCAGACAACCTAGTGCTTCACCCGCTCTAAATTGACGGGTAGAGGCGTTTTAACTTGATACGGGCATCGGGGGTGGTGAAGCGCCAGTTGATCGGGTGGGGGCAAACGTTGCGCGCCTGTTCCCAGGCGACCACCTCCCGGGTCAGGGTGCCGGCGTCGGGGATGCGGCGATCCAGGCATTGCCGGCCCAGGACGCTCAGTTCGATCTTAGCCATATTGAGCCAACCACTGTGTTGGGGGGTGATGGATTTCCAGTTGGTCGATCAGCGACTGGGCCACTTTCGGCTCGAACGCTTGTTCGTCGGCGCTTCGCACCGACGAACGGGGCGCGAGTTGAGCCCACTTCGGGTTTTCCGGCGCGAGCGCCGTCGAACCCTCGTTGGAGCGACACGGCCTCGCCGCTACACCCGCTTGGGGTATCGCGCACGAAGTGGGCGATACCCCAAGCGGGTGTCGCTCAACTCGCGCCCCGATAGGGGCACCTCGAAAAACTGGTTATGAACCCAGTAAAACAGGCAAAGCAAGGAACTTAAGGCATTAGCCTCGCGCTGTTTGGGTTTTACTCCTATCCAGAAGGTACATTTTCGCCTGGAATCGCTGCTTACGGCGATTCCGGACACACCACGAATGTCAGAAGGCGACCACACCGCACACCTTGAGACTGCACGGGCGGCGGAGATTGTAGGTAGCGGCTTTCCCCGTGAGTTGGAAGGTCGCTCGATCCAGAGCGATGCCCCGTAGCCGTTTCCCGCCCATCCGCGCAGGCGGTTGTAGGCGACCCAGGCTTACGGGTCGTTCGCCTGGCTCCAGCGCAGGTGGCCGATGTCCAGGTTCAGGCCCTTGAACTCCACGCGGGTGGTGAGGGTACCGTAGAGTTTAATCGGCTGGGCGTGGAGATGAAACAGGCCGTAGCTGAGGTCGGGCTGGTCGATCATTCGGGCTGGCGGTTGGGACAGCGCGCCCAGGACGGCGTGATTGGCGAAGTAGCCCCAGAGCGTCGCGGTGAGCAGATCGCCGGTGAGGTTCTCGCCGGTGAGATTCTTGAGCATGTCCAGGCGCTGGCTTTCAGGGGCGGTCTGGGCGTGTTTCGGCCCGCACCTCGCCCTCGACCCGCAGTTGCGGCTTGAGGCGGAGACTGGCCGGCAGCCGGGTCCGCGAAAATCCCGTCATCGCCTTGTAATAGTTTCAAAATGACACTAAGATCGAAATTCAAAGACCAACTGGTTCGTCGGACCTCGCCGCCGTCGCTGGAGCACATCATGAGCGCTGTCATTGCCGAGAACATCATCCGAGATCGCCGCCTGGCGCCGATGCAGGTGCCGCCCACCGTGGTCGAGTCGTTGGACGCCGCCGAGCGGGCGGCGCTGACCGCGCGCATCCAGCGGTTGCTGGTCGAGCGGGACGCCACCCTAGTCGCGCATTACTACACCTCGCCCGAATTGCAGGAACTGGCCGAAGCGACAGGTGGCTACGTGTCCGATTCGCTGGACATGGCCCGCTTCGGGACGGAGTGTAAATCCAGCACCTTGGTGGTGGCCGGCGTGCGGTTCATGGGCGAGACCGCCAAGATTCTCAACCCGGAAAAGCGGGTGCTGATGCCCGATTTGCACGCCGAATGCTCGCTGGACCTGGGTTGTCCCGTCGATGAATTCACCGCCTTTTGCGACCAGCATCCCGACCGGACGGTGGTGGTCTACGCCAACACCAGCGCGGCGGTGAAGGCCCGTTCCGACTGGGTGGTGACATCCGGCATCGCCCTGGATTTAGTGCGCCATCTGGCCGAGCGCGGCGAGAAATTGATCTGGGCGCCGGATCGGCATCTGGGTGCTTACGTCCAGCGCGAAACCGGGGTGGACATGCTGCTGTGGAGCGCCGCCTGTGTGGTGCATGAGGCGTTCAAGGCCGACGGATTGCGCAAGCTGCGCGCCAGACATCCCGACGCCAAGGTGCTGGTTCACCCGGAATCGCCGCTGGACGTGATCGCCCAGGCCGACGTGGTGGGTTCGACCACGGCGCTGGTCGAGGCGGTGCGCAAGCTGGCGGCAAAAAAGTTCATCGTCGCCACCGACAACGGCCTGTTCCACAAGATGAAACAGGCCGCGCCCGACAAAATTCTTCTGGAAGCCCCTATCGCCGGCAAGGGCGCGACCTGCGTCAGTTGCGCCCACTGCCCGTGGATGGCGATGAACGGCCTACGCAATCTGGCCCAAGTGCTGGAGACCGGCGGCAACGAGATCACGATTGACGAAGCGGTGCGCGCGCGAGCGGCGCTGCCGATTCGTCGCCTGTTGGAATTCGCCCAGCAGCGCAAGCGGGTGGTGTTGGGCAACAACGACGCCTGAGGTCGGAGCGATGGGTTGGTCAACCGCAAGGCGGCATCCGTAATGGCTCCACCAGCGGTTTTCCATCAAACCACACCCGTTCCTCCCTCAACCGCAACCGGCCTTCCGCGAACCAGCGAATCGCCAGCGGATACAGTCGGTGTTCCTGCTCCAACACCCGCGCCGCCAAGGTGTCGGGGTCGTCGCCCGGCAATACCGGCACCCGCGCCTGGACGATGAGCGGCCCGCCGTCCAGCTCGGCGGTGACGAAGTGAATGCTGGCCCCATGCTCGGTTTCCCCGGCGGCCAGCGCCCGTTCGTGGGTGTGCAGGCCGCGAAACTTGGGCAGCAGCGAGGGATGAATGTTGAGCAACCGCCCCTGGTAATGCTCGGTGAAGCCGGCGGTCAACAACCGCATGAAGCCCGCCAGCGCCACCAGATCGGGGTGATGGCGGTCGATCAGTTCGATCAACGCCGCTTCGAACGTCGGCCGGTCGGGGAAGTTTTTATGATCCAGCTCCAGGGCCGGAACGCCTGCCTGCCACGCCCGCTCCAGACCGGCGACGCCGGGCCGATTGCTGATCACCGCCGCCACCTCGACCGGCAGTTCCCCGCTCGCCGCCTGATCGAGAATCGCTTGCAAGTTACTGCCGCGCCCGGAAATCAATACCACCAGCCGGATTTTCCGCATCTCGCTCACGATTGAAACTCCACGAATGGGTTACCTTCGGCTACGGCGATGTGGCCCAGCCGCCAGACGGTTTCGCCCGTCTCTTGCAAGATCGCTTGCGCCCGCTCCGCGTCTTGCGCCGCGACGCAGACCACCAGCCCGACCCCGCAATTGAAGGTGCGCCGCATTTCCATTTCGGCCACGCCGCCCCGTTGCTGGAGCCATTGGAAAATGGCCGGTCGTTGCCAGCCTTGCGGGTCGATGACCGCTTTCGTCTTCGCTGGCAGTACGCGCGGGATGTTTTCGGTCAAGCCGCCGCCGGTGATATGGGCGATGGCGTGGACCTCAATCTGTTCCAGCAGCTTTAGAATCGGTTTGACGTAGATGCGAGTCGGCGCCAGCAAGGCCGCGCCCAGCGTCGAATCGGCGAACGGTTGGTCCAGCGTCGCGCCGCTGACCGCCAAAATCTTGCGGATCAGCGAATAGCCGTTGGAATGCGGACCGGAAGCGGCCAGGCCCAGCAGCGCGTCGCCGGGCTGGACCTTGGAGCCGTCGATGATCCGCGCCTTCTCGACCACGCCGACGCAGAACCCGGCCAGGTCGTAATCGCCATCACGATACATTCCCGGCATTTCGGCGGTTTCGCCGCCCACCAGCGCCGCGCCGGCCTGCGCGCAGCCGTCGGCGATGCCCTTGATCACGGCCGCCGCCACGTCCACGTCCAGCTTCCCGGTCGCGTAATAATCCAGGAAGAACAGGGGTTCCGCGCCGACCACCAGCACGTCGTTGACGCACATCGCCACCAGGTCGATGCCGATGGTGTCGTGCCGGTTCAATTCCAGCGCCAGCTTGAGCTTGGTGCCCACGCCATCGGTACCGGACACCAGTACCGGCTGGCGGTAGCGATCCAGTGGCAGTTCGAACAGCGCGCCGAAGCCGCCCAGCCCGCCAAGCACGCCGGGTCGCAAGGTACGCCGGGCGTGCGGTTTGATGCGGTCCACCAGCCGGTTGCCGGCGTCGATGTCCACCCCGGCGTCGCGGTAGCTGAGGGCAGGTGGGTGTGGATGTGAGTCGTTCACGGAAGAGTCGCCTCTTGACGGTTGGGTTCCCGCTAGCGGAATTTAAAGTTGTGCTATCTTACCGCACTTCGTTTTAAAGCCAGCCAATGCCAGGGAATAGCCGTGATCGCCGAGTCTTACAATCCGCAAGTCATTGAGGCGGAAGCACAACGCCACTGGGACGAACAACGCGCCTTCGCCGCGCGCGAGGAGCCGGGCCGCGAGAAATACTACTGCCTGTCCATGTTCCCCTATCCCAGCGGGCGGTTGCACATGGGCCACGTGCGCAACTACACCATCGGCGACGTGATCGCCCGCTACCAGCGCATGTTGGGCAAGAACGTGTTGCAGCCGATGGGTTGGGACGCCTTTGGTCTGCCGGCGGAGAATGCGGCGATGGCCGGCGGGGTCGCGCCGGCGCAATGGACCCTCGACAACATCGCCTACATGAAGCGGCAACTGCGGTCGCTGGGTTTCGCCGTGGACTGGGAGCGCGAAGTGGCGACGTGCGCCCCGGAGTATTACCGCTGGAACCAATGGCTGTTTCTGCGAATGCTGGAACAGGGCGTCGTTTACCTCAAAACTGGTGTGGTGAACTGGGACCCGGTGGATCAGACCGTGCTGGCCAACGAGCAGGTGATCGATGGGCGCGGCTGGCGCACCGGCGCGGTGGTCGAGAAGCGCGAGATTCCCATGTACTACATGGCCATCACCCGCTACGCCGAAGATCTGTTGACCGAACTTGACCACTTGCCCGGCTGGCCGGAGCAGGTGAAGCTGATGCAGAAGAACTGGATCGGCAAGAGCCACGGCGTGCGGATCGGGTTTCCCTACCCACTGCCGGAAGGCGAATCCGGCATCCTCTGGGTGTTCACGACCCGCGCCGACACCCTGTTGGGCGCGACCTACGTCGCGGTGGCCGCCGAGCATCCGCTGGCGCTGCATGCCGCGAAGGACAATCCCGCGCTGGCCGCCTTCATCGATGAATGCCGGCACGGTGGCGTCACCGAGGCTGAACTGGCGACCCAGGAAAAGAAGGGGATGCCCACCGGCCTGACCGTCACTCACCCGCTCACCAACGAACCACTCCCGCTGTGGGTGGCCAACTACGTGCTGATGGGTTACGGCGAAGGCGCGGTGATGGCCGTGCCGGCGCACGACGAGCGGGATTTCGAATTCGCCCATCGCTTCGGTCTGCCAATCAAGCCGGTCATTCGCACCCGCGCCGGCGACGAAACCCCCACGCCGTGGCGGGACGCCTACGCCGATTACGGGGTCTGCATCAATTCCGGCAAGTACGATGGCCTGGATTTCGAGCAGGCGGTGGATGCCATCGCCGCCGATCTGAACGCCAAGGGTCTAGGCGAAAAAAAGGTCACCTGGCGGCTGCGCGACTGGGGCATTTCCCGCCAGCGCTACTGGGGCACGCCGATTCCCATCATCCATTGCGAGGCGTGCGGCGCGGTGCCGGTGCCGGACGACCAGTTGCCGGTCGTGCTCCCCACTCACTTGGTCCCGGACGGTTCCGGCAATCCGCTGAACAAACACCCGGAGTTTCTCCACTGCGCCTGTCCGCAATGTGGGGAACCGGCGCGGCGCGAGACCGACACCATGGACACCTTCGTCGATTCGTCCTGGTACTTCTTCCGCTACTGCGCGCCGGACGCGAACGCGATGGTGGATACGCGGGCCGCCTACTGGATGCCGGTTGATCAATACATCGGCGGCATCGAGCACGCCATCCTGCATTTGCTCTATTCCCGGTTCTGGACCAAGGTCATGCGCGATCTCGGCCTGACCACGGTGAAGGAGCCTTTCGCCAACCTGCTGACCCAGGGCATGGTGGTGGCCCCCACCTTCCACCGGGAGGGCGCGGACGGTCGCAAGCAATGGATCAACCCCGCAGAGGTTGTGGTGCAAACCGACGATAAGGGCCGGCCGGTCGTCGCGACGCTGCGCGGCGATGGCCAGCCGGTGATGATCGGCGCCATCGAGAAGATGGCCAAGTCCAAGAACAACGGCGTGGACCCCCAGACGCTGATCGAGCAGTACGGCGCCGATACCGCCCGGCTGTTCATGATGTTCGCCGCGCCGCCCGATCAGGCGCTGGAATGGTCGGATTCCGGCGTGGCCGGCGCCTACCGGTTCCTGCGTCGGCTGTGGACTTACGCCGCCGAGCATCAAGACACGATCCGCGCCGCTGGCGAGGTGGATGTGGCCGCGCTGACCGAGCCGCTGCGCGCCATCCGCCGCGAGGTGCACGAGGCATTGCGGCAGGCGTTGTTCGATTTTGGTCGCCACCAGTTCAACACCGTGGTGTCCGGCGGCATGAAGATCATGAACGCGCTGGCACGGATCGAGGTCGGCGCGGAGGTCCAGGCCGCCGCCGCGCGCCGCGAGGGTATGAGCATCTTGTTGCGGTTGCTGTCGCCGATTGCCCCGCATATCACTCATGTGCTGTGGCGGGAACTGGGGCACGGCGCGGACGTGTTGAACGCGGCCTGGCCGGAGCCCGACGCGATGGCGCTGACCCGCTCGCTGGTGACGCTGGTGGTGCAAGTCAATGGCAAGCTGCGCGGCCAGATCGAAGTGCCGGTGGACGCCGACCGGCCCGCCATCGAACAGGCTGCTCTGACCGAACCCAACGTCCAGCGTTTCGTTGAGGGCAAGCCGATCCGCAAGCTCGTGATCGTGCCCGGCAAGCTGGTGAACGTGGTTTGTTGAGTCGCCGCTCATGCGCTGGATCGGTTTGATCGGATGGGGGCTGGGCACCCTGCTTCTCGCCGGCTGTGGCTTCCAGTTGCGCGGCCAAGCACAACTGCCGCCGGAACTGGCGGTAATTTACGTGCAAAGTCAGCAACCCATCGGCGCGCCGCCCGGCATCGTAAGTCGGAAGTTGCCACTGTTGTTGGCCAATAGCGGGGTGACCGTCGCGCGCGACCCAACCCAGGCGACCGCGACCCTTACCATCCTGAGCGAGGGCAGCGGCCGGCGGGCGGTGGCTGCCGATCGCTTCGACATCAAGCGGGAATATTTCCTGGCCTATGACGTCTCTTATCAGGTCACCTTGGCCAATGGCAAGACCCTGGTGGCGGCGGAAGGCCTCAGTGCCAACCGGGCATTGCTGTTCGATGAGAACCGGGTCCTTGGGTTCCAGGCTGCCCAGGAATCGCTGGTGGACAGCATGGCTGACGATCTGGCCTGGCAGATTATCCGCCGCTTGCAGGCCATCAAGTCGTGAGGATTCGTCCCGACCAGTTCGCCGCGCATCTGCGCAAGACCCTGGCACCGCTGTATCTGGTATTCGGCGAGGAGCCGTTGCAAATTCGGGAAACCGCCGACGCCCTGCGCGCCGCCACGCGGGAGCGGGGCTGCGACGAGCGGGAATGTCTGACGGTGGAACCCGGCTTCGACTGGGCGATGCTACGGCAGCGGGCGGCCAGCCGGTCGCTGTTCGCCGGTCGGCGGCTGCTGGAACTGCGGTTGGGCGCCGCCAAGCCGGGCGACGCTGGCGCGAAAGCGCTGGCCGAGTACGCGGCGCGACCGGCGGACGACGCGGTGTTGCTGATCACCGCCGGCAAACTAGACTGGCAAACCCAGAAAAGCCACTGGTTCACCGCGCTGGATGGCGCGGGCGTGATCGTCCAGGCCGCGCCGGTGGAGCCCGGTCAACTGTCTGGCTGGATCGAGCGTCGGTTGCGCGGTCGGGGCCTGAATCCCGCGCCGGACGCGGTGACCCTACTGGGCGAGCGGGTTGAGGGCAATCTGCTGGCCGCCGCCCAGGAGATCGAAAAACTGGCGCTGCTGGTCGACGGGCCGGCGTTGACCGTCGAAACGGTGCTGGCGGCGGTCGGCGACAGCGCCCGCTACAGTATCTATGATTTGGTGGACGCGGCCCTGTTGGGCAAACCCGAGCGCGTGGCGCGGATTCTGGAGGGTCTGCGCGACGAGGGCGTCGAACCGGTGCTGATCAACTGGGCGTTGCATCAGGAAATTCGCCGGTTGGTGGCGCTAGCGTTCGCCCGGGACCGTGGCCAGGCGCTGGAAGCGGCGCTGGCCGGCCAGAAAGTCTGGGAAAAGCGCAAACCACTGCTGCGTCAGGCCCTGCAACGACTGAATGGGGCTGAGTGTCGAAACCTGTTGCGCGCCTGCGCCCAAACCGACTGCTTGATCAAGGGGGCCGAGGTTGGGTCGCCGTGGGATGCACTGCTGGCGAATGGTTTGCGGCTGGCCGGCGTGGAACTGTTGGCAGCCGACGGCTAAGGCACTGAGGCACTGAGGCACTGAGGCACTGAGACAATGAGCAATGCGAATAGGATTGGCGCGGACGCCATCGACCAATACATGACCGAAGTCGGCCAACGCGCCCGCGCCGCGTCCCGCATCGTCGGTCGCGCCGAAACCCGGATCAAGGACGCCGCCCTGTTGGCCATCGCCACCGCGCTGGAAGCCGCCGAGGAGACTCTACGCGCCGAAAATCGCCTGGATATGGACGCGGGCCGCGCGTCCGGTCTGGATGCGGCCCTACTCGACCGGCTGGAACTGACGGCCAAGGGGGTGCGGGCCATGGCTCAGGGTCTGCGGGAAGTGGCCGCCCAGCCCGATCCCGTGGGCGAAATCACTGGCCTTAAATACCGCCCATCGGGAATCCAGGTGGGACAAATGCGTGTGCCGCTGGGTGTCGTCGGCATCATCTACGAATCACGGCCGAACGTGACCGCCGACGCCGCCGCGCTGTGCCTGAAAGCCGGCAACGCCGCGATCCTACGTGGCGGTTCCGAGGCGCTCCATTCCAACCGGGCCATCGCCGCCTGCATCCAGCAGGGGCTGGCCGCCGCCGGTCTACCCGCCGACGCCGTACAGGTGATCGACACCGCCGACCGTGCGGCCGTCGGGGCGCTGGTCCGCATGGCCAAGTACGTGGACGTGATCGTGCCGCGCGGCGGCAAGGGCCTGATCGAGCGGATCAGCCGTGAAGCGCGGGTGCCGGTGATCAAGCATCTGGACGGAGTTTGCCACGTCTACATCGACGACCGCGCCGATCCGGACAAGGCGGTGACAGTGGCCTACAACGCCAAGACCCAGCGTTACGGTACCTGCAACACCATGGAAACCTTGCTGGTGGCGGAGGGCATCGCCGACCGGGTGTTGCCAACCTTGAGTCAGATGTACCGGGACGCCGGGGTGGAGCTGCGCGGCTGCGCCCGAACCCGCGATATCCTGCCCGGCGTCAAGGTCGCCACCGAGGAGGACTGGTACGCCGAGTACCTGGCGCCGATCCTAGCGGTGCGGGTGGTGCGGGACATGGACGAGGCTATGAACCACATCGCCGTCTATGGTTCCGCCCACACCGACGCCATCGTCACCGAGGACTACGGCCGGGCGCGGCGGTTCCTGCGCGAGGTGGATTCCAGCTCGGTGATGGTGAACGCCTCCACCCGCTTCGCCGACGGCGGCGAATACGGGCTGGGCGCGGAGATCGGCATCAGCACCGACAAACTGCACGCCCGCGGCCCGGTCGGGGTGGAAGGCTTGACCACCCAGAAATTCGTGGTGCTGGGTGACGGTCATATCCGCCAATAGAACCGTCGCGCGCGTGATTCGATCCAGCGGAAAAACCTGACGATCATGGTGCTCCATCCCATCGGCATTCTGGGCGGCACCTTCGATCCGATTCATTACGGCCATCTGCGGCCGGCGCTGGAAGTGCTGGAGACGCTGGAACTGGCCGAGGTTCGTTTCGTCCCTTGCCGAACTCCGGCGCACCGCGCGGCGCCGTCGGTCACCGCCGAGCAGCGATTGGCGCTGGTGCGGCTGGCCACGGCTGGCCAGCCCGGCTTCGTGACCGATGACCGGGAGCTGCGCCGCGAGGGTCCGTCCTACATGGTGGATACCCTGGTTTCGTTGCGCGAGGAGCTGGGCGAGACGCCGCTGTGCCTGCTCCTCGGCGCCGACGCCTTCCGGGATTTGCCGACCTGGCGGTGTTGGCAAGACTTGACCCGGTGGGCGCATCTTGTGGTAATGCGACGGCCCGGCGCGGCGCAACCCCTGCCGCCGGTGCTGGAGGAGTTCGTCGCCCCGCGCGTGTTCCACGACCCGCTCGCGCTGCGCCAGGAACCGGCCGGTGGCATCCTGTTCCAGCCAGTGACCCAGCTCGACATTTCCGCCACCCGAATCCGCGCCCTGCTGGCGCGCGGTCAGTCGCCCCGCTACCTGGTGCCAGAGGTGGTGCTGGCCGCCATTCACGACCGGGCGCTGTACCGGCCACCGTCCATTGAAACATCCATTCCCGCGTGAGGAGGCAAACCCGAACCCATGCAACTTGAAGCCCTGCGAAACATCGTCATCGACGCTTTGGAAGAACTGAAAGCCCAAAATCTGACGGTTCTGGACGTGCGCGGCATCGCCAGTTTCACCGATTTGATGGTGGTGGCCAGCGGCGCGTCCACCCGTCAGGTCAAGGCGCTGGCCGACAAGGTGCTCGAAAAATGCCGGCTGGCCGGTGTCCGTCCGCTGGGGATCGAGGGAGAGCGGGAGGCCGAATGGGTGCTGGTGGATCTGGGCGATATCGTGGTGCATGTCATGCTGCCCCAGACTCGGGATTTCTATAATCTGGAAAAGCTCTGGTCGGTGGATCATCGCGCCAGCGCGCAGCGTGGGGTGGGTGGCTGAAGGCAGCGGGCGGGAACGATGAAGATTCATCTGCTCGCCGTCGGGGTCCGAATGCCGGAATGGGTCGAAAAGGGTTACGCGGAGTACGCCGGGCGACTGCCGCGGGAGTGCACCCTGCGCCTGATTGAGGTTCCCCCCGGTCGGCGCGGCGCCCATGCCGACGTGGCGCGCATCGTTCAGGCCGAGGGCGAACGGCTGCTGGCGGCGGTCCCGGCCGGTTCGCGGCTGATCGCCCTGGATGAGCGGGGCCAGCAATGGAGTACGATGGAACTGGCTGGGCGGTTGGCGGGCTGGCTGGGGGAAAGCCGCGACGTCAGCCTGCTGGTGGGCGGGCCGGATGGACTGGACGCCGATTGCCGCGCCCGCGCCAACGCGCTCTGGTCGTTGTCGCGGTTGACCCTGCCGCATCCGCTGGTGCGCGTGGTGGTCGCCGAACAAATCTACCGGGCCTGGAGCGTGTTGCATAACCACCCGTACCACCGCGCCTGACATGTCGGCTCCCTGGATTTACCTCGCCTCCGCGTCGCCGCGTCGCCGCGAACTCCTACGCCAGATCGGCGTATCCTACCGCCGATTGCGGCTGGACGTGGATGAAACCCCCCGGTTGGGCGAGACGCCCAATGCCTACGTGGTTCGCTTGGCGCTGGCCAAGGCGCGGACCGGTTGCGCGACGCTGGGCCGCCGGCGACCGGCCCCGGTGCTGGGGGCGGACACGGCGGTGGTGGTGGACGGCGCGATTCTTGGCAAGCCCCGCGACCGGGCCGAGGGACTGGCGATGTTGACTCTCCTGTCCGGTCGCGAGCATCGGGTGCTGAGCGCGGTGGCGCTGGCTGTCCCGACACGGGACGCGGTCAGGGTTCAGGAAAGCTGGGTTCGTTTCCGCGCCTTGACCCCGACCGAATGCACGGCCTATTGGGACAGTGGCGAGCCGCTGGACAAGGCCGGCGGTTACGCAATTCAGGGCCGGGCGGCGGCGTTCGTGGCCGAATTGCGCGGCAGCTACTCCGGCGTGATGGGGTTGCCACTGTTCGAAACCGCCGCATTGCTGCGAGTGTTCGGTATCCACCTTTAGCACCCCTTCACCTTCCTTTCACCTTCCGACGGATTGAAATCCCATGGTGACACGCGCCGAAGGCGGCACGGGCGACGAAATCCTGATCAACGTCACGCCTCGCGAAACTCGGGTTGCCGTGGTCGAGAACGGCGTCCTCCAGGAAATCCTGATTGAACGAGCCGGCAAGCGCGGCTTGGTCGGCAATATCTACAAGGGCCGGGTCGCCCGAGTATTGCCTGGCATGGAGGCGGCATTCGTGGACATCGGTCTGGAACGCGCCGCGTTTCTGCACGTCTCCGATATCCGCCCCGAATCCACCTCGGCCGGCGATGCGGGGGGCGGCGACCGCGCGGCGCTCGCCATCACCGACCTGACGCGCGAGGGCCAGGAGTTGGTGGTGCAGGTGATCAAGGATCCCATCGGTACCAAGGGCGCGCGGCTGACCACCCACGTTACCCTGCCGTCGCGGTTTCTGGTGTTCCTGGCCGATTCCGACGTGGCGGGGGTGTCGGTCAAGATCGACGGCGAACGCGAACGCCAGCGCCTGAAGGAAATGGTCAACGCCTTTCGCGCCGAGTTTGGCGGAGGTTACATCGTCCGCACCGCGGCGGAAGGGGCGGAAGCGGAGGCGCTGCGGGCCGACATGCAGTTCTTGCAGCGGCTATGGGATTCGATCCGCGAGCGAATCCGGGAGACCTCCGGTGTCGGCGCCCTGTATGAGGATCTGCCGCTGGTGTTGCGGGTGCTGCGCGATTTTGTCGGCGACAGCGTGGAGAAAGTCCGCATCGACTCGCGCGAAACCTGCCAGCGGATGCTGGACTTCGCCGATCGGTTCGTGCCGGAGATGGGGCCGCGCCTGGAACACTATCCCGGCGAGCGGCCGATTTTCGAGTTGTACGGCATCGAGGAGGAAATCCAGCGGGCGCTGGGCAAGAAAGTGCCGCTCAAATCCGGTGGTTATCTGGTCGTGGATCAGACCGAGGCGATGACCACGATCGATGTCAATACCGGCGCCTACGTGGGTCATCGCAATCTGGAGGAGACCATCTTCAAGACCAACCTGGAGGCGGCGGCGGCCATCGCCCGGCAGCTGCGACTACGCAACCTGGGCGGGATCATCATCCTCGACTTCATCGACATGGTGAGCGAGGAGCATCGCCAGGCCGTGCTGAAGGCGTTGGAAAAACATCTGGAAAAGGACCGAGCCAAGAGCCACATTTCGCAGGTATCGCCGTTGGGGCTGGTGGAAATGACCCGCAAGCGCACCCGCGAGAGCCTGGAGCAGATTCTGTGCGAGCCGTGCCCGCTGTGCGACGGGCGGGGTTCGATCAAGACCGCCGAAACGGTGTGCTACGAAATCTTTCGCGAACTGCTGCGCGAGACCCGTCAGTATTCGCCGCGCCAATTCGTGGTGCTGGCCGCGCCGGACGTGGTGGACGCCATGCTGGATCAGGAATCGACCAGCGTGGCGCAATTGGAAGCCTTCATCGGCATCCCCATCAAGTTTCAGGCCGAGGCGCTCTATCCGCGCGAGCAATACGATGTGGTGTTGATGTGAAACGCCGCTGGCTGGGCGTCGCCCGCCGAGCTTTTCGTTGGACCCGCTGGCTGGCGCTGGCACTCCTGTTGCCGGCGCTGCTGGCGGTGGGGTTCGGGCAATGGTGGCTGTTGCCACGGCTGAACGAGCATCGCGCGACGCTGGCGGCGGCGCTGAGCGAGTATCTGCGCGTGCCGGCGCGGATCGAGGGAGTCGCCGCCGAACGCGAGGGGGAGTGGTTGAGTCTGCGGCTGCGGAACGTCAGCCTGCACGATCCGGCAACGGACGCGGCGCTGGTCCGGTTCGACCGGGCGGCGGCGACAATCGACCTGTGGCGTTCGCTGCGGGAGTGGCGGCCGGTATTCGGCCATATCCGGCTGGAGGGCGTCAATCTGACCCTGGCGCAGGGCGCCGATGGAATACCGCGGCTGCGAGCCGACATCGGCCCCGCCGAATCCGCGTCCTCGCTGGCGGAGGTCGCCAGTTGGCTATTCGACGTGGGGCGACTGGATATCCTGGGCGACCGGCTGACCGTGCGCGGCCGCGATGGCGGCGCCTTGGACCTCTTGCATCCCTATTTTCAGGTGCGGGACGCTAGATCCGGCCAACGGTTGGCGTTCACCGCCGAACTGCCCGCCGCGTTCGGCGACCGGTTATCCCTTGAAGTGGAGCGTCCCCGCGCCGATCCAGAATCCTGGCGGGGACATTTCGCCCTGCGCCCCGACCAGCCGCATCCCTTCGAATGGAGTCGGCGCGGTGACCAGTGGCGAGGGCATGTCCAGGGATTGCGCGTTCAGGAAGTGGCGGCCTGGGCCGCGCCCTGGCTGGATGAGCCGGCCCGTCAGTGGCTCGCCGCGCTCGCGCCCCGAGGCGACGCCCCGGAAATCCAGGTGCGGGCCGAATTCGCCACCGGCGCCTACGTCGTGACCGCGCAACTGCGCGAGGTATCCTTTCAGCCCGTCCATGGCTTGCCTGGATTCGGCCCGTTGACCGGAATTCTGGAGTTGACCCCCGACCGGGGTCAGGTCGCGCTCGACAGCCGCAAGGTGCGAGTGGATACCGCCGGCCTGCTGCGCGCGCCGGTCACGCTTGATACCTTGGCCGGGACGGTGAGCTGGGCGCGCGCGGCGGATGGGCCGCGGCTGGAAAGCGCCGGTCTGGATTTCGCCAACGCCGATCTGAACGGGCGAGTGTGGGGCGATGTGATCGTTCCCAACCACGGTACGCCGCTGTTGGATTTACACGGCCGCTACCGCGACGTGAAGGTTAGCGCGGCGCGGCGCTATTTGCCGGTGACGGTGATTCCACCCGACGGGGTCGCCTGGCTGGACCAGGCGCTGGTCGGCGGGCGGGTCACGGCGGGAGAAGGGGTGTTGCGCGGTCCGGCGGCCGCGTTTCCGTTCGACCGAGGCGAAGGTTTGTTCGAGACCCGTTTCCAGGTCGAGGGGGCGGTGTTGGATTACGCGCCCGGCTGGCCCCGGCTGGAAGCGGCGCGCGGGACAGTGCGATTTCGCAATCGCGACCTGTGGGTGGAGATTAACGCCGGGCGCATGCTCGATGCGGATGTGGTGGGAGCGACCGCGCGGATCGACGATCTTGAGGAGCCGGTGGTATGGGTCAAAGGTCGGGCCCGGGGATCGGGCGCCAGTCTGTGGCAAGCGTTCAAGGACAGCCCCGTCGGTCAGGACCTGGGCGAGGATTTGCCGGAGTTGCGCATCGGCGGCGCGAGCGCCCTGGACCTGGAGCTTGCCATTCCGACCGATGCCCGTCCCAGTCGGGCGCGGGGACGGGTGGAGCTGCTGGATAACCGCGTGACGCTGCCGGACGGGAAACTGGACTTGGAGCGAACGCGTGGCGAACTGCGTTTTAC
Organism: Candidatus Contendibacter sp.; assembly: GCA_031732935.1. Classification (GTDB taxonomy): domain Bacteria; phylum Pseudomonadota; class Gammaproteobacteria; order Competibacterales; family Competibacteraceae; genus Contendibacter. Next base: position 37,858 of record JAVMKH010000207.1, read on the forward strand.
CGAGTCGAGCCTGGAAGCCAAGGGATTGCAAACCTGGCTGCGTGACGAACCGATCCGACTCGATCTGGACCTGGTCGGTCGCCCGGGCCGTCGCGATCTGCGAGCGCGGTTGCGCGGGCGTCTGGGGCCGCGCGCTCTAGTAGGGGAACCGCTGGCGAAGGCGCTGGACCGCGCGGTCAGCGGCAAGTGCGCCTGGGACGCGGTGTTGACGGTTCCCACCCACCGTCGCGAGCGGCGGGACGATTCGCCCCCGTTCTGGCTGGACTTGAGCTCGGACCTGCGTGGCTTGGCGGTTCGGTTGCCGGCCCCGCTGGGCAAGGCCGCCGACGAATCTCGCCCGCTGAAAATCAGCCTGCGACCCCGCGCGCGCGATGCGCTGGAACTGCTGCTGAGTTATGGGGAGGGAACGCGGGCGGCGCTAGAATTGGTCGATCTTGCGGGCGCTCCCCGCTTCACGCGCGGCGAAGTGCGCGTCAACGCCGGCGCGGCGAAGCTGCCGGAGCCGCCGGGACTGGCGGTCGTCGCCGAGTTGCCTCGGTGGGAACTGGCCCCGTTTCCCGCTGCCCCGGAGGAAGCCACCAGTCCCCGACTGGGGTTGCGCAGCCTTGAGGCCCGGATCGGAGAATTGACGCTGGGCCGGCGGACCGTTGCCGGCGTGACAGTGAACGCGACGCGCCGAGACGACGAATTGCGGCTCGATTTCGACGGCAAGACGCTGGCCGGGCGCGTGACCGTGCCGGACGAACCCAGCCTGGAGCGACCGATCAACGCGACATTGCAACGGCTGTACCTGCGCCGCGCGGCGGAGCCCACCCCTTCCAGCGCCCAGAACGCGGCCAATGCCAACCTCCCGGACCCGCGCCGAGTGCCGCCATTGACGCTGACCGCAACCGACCTGCGGTGGGATGGGGCGGAACTGGGCCAGTTGCGGCTGGTGACGGCGCCGCGTCCCAACGGCGTCCATCTGACCGAGTTCAAACTGGCGTCCGACCAGCAACGCATCGACGCCACCGGCGACTGGACAGGGGCCGGTCGTGGTCAAATCTCCCGCCTGCGGGCGACCTTGCACAGTCGGGCGCTGGGCGACAGCCTGAGGACGTTCGGTTACGCGTGGGGCGGCATCGCCGGTGGCGAGACCGAGGCGGAACTGGCGGTCGAATGGCCGGGGGCGCTGTCCGAGCTCGCGCCGGAGCGGCTGGAGGGTACGCTGAAGCTGACGGTCGGCCCTGGTCAGTTGCTGGAGGTCGACCCCGGCATGGGCCGCGTGGTGGGCCTGTTCAACGTGCAGAATCTCCTGCGTCGCCTCACCCTTGACTTCAGCGACCTAGTACAGCCCGGCCTGAGCTTCGACCGAATTACCGGCCAGTTCGCCTTCCAGCGCGGGCAAGCTCGTACCGACGATCTCACCATCGAAGCGCCGGCGGCGCGGATTCGGATCGAGGGCCGAACCGATTTGAAGGCGCGCGATTACGACCAGCGCATCACGGTGATTCCCCGGATCGGCGGCGCGTTGCCAGTCGCGGGAGCCCTGGCCGGCGGGCCAGCGGTCGGCGCGGCGGTGCTGCTAGCCGAACGACTGCTGCAAAAAGGTATCGAACAGGCCACCCAGTACCATTATGCGTTGACCGGTTCCTGGGACCGGCCAGTGATGAAACTATTGGAAGAACCACAAGCCGCGAACCCGGCGAAAGGGTTGGTGGGCGATCAATAGGTGAGAGGTTTTTGCCGTGCCAACAATCGCTGCGATTCAGATGGTGTCCGGTCCCGATGTCGCCGAGAATCTGGCCGCCGCCGCCGAACTGTTGACCCAGGCCGCCACCCGAGGCGCGCGACTGGCGGTGTTGCCGGAGAATTTCGCGTTGATGGGGCAACGGGAGAGCGACAAGCTGGCGGCGCGGGAAGCCGAGGGCGAGGGGCCGATTCAGACCTTTCTGGCCGAGCAGGCGGCCCAGCATCGGTTGTGGCTGGTCGGCGGCACGATTCCATTACGAATCGCCGGCGACGATAACCGGGTGCGCGCCGCCTGTCTGCTGTTCGACGATCAGGGCCTGCGGGTGGCCCGCTACGACAAGGTGCATCTGTTCGATGTGCAAGTGGTGGGCAGCGCGGAACGCTACGCCGAATCCGCCACCATCGCGCCCGGCGACCGGTATGTCACCGCCGACACCGCGCTAGGCCGGCTGGGGCTGGCGGTTTGCTACGACCTGCGCTTTCCGGAGCAGTTTCGCGCGCTGGTGGACCAGGGCATGGAGTTGCTGGCTTTGCCGGCGGCCTTCACCGCCACGACCGGCCTTGCCCACTGGGAAACGCTGCTGCGCGCCCGCGCTATCGAAAATCAGTGTTATGTCCTCGCCTCGGCCCAGGGCGGAAAGCACGCCAACGGCCGGGAAACTTACGGCGACAGCTTGATCATCGATCCGTGGGGAGAAATTCTGGCCCGATTGCCGCAAGGACCGGGCGTGGTGCTGGCCGAGTTCAGCCGCGAGCGGCTGGAGAACGTACGGCGGCAATTTCCGGCCCTGCAACATCGGGTACGTCCGTTTGCGGACTTTACGGAGGGCGCCGTATGACACTCGCGCTGCGCGGCCATGCCATTGTTGATGGTAATCATGCCATCGTTCTGCAAACCCCCGAATTACAGCCTGGCGTTCGGGTTGAAGTAATCGTTCTGGTCGAACAGGGAGGGGCGGAGCAGAAAAATGGCCAGAGTTTTCTCGACGCCATCGCCGGTGTCGAGATTGATGCGCCAAGCGACTATTCGACGAAGTTCGAGAACAACCTTTACACCAATCATCATGACGCATGATGGAATCCAGGGTTTTTCTGGATACGGGCTTCACCATTGCGCTGCTGTCGCCGCGCGACCAGCACCATGCGGCCGCTTTGCGTTTGGCGGCTGAGATCAGGCGACAGCGAACAAGGATCATCACCAGTGATGCGGTCCTGCTGGAAATAGGCGCGGCGCTCGCTAAATCCGCTTACCGCCCGGCTGCAATCAAGTTCATTGACGGTTTGCGGGCTGATCCGAACGTTGAAATCGTATCGCTGGACAGTCGGTTGTTGGATATCGCCTATCAACTCTTCCGGGAACGACCCGATAAGGAATGGAGTCTGACCGACTGTGTTTCTTTCATCGTCATGCGGGAGCGACATATTTCCCAGGCACTCGCCGCCGACGAGCACTTCGCTCAAGCGGGTTTTATCCCGCTTTTGCTTGAATGATGTTCTCTCCAAGAAAACCATGACCACCGATACTCTTGCGCTGGCCCGCCAGCAATTATTGACACCCGCCGGTCTCGGCGAAGATGACTTGCACCGTGCCTTGTCCTGTCTACTCGGCCATGCCGTGGACGGCGGGGATTTGTATTTCCAGCTTCGCCGCGCGGAATCGTGGTCGCTGGAGGACGGGCAGGTCAAGAACGCCAGCCACGCCATTCGGCAGGGCGTCGGCGTGCGGGCGATCAGCGGCGAGAAAACCGGCTTCGCCTATTCGGACGAAATCATGCTGCCGGCCTTACTGGAGGCCGCGACCGCCGCTCGCGCCATCGCCCGCCATGGCGGCGAGGGGCAGCTTCAGGTTTGGCGGCCCGCCCAGCGACCGGTGTGGTACGAGCCGCTCGATCCCTTGGAGACGTTGTCGGCCGAGGCCAAGGTGCGCTTGTTGGAACGGGTGGACGCCGAGGCCCGCCGCCAAGACCCGCGCGTCAGCCAGGTAATGGTCAGTCTGGCCGCTAATCAGGACACGATGCTGGTGGCTAGCGCCGACGGCGCGTTGGCCGGCGACGTGCGGCCGTTGGCGCGGCTGAACGTGACGGTGATCGTCGAGCAGGACGGTCGCCGCGAGCAGGGCAGTTCCGGTGGTGGTGGCCGGGTCGGTTACGGCTGGTTTCTGGACGAGGATCGCGCCCTGGGTTACGCGCGGGAAGCGGTGCGGTTGGCGCTGGTCAATCTGGACGCCACCCCCGCGCCGGCCGGTACGATGACCGTGGTGCTGGGGCCGGGCTGGCCAGGGATTCTGTTGCACGAGGCGATCGGTCACGGCCTGGAGGGCGACTTCAACCGCAAGGGGACTTCAGCGTTCAGCGGGCGGATCGGCGAGCGAGTGGCTTCCCCGCTGTGCACGGTGGTGGACGACGGCACGCTGGCTTATCGACGCGGTTCGCTCAACGTGGATGACGAGGGCACGCCGACCCAGTGCACGACTCTGATCGAGCGCGGCGTGCTCAAGGGTTATTTGCAGGACAAGTTGAACGCCCGCCTGATGAACATGGCGCCAACCGGCAACGGCCGTCGCGAATCCTACGCCCATTTACCACTGCCGCGCATGACGAATACCTACCTGCTGCCGGGCGAGCACGAACCGGCGGAAATCATCGCCTCGGTGGAACGGGGGCTGTACGCCGTCAATTTTGGCGGCGGCCAAGTGGATATCACTTCCGGCAAGTTCGTGTTCTCCGCCAGCGAGGCGTATCTGATCGAAAACGGCCGTGTCACCCGCCCGGTCAAGGGCGCGACCCTGATCGGCAACGGCCCGGATGTTCTGACCAGGGTTTCCATGGTCGGCAACGATCTGCACCTTGACGCCGGGGTGGGTACCTGCGGCAAGGAGGGCCAGAGCGTGCCGGTCGGCGTCGGTCAACCGACTCTAAAAGTTGAGGCGCTGACCGTGGGTGGGACGATGGCTTGAGATCACAACTTTACGCGAGGTATCCACCGATGGGTCAGATGTTCTCGCTCCTGCTGATCGCCTTAGCCCTGGCGATAGGCGTGGGTGGTTGTGGCGACTCCAGTGACCGAGCGCCATCGATGGCCGCGCAAAAGACCTCGGCTTCCTCGGTCACCGCACCCTCAAAACCAGCATCCAAACCCATCATCGCCTTGGTCATGAAAACCCTGACCAATCCGTTCTTCATCGATATGGAAAAAGGCGCGCGGCGGGCCGAGCGGGAACTGGGCGTGCAGTTACAGGTTAAAACCGCCGCTCAGGAAACCTCGATCGAGCAACAAGTTCAGATCGTGGAGGAATTGATCGAGGCCACAGTAAGTGCCATCGTGATCGCGCCCGGTGATTCCATGGATCTAATCCCCGTTCTGAAAAAAGCTCAGGACGCCGGTATCCGGATCATCAACATCGACAATCGCTTGGACCCCGTCTATTCCGCCCGCCTGGGTCTCGGCCCGATCCCGTTTATCAGCGTCGATAACGAGCAAGGGGCGTACAAGGCCGTCAAAGTGATCAGCGAACGCATCGATCGACCGACCCAGGCGGTGATTATCGAGGGTATTCGTGGCGCGGCCAACGCCGAGGCGCGCAAGCAGGGGGCGTTGCGCGCGTTTGCCGAGAACCCCGCGATTCGCGTGGTCGCGAGCGAAACCGCTAACTGGAAAATCGATGAGGGTTACCAGGTCGTGGAAAAATTGTTCAATGCCCATCCCGATATTAGTGCCCTCTTCTGCGCGAATGACATGATGGCGCTGGGTGCCTTGAAGTATCTGGAAGTATCCGGCAAAAGTCAGGTTCTGGTCGCCGGCTTCGATGCTTTGGAGCAAGCCAAGGCCGCCATTCGTGACGGCAAACTGGTGGTCAGCATCGACCAGCAGGCGGCGCAACAGGGGTATCTGGGCGTCCAGTACGCGGTGCGGGCGCTGACCGGGGAAACCTTGCCCGCCGAGACGCTGATCGATACCGCCCTGGTGACGGCCGAGACGCTGAAATAAGGCCATCGCGCGGATGTTTCTGTTTCGTCTCCATCGCAACATCACGCTCAAGTTCATCGCTTACCTGATGTTTTTGAGCGTCATTCCGCTGCTGGTCCTCGGGATCACCGCCTACCATATTTCCCGCAATATCCTGCAAGCCGAGGCCCAGCGTTATACCTTGCAACTGTTGCGCAGCCAGCGGGATTACCTGGAGTTGCAGCTCGATCAGGTCGAAGCTCTGCTCGCCAATATCGCCGGCGTGGAAACCATCCTGGAGGCGCTGGACGACCCTCGCCCCCGGACCGATGTTTACACCCGCCTCGCGACCCAGGCGCGCATCGGCTATATCCTCAATAACTATCTGAATTTGAAGGGGCTGATTTCCATCGACATCTTTACGCGGGACGGCGATCACTACCATGTGGGCGACACGCTGGATGTGGGCCAAGTGGATACCGCGGCAGTGCAGCGGCTGTGGCAGTCCGCGCGCGACAGCGAACGACTGGTGTGGTGGGCCGGAGTGGAACGCAACGTCAACACCCACTCGACCCACGGACAGGTGATTACCGCCACCAAGGTCCTGCGGCGCATGAATCGTGAAACGCTCACCCAGGAACCACTGGCGCTGTTGCTCGCCAATTACAGTGTCGATGAACTGTATGATCGGTTTCATCGCACCGACTTGGGCGAGGACGCCTATATCCAGATCGTCGATCAACGGGGTCGGGTTATCTACCATCCTGATCGGACCCTGATCGGCAGCCGCATCGACGCGCCGCTCTGGCATGTCAACGCCGAACCCGAAATGAGTTTGACCGCCATCATTACTGGCCAGCCGTATACAATCAGCCACGTCGCCGTACCGCGCAATGGCTGGTACCTGGAGAGTATCATCCCTAATCGCACCCTCGCCGCCAAGGCCGTCCAAATCCAGCGCAACACTGCTCTCCTTCTAAGCGCGTGCTTCGGCATGGTCGGGCTGGCGGCCCTGTTGTATTCGCGGCGGGTCGTGCAACCGATCCGGGCGATCATCGACAGCTTCAAGCAACTGCAAGGCAACAGCCTGGACCCTCAGGCCCGGCTCGTGGCGCGCAGCCGCGACGAAATCGGCGAACTGACCCGCTGGTTCAACGCTTTCATGGACAATCTAGCGGCGCGGCAGGCATCGGAACAGGCGCTGCGGGATAGCGAGATGCGCTACAGCTTGGCCGTGCGGGGAGCCAACGACGGTTTGTGGGATTGGGATCTGCGGCATCGACAACTGTATTTGTCGGCGCGTTTCAAGGATATGCTGGGTTATGCCGAGCACGAGTTAAGCGCTGATCCCACCGAATGGCTTTCGCGCATTCACGCCGAGGATCGTGATCGCTTCAACGCGGCGCTTACCGCCCATCTGGCGGGTGATGCGCCCTATTTCGAGTGCGAACACCGCCTGCGACGCAAGGATGATCGTTACTTCTGGGCGCTCGGTCGCGGTTTGGCGGTGCGCGATGCCACTGGCCAGCCGTACCGCATGGCCGGATCGAGTACCGATATCGACAGCCGCAAGCACAGCGAGGACCAGCTTCGACACCATGCTCTGCACGACACGCTGACCGAATTGCCGAATCGGGTCGCCTTCCTGGATTATGTGCGCCGCGCCATCGAACGTCACAAGCGCCATCCCGACCACGGTTACGCCGTCCTGTTTCTGGACCTGGATCATTTCAAACTCATCAATGACACCCAGGGCCACAGCGCGGGTGATGCGCTGCTGGTCGAAGTGGCTCGACGCCTGCGTGGCGTTATCCGCGCCACCGATGTTTTAGCTCGGCTGGGCGGTGACGAATTCGTACTGTTGCTCGAAGACATGATTGATGTTCACGACGTGACTGATACCGCCAACCGTCTCCTGCTCGCCTTGGCGCCGCCGTTCGCGTTCAAGGAACAGATCCCAGTGACTGTCTCCGCCAGTATTGGCATTGCCATCGGTTCGTCGGCCTACGAAACGCCGGAACAACTCCTGCGGGACGCCGATATCGCGATGTACCGCGCCAAAGCGCTGGGCAAGACCCGCTACGAGTTGTTCGATATCGTTATGCGCGATCAGATCGTACGCCGACTGGCCTTGGAAACCGAACTCAAGCGCGCCTTGGAACTGGGGGAGTTTCGGTTGTGGTATCAACCGATTATCGCTTTGGAGTCGTGGCAACTGCATGGTTTTGAAGCGTTGCTGCGCTGGCAGCATCCGGAGCGCGGCTTACTCACGCCAGGTGAGTTCATGCAGGTAATTGAAGAGATCGGACTGATCGTGCCGCTGGGCATCTGGGTGCTGGAAGAAGTCTGTCGCCAGTTCGCGGACTGGCGACACCGCTATACCAGTGCCGCGGCGCTAAAAATCAGCGTCAACTTGTCGGCCAAGCAGTTTCAGCACGCAAGCTTCGTGCAGCGGGCGATGGCGATATTGGCCGCCACTGGTATTCCGGCGGCGGCGCTGGCGGTGGAAGTTACCGAAACCGCCTTGGTCCAGGATACCGAGGTTGCCGCCGCGATGCTGAAGCAACTGGAGATACTGGGATTTGAAATCCATATGGATGATTTTGGCACCGGTTATTCCTCGCTCAGCTATCTCGATAGCTTCCAAGTGGATGCGATCAAAATCGACCGTTCGTTCGTCGCCAAGATCGCCAACCGCCGAGAGGATTTCAGTTTGATCAAGACGTTAATCGCCCTGGGACGGGAAATGCGGATCAAGGTGATCGCGGAAGGTATTGAAACTGAAGAACAACTGGCCTATCTCATCGCACACGGTTGCCAGTATGGCCAAGGCTATCATCTGTACCGGCCGCTCGCTCCTTCGGTGATCGAGGCGATGTTCGAGGGCGCAATGGTCCGTTGAGACCAATGGTTACGGAGGAAGACATTAACAACCTGGGAAAACCAAACCATGTCCAAGATCATCGCCCACGCCGCCGCGCCGCTGCCGGCACGGGAGCAACTGGAAACCCTGGTCGCGGATATTCTGGCCGAGGCGCGTGTTCAGGGCGCCAGCACCGCCGAGGCGGCGGTCAGTTTCAGCAGCGCGCTGTCGGTCACGGTGCGACTGGGGGAAGTCGAAACCTTGGAACATCATCGGCAGCGGGGTCTCGGCGTCACGGTCTATTTCGGGCAGAGCCAGGGCGCGGCCAGCACCGCCGACTGGCGGCCGGACGCGATTCGCGATACCGTTCGGAGCGCCTGCGCCATCGCCCGCCACACCGCCGCCGATCCCTGCGCCGGCCTGGCCGATCCCGACCGACTAGCGCGGGAAATTCCCGATCTCGATCTCTATCATCCCTGGCCATTGACCGCCGAGGAAGCGATTGAAGTAGCCCGCGAGTGCGAAGCGGCGGCGCTGGCGCTGGACCCGCGCATCCGCAACTCGGAGGGCGGCAGCGTCACTACCCATGGCGGACTGATGGTCTACGGCAACTCGCACGGCTTTTGCGGTGGCTATCCCACGACCCGACATTCCGTCAGTTGCGCGGTGATCGCCCAGGACGAACGCGGGATGCAACGCAATCACTGGTACTCGGCGGCGCGCGACCGCGACGAGTTGGAACCGCCGGTCGCGGTCGGCCGGAAAGCGGCGGAACGGGCGCTACGCCGCCTGGGCAGCCGCCGGCTGGGGACCCGGCGAGTACCGGTACTGTTCGCGCCGGAACTGGCGCGGGGTCTGATCGGTCATGGCATCGCCGCCATCCGGGGCGGGGCGCTGTATCGCAAGGCTTCGTTCCTGCTGGATCGGCTGGGGACGTCGGTCTTCCCCGCGTTCGTGACCATTCGCGAACGGCCACATCTGCGCAAGGCATTGGGCAGTGCCCCCTTCGATAACGAAGGCGTGGCGACCGCCGACCGCGATGTAGTCAGCGGCGGTGTGCTACAAGGCTACGTGCTGGACAGCTACTCGGCTCGCCGGCTGGGGATGGAGACGACCGGCAACGCCGGCGGTGCCCACAACCTGATCGTCGAACCCGGTCCGCTCGGTCACGCGGAGTTGTTGCGGCAACTGGATACCGGGCTGTGGGTGACCGAGTTGCTCGGCCACGGTGTGAATGGAGTGACCGGTGACTACTCGCGCGGAGCGGCCGGCTTCTGGGTGGAGCACGGTGAAATCCAGTTTCCCGTCCACGAGATCACCATCGCCGGCAATCTGGCCGCGATGTTTCAAGGCATCGCGGCGGTTGGCAACGACGTGGATGCGCGCGGCGGCATCCGCTGCGGCTCGCTGCTGCTGGAACGGATGACGGTGGCGGGGGAGTAGTTCCAGGTGCGGTAGCCCTAAAATGCGAATGGTCCATCGAGCGCTCTCCCTTATGGCAAAGACGGTTCCCATCACTTGATCCAAGAGGCCCTCGAAGTTTATTTCGAGGGCGAGACGGACGACATGCCACCGCTCACGCCGCTAGAGGTGTTGGCGCGCGATCCAGCCTATGCGGGCGGCGTTTGGAACGGGTCGGCCCGCGCCGCGCCCGGCTCAATGTACCGCGACCGACGCCGCTGGTGGCGCGTATCGACCGCTACGCCGCCGCGCATCGCCTGTCCTGGAGCGGCTTTTTGGCCCAAGCCGCCGCGGCGCGACCCGCGGGAGTAGCGTCTGAATCCCGGTAGGGTTCAGCGCATCGGGGTTTCCAAGAAGGCATCGACCACGGCAACCCAGGCCTTGCCGATGTTACGTGGATCGTAGCCACCACCACCCACGCCGACGATCCGACCCTCGGCGAATTCCTCGGCGATCTGGCATAGTCCACGCGCGGCGCGTCCGTGGGCGCGAAACGAATAGTGCAAGTGGGCCAGGGGGTCGCCGCTCAGGCCGTCGGCGCCGCAGTTCATGAAGATGAATTGCGGTTCCCACTGGCGCAGGAAGCCCTCAACCTTGTCCCACATCATCATGAAGTCGTCGTCGGCCGAGAGCGGCAGCAGCGGGATATTGAGCTTGCGGCCCTTGGCCGGTCCCTTGCCCACCTCGTGCGGAAAACCGCTTTGGGGGAAGTTGTAGCGGCCATCCTCGTGGATGTCGGCGAAGATGACGGTGGGGTCGGCTTCGAACGGGTAATACACGCCGTCGCCGTGGTGGGCGTCGATGTCGATGTAGGCGATCCGCTCCAAGCCGTAGTCCCGCTGCAAGACCCGGATGGCCACGCCAACGTCGTTGAACACGCAAAACCCAGAAGCGGTGTCAGGCATGCTGTGGTGCAGGCCAGCGATGGGGACAAAAACACGTCGGGCCTCGTTATTCATCACCTTACAGGTGGCGTCCACCACGGTGCCGACCACGAACGAAGCGTCCTCGAACACGCCCTGGTAGGCTGGAGTATCGCCATAATCAAGCAAGCCGCTGCCCACCTTGGAGAAGCTCCTGACCTTTTCCACGTAGCGAGCGGTATGGAACAGCCTGAGCTGATCCTCGCTGGCCATGACCGGCGGGAACACCCGAACCTGATAATCGAACTGGCGCCGATGCATCTCGTCCCAGAACGCATGGATGCGATTTTCGCCGAACGGGTGGTCATCGAATCCGTACCGGCCCAGTTCATTACCGTCATAGACGGCCACCGTTCTGCTTCGCGCCATCGCCCTGCATCCTCCCGCCTAGGGGTCATCAATTGGTCATTGCATTATCATAGTTCAGTTCCGGGTTGGTTGAACGGGCGGCAGGGCTAAAGTCCAATAGTCGGGTTCATCGCTCGCCGTTCGATTTTCCATCGCACCCTGCTTGGAGGAGTTGCCATGGCATTTATAGAACAACAGGATAGCTTTCCACATGATCGCCAACCGACCGTCCGCATCCTGGCGATGCCGGCCCACACCAATCCCAACGGCAACATCTTCGGCGGCTGGATCATGGCGCAGATGGACGTGGCCGGCAGCGTGGTGGCGGTGGAATACGCCAGCGGGCGGGTGACCACCGTCGCCGTGACCTCGATGGAGTTTCACAAGCCGGTGTTCGTGGGCGATCTGGTGAGTTGCTTCGCCCGGATTCAGAAGGTGGGTTCGACCTCGATCACGGTCAAGGTCGAGGTCTTCGTTCAGCGCGCCCGCGACGGCCAGTTGCTGTCGGACAAGGTGACCGAGGCGGTGATCGTCTATGTCGCCATCGACGACCGGGGCTCGCCGCGTAAGCTGCCGGAGCGGGGTCCCGATTTCAGCCAGTATTGGTGAGGGGTTCAGCCGACGACGGCGCGATGCTCCGGTGAAACCGGGTTCCGTCCCAGAAGCCAGTCGCCAATTTCCGCTTGGGTCCGTTGCGCTAGCGCATCGCGGGAGGAATGGGGTGGCCGGTGAACCACGCCGAACTGTAGATCCGCCACGAGGCCCGGTTCACCCAACAGCCGCCATAGGTGCGGCAGCAACTCGTCGTCGCCGACAAAGGGGACGGGGTTGACACCCCCAGCACGGGGATAACGCAGGGCGATGGCCTGCACTGGGCAACGGGCCAAGATCGCGGCCTGGAACAGCCGGGGATAAAACCGCCGGACCGTCTCGCCGGTGGTGGAAGTCCCTTCCGGAAACACCAGCACCCGCTCGCCCTGCCGCAGGCGCCAGACTAGTTGCTCCGTCGCCTCGCCCGCGCCATTGTCGCCGCCGCGCCGGATGAAGGCGGTGCCCGCTCGTCGACACAGCCAACCGAACAACGGCCAGCCGGCCACCTCCCGCTTGGCCAGGAAGTGAGTGGGGCAGACGGCGGCGATGCAGAAAATGTCCAGCCAGGAGACATGGTTGGCCACGAACAGGGCCGTGCCGGCGTGAGGCGCCCCGCGCGTTCGCAACCGCACGCCGAGAATTCGGCACAACCCCCCGCTCCACCACGCCAGCGGGCGGGTGGAGACATAGCGCCGTCTCTGGCCCGGCCCCAGGGCGGCGGCGATCAAGATTCCGAGCAGGATATGCAGCGTCAACAGCGGCAACCGCGCGCCGCGTCGAACGGCGCGGGCCAGTCGGGTTCGCCAAGGGTCGCTCATTGATCCCGATCCAGAAAATGCCGAGCGTAGCGGCGCTCGATTCGCCGGGTGGACAGCAGGATGAACACATCCGCGACCTTGAAATCCGGATCCAGGCACGGCTCGCCGCCGATTTGCGCACCCAGCCGCAGGTAGGCTTTGAGCAGCGGCGGCACGGCGTACTGGCTGCGGGCGACGCCATCGCGGCGCGGCAGGGGCAAGTGCGGCTTCACCCGCAGCGGTTCGGGAACCAAGTGACGCTGCGCCAATTCGGCGTAGAGCGCCCGCGCTTCGTTGTCGTCCGCGCCCAGCGGAATACTGGCGCAACCGATCAGATAGTCCATGCGCTGCTCCGCGATGAACGCCGCCAGGCCGGACCACAGGGCACCGATGGTTGCGCCGTTGCGATGATCGGGATGCACGCAGGTGCGGCCGATCTCCATGAACCGCCCCGCCAGCGCCAGCACTGACGCGAGATCAAACTCGGTCTGAGAATAGAAGCCGCCGGCGCGGCGCGCCGCTTCGTCGGTGAGAATGCGGGTGCAACCGATGACCTGTCCCAGACCGTCGCGCACGATCAGATGTTGGCAGTAGGCGTCGAAACGATCATGGTCAAGGCCGGGAATGCGATTGTGCAGCCTCGCCCCCATCTCCTCGGCAAAGATAGCGTAGCGCAAGCGCTGCGCCGCCTGAATCTCCTCGCGAGACCGGGCCACGGCCACGTCCAGGGCGCGCGGCGCGGTGGCCGGTGGGGTCATGGGGATCTGGCGAGGACGGGCGATGCTGGAAGAGATGAGCGATTCGGTACTCAAGGCAGCCTCCACGGGTGGTGATAGCGAACGATGTCGCCCAGAGTAGAAACCCTGTATTGCAGCGCCTTGACCGGCCGGTTAAACCTGGATGAACGGCGCTTGCAACGCCAGCAGCGCCAAGCCAGTCCCCAGCAGGGCGCCCGCCAGCACGTCGCTGGGGTAATGAAGGCCGAGAATGACCCGCGACAAGGCCACCAGCACCGCGAACGGCAGCAACAGCCAAGCCAACGATGGATAGTGATGCACCGCGATCAGGGTGAACGACACGGCGTGCAGAGTGTGACCGGACGGGAAACTGTATTCGTCCAACGGCGCCACGCGCGGCTGGATGCGGTCGTTCCGGGCACAGGGTCGGGGACGGGTGGTCCTAGCCTTCAGCCACTTGTACAGGGCCAAGCAGACCGCGCCCGCCAGCAACATCCGACCGACCACGGGAACCGCCGCCGCGCCCTGGATCAGTAGCAGCGCGGCCATCAGCACGTACCAGAACCCGCCATCGCCCAGTCGGCTGACCACCGCGAACAGTCGCACCACCCAGCGGTGACGAACGGCCTGTTGAAACCGCAGGCACCAGGCCAGTTCCCGGTCGGTCAGGCGCGACCAGCGCGCCGACGCGGGTTGGGATTGCTCGATCATGTCATTTAGCAGGGATTCGCGCATGGGACTTCTCCCGTGATGGCGTTCAGGAACAGCGTTTCCAGTCGGTCGTAAATCCGTTCGCTGTCCAATCGCAACATGGCTTGGCGGGCGGTTTGGCCCATGCGGCGCAGCGCGTCGGGATCTCGCGCCAGCGTGGCGGCGGCGGCCACGAAGGCGCCGACGTCGCCGAACGGCGCCAGCAGACCGTTGCGCCCCGGCTCCACTTGGGCGCGCGCCGCGGCGTAGTCGAACGCCGCCACCGCCAGGCCGCTGGCCAGCGCTTCCAGGACCACGTTGCCGAAGGTCTCGGTCAGGCTGGGAAACAGGAACAGGTCGGCCGAAGCGTAGTGCGCCGCCAATTCCTCGCCCCGCTTCATCCCGCAATACACGAATTCGGGATGGCGGGCGCGCAGACGAGCGGCCAGTGGGCCGTCGCCGACCAGCACCAACCGGGCGGCGGGCTGGGTCCGACGGATGGCCCGAAAGGCGGTGATCGCCAGGTCAAGATTCTTTTCCGCCGCCAGCCGACCGACGTACAGCGTCACCGGTGCGTCCGGGGTCGCGCCCCACGCTTCCCGCAGCGCCAGATCGCGGCGCTGGGGCGAAAACAGCCGCGTATCCACCCCCCGCGCCAGGACCTGGGTGCGGAGAAAACCGAGAGACTGAAGCTGCTCCGCCAGTTCCACCGTGGGAACCAGGGTTTGCGCGCCCTGATTATGAAAATGGCGCAAATAGGCCATGATTGGCGTCGCCAGCCAGCCGAGGTGGTAATGGCGGCTGTAACCATGGAAATGGGTGTGGAAGCTGGTCGAGATGGGAATGCCAAGCCGCCGCGCCGCGCGCAGGGCGGAATGACCCAGCGGCCCCTCGGTGACGATGTGGACCAGGTCGGGACGGTCTCGCCGCCACTGGGTCAACAGGGGTCGAACCGCTGGCCAACCGCCTTGTAGCTGGGGATAACCGGGGATGCGGAAGCCGGGTAACGGGAGAATGTCCAACGTCCCAGTCGCTTGGGGATGATCATTCGCCCCCTGCCGCACGCGGACGAGCTGCACGATGTGATCGCGTTGCCGCAAACCCTCGATCCAGCGGGCGATGGTGAGGGCAACGCCGTTGATCTCCGGCGGATAGGTTTCGGTGACGATGCCGATGCGCAGCCGGCGCTGGCGGGATTGGAGCGGGCGGTCGAGGTCCATGTCCCGCATGTTCGGAGGCGGCGGCAACAAATTGATGATGCTTTGATGAAGGAACCGTGACAGCCGGAATTCCGGCTGGCTTGCCCCACTCCATCGGAACACGACGGCGCGGTTCCCGGACCAGGAAGAAACCCTTTGGCCGAAGCACTTGCAATGCCCCTGGAGCATTCCCGCGCTGATCCTCCGGGGGTGCCGCTTGCCATCAAAACCCTGCCTCTCGCAATCGAAGTAAGGTAACATTCAGCGTTTTTCATCGGTTCGCCCGCTCTTTCCCTCCGATGGCGGCGGGCGCCTGCCTTTGCAGAGGTCGCGAATGTTCAGTCGAGAGATGCGGATCGCCGGATTTGACAGCGAATTGTGGGCTGCCTTGCGGGGCGAGCAACAGCGCCAGGAAGCTCATATCGAGCTGATCGCCTCGGAAAACTACGCCAGTCCGCGCGTGCTTGAAGCCCAGGGCTCGGTGTTGACCAACAAGTACGCCGAGGGCTATCCGGGCAAGCGGTATTACGGCGGCTGCGAGTTCGTGGACATCGCCGAGCAACTGGCTATCGATCGCGCCAAGCAATTGTTCCAGGCCGATTACGCCAACGTGCAGCCGCATTCCGGCTCGCAGGCCAACGCCGCCGTCTACATGGCGCTGCTGGAGCCGGGCGAAACCGTCCTGGGCATGAGCCTGGCTCACGGCGGCCACCTCACCCACGGCGCCAAGGTCAATTTCTCCGGCCGGTTATACCAGGCGGTGCAGTACGGTTTGAACGAGGCCACGGGTGAAATCGACTACGAACAGGTGGAGCGGTTGGCGCTGGAATGCCGGCCGAAGATGATCATCGCCGGGTTTTCGGCCTACTCGCGGGTGGTGGACTGGCCACGGTTTCGCGCCATCGCCGACCAGGTCGGCGCCTGGTTCGTGGTGGACATGGCGCACGTCGCCGGGCTGGTCGCGGCCGGCCTGTATCCCAATCCGCTCCCGGTCGCCGACGTGGTCACCACCACCACCCACAAGACCCTGCGCGGTCCGCGCGGCGGCCTGATCCTGGCCCGCGCCAATTCCGAGGTCGAAAAGAAACTGAACTCGCTGGTCTTTCCCGGCACCCAGGGCGGCCCGCTGATGCACGTCATCGCCGCCAAGGCCGTTGCGTTGCTGGAAGCCCTGCAACCCGAATTCACCGAATACCAGAGGCAGGTGGTCGCCAATGCCCGCGCCATGGCCGGGGTGTTTCTCGAACGCGGGTACGACGTGGTGTCCGGTGGCACCGACAATCATCTGTTCCTGGTCAGCCTGATCGCCAGGGGACTGACCGGCAAGGCCGCCGACGCCGCGCTGGGCCGGGCCTGTATCACCGTCAACAAGAATGCCGTGCCCAACGATCCGCAGTCGCCGTTCGTGACCAGCGG
>JAVMKH010000208.1:0-54184 GCA_031732935.1 Candidatus Contendibacter sp.
GTTCATGGATCAAGAATACACAAAAATGTTTATCTTCTCCATGTCAAATGACCTTTGAGAACCGTTGTTGTTTCTGCTCCCGCAGATAGCGGTCGAACGCCATGCAGATATTGCGAATCAACAATCGACCGGGCGGCAGCACGCGAATGCCAGTTTCGGACAGCGCCAGTAACCCGTCGGCTTCCATGCCGGCCAACTCCGCCAGTTCCGTCGCAAAATAATCCCGGAAACGGACGCCGTACTGGCGTTCGACGGCGGCAAAATCCAGGATGAAGTTGCAAATCAGCATCGTGATCACCGCCCGCCGCAGCCGGTCGTCGGCGTCCAATCGCACGCCCCGGAACACTGCCAGCCGTCCTTCGTCGATCCGCGCGTAATAGTCCTCCAGCGTTTTCAGGTTTTGGCTGTAGCTGTCGCCGACCATGCCGATGGATGTCGCGCCCAGTCCAATCAGGTCGCAGTCCGCGTGGGTGCTGTAGCCCTGGAAGTTGCGGTACAGGGTGCCGGCCTGCTGCGCCAGCGCCAGTTCGTCGTCGGGCTTGGCGAAGTGATCCATGCCGATGTAAACGTAGCCCGCCCGGGTCAGTCGCTCAATCACGGTTTCGAGAATCTCCAGCTTCACCGCCGGCGGCGGCAAGGCACTGGCGTCGATCTGGCGCTGGGTCTTGAACAGGTCCGGCAGGTGCGCGTAATTGAACACCGAAATCCGGTCGGGACTCTGGGCGATGATGTCGTCGACGGTGCGCGCGAAGCTGGCCACGCTCTGGTGCGGCAGACCATAAATCAAATCCACGCTGATGGATTTGAAGCCCTCGCGCCGAGCGATTTCCATCACCTTCAGCGTAATTTCGCGGGATTGGATGCGATTGACCGCTTTTTGCACGTCGGGATCGAAATCCTGCACGCCCAAACTCAGCCGGTTGAACCCCAGTTGGCGCAACAGGGCGATCGTGCCGTCGTCGGTCTCGCGCGGGTCCACTTCGATGGAATATTCGCCGCTGTCGTCGTCGAGCAGCCGGAAATACTCGCCGGTGACCCGCATCAACTCGCGCATTTCCTCGGCACTGATGAAGGTGGGGGTGCCGCCGCCCCAGTGCAACTGGGTGACCGGTCGCGCCCGGTCGAACAATGCGCCTTGCAGCACGATTTCCCGGTGAAGGTGGTCAAGATAGGGCGCGGCGTGGCGGCGATTCTTCGTGACGATCTTGTTGCAAGCGCAATAGAAGCAGACCGTGTCGCAGAACGGGATGTGGACGTACAGCGACAGCGGCCGGCCACTGGCGTTGCTGGCGAGAGCCTGTTCGCGGTACTTGGCCTCGCCGAAGCCATCATGGAACTGCACGGCGGTCGGGTATGAGGTATAGCGGGGACCGGCCTTGTCGTACTTGCGGACCAGGGTGGGATCGAAGGCGATGGCGGTGTTGATCATGCGGTGGATTCCCGTGATTGCAGCGCGGCGCGCGCGCGCAACCATGCCAGGAGTTGGTCGGAAGGCATGGGTCGGGCGTACAGATAGCCTTGGGCCATCGTGCATCCCAGGCCGCGCAGGAATTCCGCTTGCGCCTCGGTTTCCACCCCCTCGGCGATCGAGTTCACTTGCAGTTTTTGGCTCAGTCCGACGATGGCTTCGGCGAACAGGCCACCCTGGTTCTGATCGATCTCGCTGATGAAGCGCCGATCGATTTTGAGGCAGTCGATGGGCAGGGATTGCAGGTGCCCCAACGAGGAATAGCCGGTGCCGAAGTCGTCGATGGCGATTAGAATGCCCAGCCGCTTGAGTGCTTTCAGACGTTGCACCACTGCTTTCGGCTCATCCATGGCGATGCTCTCGGTAATTTCCAATCCCAGCAGGGATGGTGGCATCTGGTGATCCGCAAGGATAAAGGCCACCTCCTCGACAAAATCAGCCTTGCGAAATTGCGGCATGCTAACGTTGACCGCTATCTTCAGCGATTCGAATCCCGCCGCCGCGAGCCGCGCATGCTGGATACATGCCTGTTCCAGCACCCAGGCGCCGATTTGGATGATCAAGCCCGAATATTCGGCGAGCGGGATGAAGACATCGGGCGGTTGGACGAACCCCTCCTCGCCCGGCCAGCGCAAAAGCGCTTCGATTCCGACGATGCCGCCGGTCGCCAGGGCGATTTGTGGCTGGTACCAGACTTGCAATTTCTCCGCCTGGAAATCCAGCCGCAGGCGTCGGATGATCTCCACCCGTTGGCGGGTATTTTCTTCCATGGTCGCCAGATAGTATTCGTGATGAGTCGAAAGATTGCGCTTGGCGTGGTTGAGCGCGACGTTGACCCGTTTGAGCAGATCGAGACCGGATTTGGCGTCGTCCAGGTTGCGGCACAGGCCCAGGGCGATGGTGACGGGCAACTGGTATTCGCCGACCTTGAAGGGCGTGTGGAACAGCGCCATCAGACCGAAGGGATTGACCTGGGCCTCCGGCCCCAGCACGCCAAAAAGATCGGCGCCGATGCGGGCCAGGCGGCAAGTTGGCTCCAGCCGGGCCCGAAGCCGTTCGGCGACCGCCACCAGCAGCAGGTTGCCGGTGTCCTCGCCCAGGCCGTCGTTAAGATCGGCGAAATGGTGGATGTCCAACAGCGCCACCGCGGCGTCGGTTCGCGCCTGGACGGCCGTGTCAAGATCGGCGACGAAGCGCAGGCGGTTGGGGAGCTGGGTCAACGGGTCGTGATAGGCGATATAGTTGAGGTGCTCGACCAGGTTGACGTTGCGAAAGCAGGCGGTGATGTTGGCGGCGAACACTTCGACCAGCGGCCGATCCAGCGCGGTGAGCGCCTGACCGGAATCGAGAAAGATGGCCGCTTCCTGACGCGGAGCGGCTTTCAGATACAAGACCGTGTAATCGCTCTTGAAAATATGTTGACTCTTTGTGACGCTCTCTAAAATGGCGTCCACGATCCGGCGGTTGGGCAATCGCTCCAGCGGCTGAGCGATGTAGGGCGCGTAATGGCCAGCGGCCCCGACCACGTAGCAACGCTCGGTGTCGACGCCGAACGGCGAACCTCGCTGGGTACAGACGACGCCGTCCAGGGGCAGCTTGAGCAAGGCGGCCAGTTGGGTGAGGATGCCCTCGGCCAAACTGGCGATGGCGCGTTGCTCCATCAACTGCGCGGTGGCCTGAATGATCAATTCCAGACCGCGCCGGTTCTCGGCCAGGGCGCGCAACTGCTCGTAGGCGCGCAGGGCGGCGCTGACCGTGGTGATCAGCCGGGTGTGGGTCAGTTCGGCCTTGGTGCGGTAGTCGTTGATGTCGTACTGGTGGATGACGGTCAGTTCCGGGGCGTAACCGGGTTGGCCGGTGCGCAGGATGATGCGGCATTCCATCAGGCCCAATTGGTCGCGGATGTACTCGACCAGGTCGAGGCCGGCCTGGTCGGTTTCCATGACCACGTCCACCAGGGCCACGGCGATGTCGGGGTGCTGGCGCAGCCGCTCGCGGGCTTCCTGGGCGCTGTGGGCGTGCAGCAGGCGCAAGGGGCGGTCGAAGATGCGCAGATCGTGGAGGACGAAGCGGGTGACGCTGTGCACCTCGGGGTCGTCGTCGACAACGAGCAGCTTCCATGGCGAGGCGTTGACCGACTGGGACGCCTGGGGTGGCTCGGCGTCGTTCCAGTCGAGCAGTTCGTCGATCATAAGGGTAATTCCAAGGTGGGCCGGTCGGGGGCGCTGCGGGGCAAAATCAAGGTAAAAGTAGTCCCGGTCCCCAGGGCGCTGTGGACCCGAATCGTCCCACCGAGCACCCCAACGACTAGATTATAGACAATATACAAACCCAGACCACTGCCACCACCGCTCAAGTTGGTGGTGAAAAACGGGTCAAAGATGCGATTCTGTATCGTTTCTGGAATGCCAAGCCCATCATCGGCATGGCTAATTCGCACGTGGTCACTGTCGAGAATCACCGCGTGGAGATGGATCCGGCCCGCGTCCCGGTCGGCGAAGCCGTGGACGAGCGCGTTGCCGATCAGGTTGACGAGCACCTGCTCCAACGCGCCGGGGTAGCTGTCCAGCTCCAGGCCGGGAGCGATGTCCAGCTCGACGCGATGGGCGGTGTGCTTGAACTGGGGGCGCAGGGTGGCCAGCAGCTCCTCGACGGTCTGGCGCAGGTCGAAGCGACGGCGGCGAGCGCTGGTCTGGTCCACCGCCACCTGCTTGAAGTGGCCGATCAGGTCGGCGGCGCGAGCGGCGTTGCGCTCCAGCAGAGCGACCGCCTCGCGGCTTCGATCGAGGAACTCGGCGACCTGGGAGCGGCGCGGGGCGCCGGCGTCGACGGCGGCGGCGAAGTCGCGCAGGTGCTCACCCAGCGCGCCGGCGACGGTGCGGACGTTACCCAGGGGGGTGTTGAGTTCGTGGGCCACGCCCGCCACCAGGTGACCCAGGGCGGCGAGCTTCTCGGTCTGAATCAGTTGGGCCATGGCCTGGCGCAACTCGGCGGTGCGTTCGGCCACCAGTTCCTCCAAGTGGTCTCGGTGCCGTTCCAGCTCCGCTTCCGCCCGCTTGCGCGCGGTGATGTCGGCGTTGACGCCGACCATCCGCAGCGGCTTGCCGGCCGCGTCTCGCTCGATCACTTTCCCACGGCTGCTGATCCACTGCCAAGCGCCGGTCTTGGCGCGCATTCGGTATTCGACGCTGAATTCGGGTAGGCGACCCTCCCGGTGCGCGCGCAGGGCCGCTTCCAGCGCCGCCAGGTCGTCGGGATGGACCTGATCGCGCCAACCCGCGTAGTCGACCACAAACTCGCCGGGCGCGTAGTCCAGCATCGTGTACCAGCGGTCGCTGAGGAAAAATTCGCCGGTCGGCAAATGCCAGTCCCACACGGCGTCGCGGGTGGCTTCGATGACTTGCCGCAGGCGCTCCTCGTTCTGGCGCAGGGCGCGATGGGCCTTGGCCAATTCCGCGGTGCGGGCCTCCACGCGCCGTTCCAGGCGCTGTTGCAAGCGCCACAGTTCCAGATGGGTGCGGACCCGGGCTAGCACTTCCACCGGCTCGAAAGGTTTGGTGATGTAATCGACGCCGCCGACGGCGAATCCCTGGACCTTGTCGGGGGCCTCGTGCAGGGCGCTGATGAAGATCACCGGGATGGAGTGAGTGCGCGGGTCGGCCTTCAGCCGCTGGCAGACCGCGTAGCCGTCCAGGTCCGGCATCCACACGTCCAACAAAATCAGGTCCGGGGTTTTGGCTGCCACCGAGCGCAGCGCCAGAGCGCCGCTGGAAGCTGGACGGACGCGATAACCGTGCGCGGTGAGAAGATTGGCAAGCAGCCTGAGATTGGCGGGCGTGTCGTCCACAACCAAGATTTCGGCGTTGGTTGCGTCGGGCATCGGCGGGGATTCCGGCGCGGCGGGCGTCATGCGAGAAAATCCGCTGCGCGCGCGCCGTCGAGCGGGCGTGGACGCGGCCAGCAATGTCGCGGATGACCCAACGCCAAAAGCCGTCCCTGCCGCGCGCGCCGAGGTCTGGAAGCCGCCGGGCCGGCTGGCTTCGCGGTTGGAAATCGCCTTATTCGCAAGCTATCTCACCCCATGGCGTGGGCTGACCGAAAAAGTAGCCTTGGGCATGATCCACCCCCAGTTCGCGCAGGCGTTCGACAGTCGCCCGATTGTGGGCGTACTCGGCGATGGTTTGGATTCCCAGGGTATGGCTCATCTGGTTGATCGCCGCCACCAGGGCGGCGTCGCTGGCGTTCGCAATCATGTCCTTGACGAAACTGCCGTCGATCTTGAGATAGTCGACCGGCAGGGTTTTGAGATAGTGAAACGAGGACAGACCGCTGCCGAAATCATCCAGAGCCAATTGACTGCCGCGCTGTTTGAGCGCCGTCACCAATTCGACCGCGCGCCGCAGGTTCTGAATGGCGGCGGTTTCGGTGATTTCGAAACAGACCCGTTCCGGCGAAAGAGCGTATTCGGCGAACTGCGCTTCGATGAAGCCGAGCAGGGACTCGTCGCTGAGGGAGTTGCCGGACAGGTTGATGGCGATCCGGGCGCCAGTTTGGCCGATGCCGCGGGCATAGTCGCGAAACGCCGTCTGGATGACCCAACGGTCGATGGCGCCCATCAACCCGTAGCGTTCGGCCGCTGGAATGAAGGCCGCTGGTAAGACCAACTCGCTAGCTTCGTCCGGATCGCTCCGGTAGGCGACGCGGAGCAAAGCTTCGTAGTGGATCGGACGCGGGTCGGGGACGTTGAGAGGAACGATCGGTTGATAATAGAGCCGAAACCGGTTCTGCTCCAAGGCGTCCCGCAAACCCGCCGCGCCCAGGATCTCGCTGTGGCGCAGCACCGTTTCGCTGTCCTCCTGCTGATAAAGATGGACGCGATTGCGGCCCAACTCCTTGGCGACATAGCAGGCCACATCGGCCTGGGTGAGCAGTTGGACGGTGTCGCGCGTCTCCGCCGTGATGGGCGTCAACCCGATGCTGACTCCGATCTGGTAGCTACGGCCCTCCCAGTGAAACCGGTAGTCGCGGATGTTGCGGACCACGGTCTGGGCGATGACCTGCGCCCGGTCCAGCGGGCAGTTGTCCAGCAGCAAACCGAACTCGTCGCCGCCGATGCGCGCCAGGGTATCGCGCTCGCGGAACATACCCGATAGGATGGCGTTGATTTGCTTGAGCAGTTCATCGCCCGCGGCGTGCCCGGCGGTGTCGTTGACGACCTTGAACTGATCCAGGTCCAGATAGCACAACGCATGGCGGGCGCCATACTGCCGGGCGCTGGCCAGCGCCCGCTCCAACCGCCGTTCGAATTCGGGTCGGTTGATCAAGCCAGTCAGGGCGTCGTGGGTGGCATCGTGGGCCAACTGCCGAGTCAGGCGGCGGGTTTCGGTGACGTCGTGAAACACCAGCACGGCTCCCAACACCTGGCCGTCCCGCCCGCGAATCGGCGCCGCCGAATCGTCGATGTCGTATTCCGATCCGTCGCGGCGAATCAACACGGAGTGATCGACCAAGCCGACGATTTTTCCTTCCCGAAGACAGTGCGTCACCGGGTCCGGGGTTGGCTGGCGGGTTTGCTCGTTGACGATTCGAAACACGTCGCGTAGGGACCTGCCCCGAGCGTCGACCGTGGTCCATCCGGTGAGCGTTTCCGCCACCGGGTTGAGGTAGTCCACGACGCCACGCGCATCGGTGGTGATCACCGCGTCGCCGATGGAATGCAAGGTGATCTGGGCCCGTTCCTTTTCCTCGAACAGCGCCTCCTCGGCGCGTTTGCGCTCGGTGATGTCGATATTGACCCCGATGACCTGTTCGACTTCGCCTGTCTCGTTCCTGAGGGGCGCCTTGACGGTGTAGGTCCAGCGCGTCTGGCCGGTGGAATCGACGAATTTGACCTCCCGTTCGATGCGATCCCGCGCCTGGGTGAGAATGGCCATGTCGTCGTCCAGCAGCGCCCGCGCCCATGCGGGATCGACGGTCAAGTCGGAGAGCGTGCGTCCCACCATTTGCTCGGGGGTAAGACCGAAGTTGCCGGCCAGCCCCTGGTTGGCCAGCAGGATCTGGCCGCGCCGGTTTTTGACATGGATGAAATGGGGGTCGGCGTCGATGACCGTCCTGAGGAACGCGCGCTGTCTCTCGATTTCCCGTTGGGCGCGCAGCAGGCTTTCGATCAGGTTGACGTTGCGAAGACAGGTGGTGATATGAGTGACGAACACTTTGAGCAGGGGATGGTCCAGCGCGGCGAGCGCCTGGCCGGCATCGAGAAAAATGGCCGTTTCCTGGCAGGGGGTGACGTTTAGGCATAGCACGATATGGTCAGCGCCAAAGACGTGCTGGCGCCGCGTCACGCTGTCCAGGATGGCGTCCACGATCCGTCGATCCGGCAATGCGTCCAGCGGTTGGGCGACATAGGGCGCGTAACGACCGGCGGCCCCGACCACATGACGCTGCTTGACGGCCCCGCCGAACGATGAATTGTCTTGGACGCAGACGACGCCGTCCAGGGGCAGCTTGAGCAAGGCGGCCAGTTGGGTGAGGATGCCCTCGGCCAAACTGGCGATGGCGCGTTGCTCCATCAACTGCGCGGTGGCCTGAATGATCAATTCCAGACCGCGCCGGTTCTCGGCCAGGGCGCGCAACTGCTCGTAGGCGCGCAGGGCGGCGCTGACCGTGGTGATCAGCCGGGTGTGGGTCAGTTCGGCCTTGGTGCGGTAGTCGTTGATGTCGTACTGGTGGATGACGGTCAGTTCCGGGGCGTAACCGGGTTGGCCGGTGCGCAGGATGATGCGGCATTCCATCAGGCCCAATTGGTCGCGGATGTACTCGACCAGGTCGAGGCCGGCCTGGTCGGTTTCCATGACCACGTCCACCAGGGCCACGGCGATGTCGGGGTGCTGGCGCAGCCGCTCGCGGGCTTCCTGGGCGCTGTGGGCGTGCAGCAGGCGCAAGGGGCGGTCGAAGATGCGCAGATCGTGGAGGACGAAGCGGGTGGCGCCGTGCACCTCGGGGTCGTCGTCGACAACGAGTAGCTTCCACGGTGGGGCGTCACCCGATTGATGCGCTTCGACCGGCTCGGCGGCATCGTTCCAATCGAGCAATTCGTTGATCATGCGAGCGGTTCCAAAGCGGGCCGGTCGGGGCGCTGGGGCGGGGTCAGGGGATGGGGTCGCCGTTTGGGGACACCGTGAACCTGAATGGTCTCACCGAGCACTCCGGTGACCGGATTATAGACAATATACGAATTTAGGCTACTGTTGGCACCGCTTGGTTTTAGTGATTAAGGATGAAGTCGAAGGGATGATCCTGTATGGTTTTCAGGATATGCGCCTTGGTTATCGGCAGGGTCGATTCGCACAGGGTCTTTGCCAAATATGCTGACATAAGTCACGTATAAGGATCACACCCATGTTTCGGAGTTATCCCATGGCGGGTGAATGCTCCGCGTCTGGCGAGGCCGTGATCGGTGGACCAGTCTCGGTGTAAAGGTGATAGGTGTTACGGCCGCTTTGCTCGGCCTGATACATGGCTTCGTCCCGAACGTAGCCGAGCGCGCGGCACACCCCATCGCTGGCGTCGAGAATCCGACCGTCCGGATCAATCCAGAAGATGGTATTCGTGATCGGGTCGGCGGGGAACGGGTCTGCTGGGGAAGTCATGGGGCGATCTCGCTGGTTGCTTGGGGCCGGGAGCTTGGCGCGATCACCGGCAGGGTGAGTTCGAAAGCGCTGCCGCGACCAGGAGCGTTTTTCACCTGAATCTGACCCCCCAGGACGCCCGTGACCAGGTTGTAGACGATGTACAGCCCCAGCCCGCTGCCGCCTTGTCCCAGCCGGGTGGTGAAGAACGGCTCGAAAATGCGGTTGAGGATAGCGGTTGGGATACCGGTTC
This sequence comes from Candidatus Contendibacter sp., assembly GCA_031732935.1. Taxonomy (GTDB): domain Bacteria; phylum Pseudomonadota; class Gammaproteobacteria; order Competibacterales; family Competibacteraceae; genus Contendibacter. The sequence goes on from JAVMKH010000208.1 coordinate 9,353, forward strand.
CATCATCGGTGTAGCGCAGGGCTATCCGAGCCGGATCGACCACTTGGGCCTGAAGCTGGATGCGGCCGGTCTCCACCCCGGCGAAGCCGTGGGTGAGCGAATTGTCGATCAGGTTGGCGATGACCTGCTCCAGCGGACCGGGGTAGCTGTCCAGCTCCAGACCGGGGGCGATGTCCAGCTCGACCCGGTGGGCGGTGTGCTTGAACTGGGGCTGCAGGGTGAGCAGCAATTCCTCGACGGTCTGGCGCAGATCGAAGCGGCGGCGGCGGGTGCTGGTCTGGTCCACCGCCACCTGCTTGAAGTGGCCGATCAGGTCGGCGGCGCGGGCGGTGTTGCGTTCCAGCAGATCGACCGCTTCCTGGCTTCGGCCGAGGAAGGCGTCCAGGTGAGAGCGGCGCAGGGTGCCGGACTCGACGGCGGCGGCGAACTCGCGCAGGTGCTCGCCCAGGCTGCCGGCGACCACGCGGGCGTTGCCCAAGGGAGTGTTGAGTTCGTGGGCGACGCCGGCCACCAGGCTGCCCAGGGCGGCGAGCTTTTCCGTCTGAATCAGTTGGGCCATAGCCTGGCGCAACTCGGCGGTACGTTCGGCCACCAATTCCTCCAGGTGTTCCCGGTGCCGTTGCAACTCCTCTTCCACTTGCTTGCGGTCGGTGATGTCGAGAATGACGCCGATTAATCCGCGAACGTGGTGGTTGGAATCGACGAACGCGGCCTTGTGGAAAATCACGTCGTGAGCGACACCACGAGCGTCGATCACGCGCGATTCATAAACCTGTGGAATCGGATGTTGGAAGACCTCGAGATCTTTCGCGTGATAGATTTCGGCCAGCTCTTTGGGAGCAAGGTCGAACACGCTCTTACCGACCAGTTCCTGGCGCTTTTTGCCATAAAACTCCGTAAAGGCTTCGTTGAAGCCGATATAGCGACCCACGGCGTCCTTATAGAAAACCGGTACGGGGATAGCGTCAAGCAGCGTGTTCAAAAACTTGCTGTTTTCCCGCAGTTGCGCTTCTGCCCGCTTGCGCTCGGTGATGTCCCGCCCCTCCGGCACCAGCACCACGACCTGGCCCGTTTCGTCCCTCACGGGCTTGAGCGTGAAATCCACAGCGTGCAATTCCCCGCCCTGGGCCGGATGAGTGGTTTCAAAATGGATCAGCTCGCCCTGGGCCACTCGCCGGATCGCGTTCCGCAATCGCTCTTGCTCCTCCTGGGAATGCTGCCACCAAGGTGTCTCCCAAAACGGCTTGCCGTAAACGTCTTCGGGTCGGATCCGCGCGAAGTCCGTGGCCGTCACGTTCACCTTCAGGACGTTTCCTTCCAGGTCGAGAATGCCGATGAAATGGGGCGCCTGCTCGAACACCGCGCGGAACAACCGCTCACTCTCCCGCAATGCTGCCTCCACCTGTTTACGGTCAGTGATGTCGCGGACGAAAGCGAAATCGTATTCCTGACCTTCATATTCGATATTGTTGGCGGTGACTTCCACGGGGAAAGTCGTGCCATCTTTTCGCCGATATCGGGTTTCGAAACGGCGCTTCTTCAACTGCTGGGTGCGTTCCCAGTGCAGCAGCCACTTTTCCACAGGGAAATCGGGATCGATATCCCAAACCGCCATCGTTAACAGCTCGGCGCGCGTGTAACCAAGGGAATGACAAGCCTGATCGTTGACGTTGATAAAACGTCCACTTGGCATGATCCAAAACACAGCGTCCGCGGACCGCATGATGGAAAGTTGCGCGAGCCGCAGTTCTTTTTCCGCCTCCTTGCGTTCGGTGATATCGCGCACGATGGTCCACATGCCGGTCGGCCGGTTAGCCGCGTCGCGCAGTAAAAATGTACGCAGTTCGACGGGAAAAACGGTCCCGTCCTTGCGGCGATATTCTTTCTCGTAGACGTCCGAATAACCCAGACCCAAAACCTGTTTTTCGATAATGTTCGCTTCAAAGGCATGCCATTTTTCGGGGGTCAGATCTCGATAATTCAATTGGCGCAGCTCATCTGCCGAGTAGCCAACCATCGCTTGAAAGGCGTGGTTGAACTCCTGAAGATGGTCGGCCATGCTGAAGCTAGCGAACGCATCCCGCATGGATTCGTAAAGGTGGCGGTACTTGATCTCGCTTTGCTGCAACGCTTCTTCCGCCCGTACGCGCTCGGAGATATCCCGAGCGACGAGCATTCCCGTTGGCTGATCGTCCGTCGTGACCACTTTGGCCCAGCCATCCAGGGTTCGCACCGTATCGTCGGGGCGCGCAACCTCGACACGAACTGGAATCGAATGCCCCGGCTCGGCGATGGCTTCCAACACTGTTTCGCCAAATACGGAATGAAGTTCCGAAAGGTCGGTTTCCAGCAAGTTTTTTCGGTCGCGCCCCAGAATCTCACACGCTGTATCGTTGGCATCCACCACCCGCAAGTTGGTCACATCGAAAACGAGGATCAGTTCGCTGCTCTGATCGAGCAGCTGGCGAAATCGGTTCAGTTCGGCGTATCGATGCAGTAGCTCCGGATAATAGCTTTTACGAACCGAACGTTCGCCAAGACCAATGATCTTCTCGCGCAACGCATCCCAGTCTTCGGAGGGTTCAGAGTGCTTCTTCATACACGGCCCGAATATCCGCCGCCTTGGCTCGACGCGGATTGGTCACCATGCATGGGTCGGTCACCGCCTTGTTCGCCAACTCCAGTACGTCGTCGGCTCCAACCCGACGGTCGCCGAGGGTACCGACCACGCCTGCCGCGCGACGGAATTCGGCGATGGTATCCAGAATTTTCTGGCGTCGCCTTTCCAAGGTCATGCCGCGCAAATCGACGCCCATGACTTCCCCAATCTTGGTGAAACGCTCGGGCTCGGCATCGAAATTGAATGCCATCACATGGTCGAGCAGCAAGGCGTTGCACTCTCCGTGCGGCAGATCCTTGTAGCCGCCGAGGCTGTGCGCCATGGCGTGCACCGCGCCCAGGCTAGCGTTGGAGAAAGCGAGACCGGCGTGAAGGCTGGCCAGCATCACTTGTCCGCGCAGTTCGACATCGTGGGGTTGGGCGATGGAAGCGTGGAGGTTCTCGCAAAGAAGGCGAATGGCCTCCAGCGCATGCAGGTCGGTGACCGGCGAATGGGCGGCCGACACGAAGGCTTCGATGGCGTGAACCAGTGCATCCATGCCGGTGCATGCCGTCAGGTAGGCCTCCTTCGTGACCAGCGTTTCCGGATCGATCAGCGCGATGTCCGGCACGACGGCTTTGCTGATGATGGCGATCTTCACTCGTTCCTCGGTATCGGTGATGATCGCGAACTGCGAAACGTCGGCGGCGGTTCCGGCCGTGGTGGGAATGCAGATGAGGGGCGGCGCTGGTTTGACGACTTGGTCTATCCCTTCGAAGTCGAGGATATGCTGGCCGCTGGCGCTGACTATGCCGATCCCCTTGCCGCAATCCATGGGACTGCCACCGCCGACGCAAACGATGGCGTCGCAGCCGTTTTCGCGGAAGAACGCGGCGCCCCGCATCACCTCGTGGTCGCGCGGATTGGAGGAAACCTCGGCGAAGCGGACGTATTGAACGCCTTCCCGGTCGAGAACGGCTTCCACCTCCTCGACCCAACCGGCCGCGACCAGACCGGGATCGGTGACTAGCAGTACCCGGCGCGCGCCGTAGAGTTTTGCGTAACGAGCCGCGAGCTTGCGGCTACCGACGCCAAAGACGAATTCCGGTGCAACGAACTTGCGTAACGCCATTATCCCGTCAGTCATGGCGATCTCCCGCTCAAGTGCATGTCGTTACAACTCTGTGGTCTCCGGACGATTTCCACTGCTGTTTGTTTGAGATACCGTTGCCATTGGCCGGAGATACCCTTGCCCGATGAAGCGCGTTACCTTGGATTAAGACTTCTATGGGTGTCCTCTAAAAGCTGGGCGAACTTTGCTGGAGAAAACGGTGCTTGGTCGGTGGAGCAATTCAAGACAGAACGAAGACAAAAATCGTACCCTGGCCGGGGTCACCCTAAACCTGAACAGGTTCGCCCAAAACCCCATGACTAGATTACAGACAAGTATAGTCCTCATCCACGACTACCGCCGCCCGGTTTGGTAGAGAAGCAGGGGAATCGCGCTACGTGTTCTTATGAATATTTATCGAATGGTTGGAAAATGCAGGCACGGCAGATCGGCAAATCAATATTCAGTTAAATCAATTTGTTCTCCTGAGATGGCGCGGTTGCTTTGAGGACGAGTGTGAAGTGGACTCCTTGACCCACCGAGCTATGGCTTCGAATGGTTCCCCCCAAAACCCCGGTGACCAGATTATAGACAATGTATAGTCCCAAGCCACTGCCACCACTGCCGAGCCTGGTCGTGAAGAACGGTTCGAAGATGCGATTGAGGGTTCCTTCCGGGATGCCGACTCCATCGTCAGCGTAGTCGATTTGCACCCGGTCGGGGTCGAGCAGCGCGGCGCGGATACGGATCGTTCCGGCCTCGATCCCGGCGAAACCGTGCGTCAGGGAATTGGTGACCAGATTGGTGATGACCTGCTCCAGCGGGCCGGGGTAGCTGTCCAGCTCGATGGCGGGCGGGATGTCCAGATCAACCCGATGGGCGGTGTGCTTGAACTGGGGTCGCAGGGCGGCGAGCAGCTCCTCGACGGTTTGGCGCAGGTCGAAGCGGCGGCGGCGCACGCTGGTCTGATCCACCGCCACCTCCTTGAACTGGCTGATCAGGTCAGCGGCGCGGGCGGTATTACGTTCCAGCAAATCCACCGCCTCGCGGCTCCGGCCCAGAAATCCCTCTACTTGAGAGCGGCGCAGGGCGCCCGATGCAACGGCGGCGGCGAACTCGCGCAGGTGCTCGCCCAGGGCAGTGGCGACCACGCGGGCATTGCCCAGCGGGGTGTTGAGCTCGTGGGCCACGCCGGCCACCAGGTTGCCCAGCGCCGCCAGCTTCTCCGACTGCACCAATTGGGTCATGGCCTGGCGCAATTCGGCGGTGCGCTCGGTCACCAATTCCTCCAGGTGTTCCCGGTGCCGCTCCAGTTCTTCCTCGGCCCATTTGCGGTCGGTGATATCCGAACCCACACTGAAAATTTCGATGATCTGGCCATGTTCGTCCAACACGGCCTTGTTGGTCCAGTCGATCCAGAGCCGCGCGCCATCATGACGAGTGTTTTCGTTGGTGTTGTGCATGAAGCGTTCGGGATAAAGACAAATATCTTCCATCAGTGGGCGTAAGTTTCTACCAGTGCTTTCATCCAGGGGCACGATAGTCCCGACCACATGCTGGCCAATCAATTCCTCCTTTGAAAAGCCAAAGAGCTTTAGGCCAAATTCGTTCATAAAGGTAATTTCACCATGGGGGCTCCAACGGAGGATGATGCTGTTGGCATTTTCGACCAGCTCACGGTATTTGCGCTCGCTTTCCCTGAGTGCTATCTCGGCCCGCTCGCGCTCAAGCCGGGTGCGCAATACGGTGATGCCGAACGCCAGATCGCTGGCCAGCTCACTTAGGAACTTGGTTTCCTCGGTATCAAAAGCATTTGGCGCCGACGAGTAGATGCTCAGCGCCCCGAAAATCCGGTCGCCGATTTGCAGTGGCAAGGCGCACACGGCTGCATAGCCATGCTTGATCGCTTCCGCGCGCCGGGCTGACATCCGCGGATCCTGGGCAATGTTTTGGACGACGCAGGGATGCCCGGTGCGGATAGCGGTGCCGATGGGACCGCGACCACGTTCGTCGTCGGCCCAGGTAATGTTCGCGCTCCGTAGATAACTCTCTTCGAAACCGGCATGCGCTATCGGCCGCACTGTCTTAAGCTCGTCGCGTTTCGCATAACCCACCCAGGCCATTCGGTAACCGCCCTCCTGCACGGCGATCATGCAGACCGTGGTCAGCAACTCGATTTCGTCGGTGATGCGAATCAGCGCCTGATTGCAGTCGCTCAGCATCCGAAGCTGCCGATTAGTGCGCTGGATTGCTTCTTCCGCCCGCTTGTGCTCGGTGATGTCTTGGTACGTGCCCAGGATTCCGAAGACGACTCCATCCGCGTCTCGCAGCGCGACCTTGGAGGTTCGCAGCCAAACGTGGCGACCGTCGGGCGTCGTTTGCGGCTCCTCATAGTCAATCTTTGGGGTACCGGATTCCAGGACCTGCCGGTCGTCGCTTCGATAAAGGTCCGCCTGTTCCCGCCAAGCTAGCTGGTAATCATCCCGCCCGATCAGCTCGCCTGTCGAATTCGCGCCGGCGTCGCGCGCGAACGCCTGATTGCATCCCAGGTACCTTAGGTCGTGATCTTTCCAGAAGACACAGGCGGGAATGGTGTCGAGGACGGTTTGCAGAAGGTTGCGGGATTGCCGCAAGGCTTCCTCGGCTCGCTTGCGCTCGGTGATGTCGCGCACGATGGCCCACATGCCGATGGGTTGGTTAGTCGAATCCCGCAGCAAGAATTTTCGCAGTTCGACGGGGAAAAAGGTTCCATCCTTCCTGCGATATTCCTTTTCATAGACTTCGGAATATCCCTGCGCAAGGATCTGGTCTTCCAAGATCTTCATGTCGCGGGCGCGCCATTGCTCAGGGGTCAGGTCTACATAGGTCAGGGTCCGAAGCTCGTCTTCCGAATAGCCGAGCATGGCTTGATAAACGTGGTTGAATTCCTGGATCTTGCCAACCATGTCGACGCTCACGAAAGCGTCCATCATGGATTCATGTAGACGCTGGTACTTCGCCTCGCTTTGCCACAACGCCAGGGCGGCTCGCTTGCGCTCGGTGATGTCGATGTTCAACCCCACAATGCCCCTGACCTCATCGCGGTCCTTGATGGGCGCGATGATGTTGTAGATGTATCTCTCTTCGTCGCCGACGGTGGCACGCACCTCTTCCTCGACGATTTGGCCGGCAAGGGCTTTACGGTTGTTGCTCCTCCAATGCGCCAGCGTCGCGGCATGGTCGGTGACGTCTTCGGGACTTAGGCCAACCACATTCCCCCAGTGCGCTTTGCTCGCGGAGTTTTGTAGAACGTAGCGTCCATTGGCGCCGATGAGGAAGAAGTCGAAGGGAACGCTTTCGATGGCGGCACGAAGTCGCGCGTCGCTTTCCTGAAGCGCCTCTTGGGCCTGCTGGCGCTCGGTAATATCCATCGCTATGCCAGTCACGTTGATATGACCATCGCGATCCCGCACGGCATTGTAGGAAACCTCGAAAAAGATATCCCCGGTCCTTGAGACACATTGAAATGCCTCGCCGCCGATGGCACGGCGGGCATATTCGCAGGTTTCGGGATGGTCGCGATAAAGCTCGAATACGGATCGGCCGACCACTTCGCCGGCCGCCAGGCCGATCCGCGCCAAACCCTTGCCTTCACTAAGCGTAAAGACACCGTGCTCGTCGAACTGGAAGATAACCACGGGAGCATTGGCGATCACCGACCGGTAACGCGCCTCGCTGGTGGCGAGGTCTTGCTCGCGCTGGCGGATGGCCACCGACATGCGGTTGAGATCGCCGGCCAGGTTATCGAATTCCCGAATCCGGGTGATCGGCCACGGTTGGTCGTAGTGGCCCTCGGCGATGGCGTGGGCTTGTTCGGCGTAGCGGCCGATGCGCCGCGCGAGGCCGCGGGCCAGCGCCCAGGCGACGAGGATCGCCAACAACGAGGCCGCCAGCGCGCCGACGGCGAGCGCCCACAGGGTGGACAGGAGCATTTGAAAGGCCTGGACGCGGGGCTGGGCGACCAGCACGATCCAGTCGAGTTGGGGGATGCTGACGGAGGTGCCGACGAAGATTGCGCCGTCCAGTTCGAAGTCACGGGTGGCGAAGCGCCCCGCCAGGGCATCGCGGACGATGGACAAGTGGCCGAGGTTGAGCTGTTGACCGCCCTGGGGGGCTTGGGAATGCGCGATGATTTGGCCCCGCTGGTCGAGCACCACCGTCAACATTTCCGTCTCGGCGGGCGAGCGACCGAGAAATTTCGAAAGCCGGTCGATGGGGATTTCACCGACGAGTGCTTGCTCGGCCGCTGGAATCGCCAAGCTGACGGCCAGTCGCCCGGTCAGGGAAGACAGGAAGGTTTCCGACCAAGCGCCGTCGTCGTGGGCGCGCGCCTCGCGCAGGAAGGCCCGTTGGGACAGATCCAGTCCCAGCAGATTGTCCCGCTGACCGCGTTGCGCCTGAGGCAAGCCGACCGCGTAGACCGAGTCGTCGGCGGCGACGATGTAAATCGCCGAGAACACATCGCCCGTTCCGGCGTGCGCGTCCAGCAGGTCGAACCAAAACGGCGCGGGTCGATAGCCCCGGTTGCGGATGTATTCCGCGAGGGCGCGTAGTTCGCGTCTCGGGCCGAGCAAGTGCGCTTCGATTTGGCCGGCGATGGCGTGGGCCAGCCGCTGATAACGACTTTCGAGGTTCGCCCGCAGGTGGGGCAGCAGCACTCCCAGAATCAGCGCGGCCACCAGGACCAGCGGCGCCGTGGCCGCCAGCGCGATGCGCAGCGCCAGCCACAGGCGAAGGGGACGCGCGGAAGGCATGGCGTTACTCGATCACAAGGCCGAACAACCAGGCCAGCCTACCTGAGGTTGCCACACAATTCCCTCGATCGTTGCTCACGCTGGGCCTCCAGACTGGTTGAAACTCGCCGTCGCGATCCCGATCGGGCAAGGGCTTGCTCCGATCGCTCCCGGCGTTCTCGGCGCGCGGGTTACCGGGGGGTCAGCGCGTGACCGTCACGTGTTGCTCCGCGGACCTGGGCGGGCTGGATCGGGAAAGGCGATCACGAATTCGGTCCCCGCCGGGGTGCGCAACGCGATGTCGCCCTTGAGTTGCTTGACCAGCGTCATCACGATCGTCAATCCCAGCGAGGGGGTGCGACGGAAATCCACCGTGGGTGGGAAGCCGATCCCGTCGTCCCGGACCCGCAGCGTCCATCGTCCGTCCGCCACGTCGAGCGCAATGACGATTTCGCCCGCGCGCCGGGTGGCGAACGCATGTTTCACCGCGTTGGTGACCAGTTCGTTGATGATCAGCCCGCAAGGCACCGCGCTTTCCACGCCCAGCACCGGCTCCCCCGTCGTGACCACCACCCGCGCCGCGATCGCTCGTTCCGGCGTGGCATAGGCGCGAATCAAATGCGTGACCAGGTCACGGGCGTAGTCGGCCAGGTTGATCTGGGCCAGGTTCGGAATCTGGTACAGCCGTTCGTGAATGAGCGCCATGGATTTGACCCGGTTGCGACTCTCCCGCAACCGGTCCCGGGCGGTCTGATCCTCGACGTATCCCGCTTGCAAATCGAGCAAGCTCGAAATCAATTGCAGGTTGTTCTTGACCCGATGATGGATTTCCTTGAGCAGCGCTTCTTTTTCGCGCAGCGAGGTTTTGATCTGTTCCTCCAACAGCTTGTGCTCGGTGATGTCGGAGACGATCCCCTCGATGGCCCGGGGTTGGCCCTGGTCGTCGCGCACCAGAACGTTGCGCTGGCGCAGCCATTTGATCTGGCCGGATCGATGGACGATTTGATATTCGTAGGTGGGCAATACCCGGCCGGCCGTCAAGGCGGCCCATTCCTCGGCCAGATAAGCCCGCCAGTCCGGGTGAATGACCCGCTGGATCAGGTGGGGCGATTGATAGAATTCCTCGGGGGCATGGCCCGTGAGTTGCTGGCAAACTGGACTGACGTATTCGTACCGCCCTTCCGGCAGGGTCATGCGATAGATCATGTCCGGGGCGTTCTCGGCCAAGCGGCGAAAGCGCGCTTCCGACTCGCGCAGCTTCGCCTCGGCTTGCTTGCGCTCGGTGATGTCGCGATCGAAGGCGCAGCCGAGAAAACGTCCTTTATGTTCCAGGTAGTTGGTGGTCACCTCGATCGGGAACAGGCGTCCATCCTTCGTGCGATGACGGGATTCGAACTTCATCGACCCTCGGCGTTGGAGTTCGATCTTGTGTGCCTCGAATCCTTCGGCGGGAAAATCCGGATCGATGTCGAACACCTTCATCCTCAACAACTCTTCCCGCGTGTAGCCCGTGGAGGCGCAAGCGGCGTTATTGACGTAGATTAGCTTACCTTCGTCATCCACCCAGAGGATGCTGTCCGAGGCGCGATCCACCGAGAATTGAGTCAGCCGCAACGCCTCTTCGACCTGCTTGCGCTCGGTGATGTCCTGGTACGTACCCAGGACGCCGAGGACGACTCCATCCGCGTCCCGCAGTGGAACCTTGGAGGTTCGTAGCCAAATGTGGCGCCCATCGGGCGTCGTCTGGGGTTCTTCATAGTCGAGCTTTGGGTGGCCGGATTCCAAGACCCGCCGGTCGTCGTTTCGGTAAAGGTCCGCCTGTTCCCGCCAAACCATCTGGTAATCGTCCCGACCCACCATCTCGTCGGGCGAATCGACGCCGGCATCGAGCGCGAAGGCTTGGTTACACCCCAGAAACCGCAGATCACGATCTTTCCAGAACACACGGGCGGGAATGGTATCGAGGACGGTTTGCAGCAGATTCCGGGACTGTCGCAACGCTTCTTCCACTTGCTTGCGCTCGGTGATGTCCCTGCCCGCGCCGATGATGGCCACGACCTGGCCCTGTTCGTTCAGCACCGCCGTGTCGGCCCATCCGAACCAACGCCAACCCGCCGCGGTCAGGGCGCGTTGTTCGACATAAGTCCGGTGGGGCGGCCGGAACAGATCCTCCATGGCCTGGGCCGTCGATGCCTGGTCCTCTTCGTGCACCAGGGGCATGAAGGTCTGGCCCAGCAACTCCGCCTCGGTTTTGCCAAAGGTTTGGCAGTAAGAGGGGCTGACGAATAGGAAACGGTTTTCAAGATCGACCTTGACGACCAGATCGGTTTGATTTTCAACGAGAAGGCGATATTTTTCCTCGCTAGCTCTTAAGGCTTCCTCCACCTGCTTGCGCTCGGTGATGTCGATATTCAGCCCCAGGAGGCCCCGTATCTCACTGCCGTCCCTGATGGGAGCAATGATGTTATGGAGGTCTCTCTTCTCATCGCCGACGGTCAACTGAATCTCTTCATCGATGATCTCTCCGGCAAGGGCTCTGCGGTTATTGTTTTGCCAATGCGCCAGCGTTGCCGCATCGTCGGTGATATCCTCGGGTAACTTGCCGAGCACATCGCCCCAAGTTTTTCGGCAGGTCGTGTTCTGTAACGCGTAGCGACCGTCGGGACTGATCAGGAAAAAGTCGAAGGGAATGCTTTCGATGGCGGTGCGGAGTCGCGCTTCGCTTTCCCGGAGCGCCTCCTGGATTCGCTGGCGGTCGGTGATGTCCACCGCGACGCCCATCACCTGGATGGAGCCATTGTGATCCGGGGTAGGATTGAAATAGGTGTCGAAGAAGGTTTGACCGATCCGCGAAATGAACCGCAACCCTCCCGCGCCGCCAATAGCGCGATGGGCATATGCGCAGATGTCGGGGTAGTCGCGGTACAGCTCGAACAGGGACTGGCCGACCGCTTCACCCGCCATCAGCCCGACACGCGCCAAGCCCTTGCCCTCGCTGAGGGTGAAGACGCCGTGCGCGTCGAATTGGAACAGGACCACCGGGGCATTGGCGATCACCGATCGGTAGCGGGCCTCGCTGGTGGCCAGGTCCCGCTCGCGCTGGCGGATGGCCACCGACATGCGGTTGAGATCGCCGGCCAGGTTATCGAATTCCCGAATCCGGGTGATCGGCCACGGTTGGTCGTAGTGGCCCTCGGCGATGGCGTGGGCTTGTTCGGCGTAGCGGCCGATGCGCCGCGCGAGGCCGCGGGCCAGCGCCCAGGCGACAAGGACCGCGAATGGCACAGCCACCAGCGCGCCGGCGGCCAGTACCCACAAGCTGGACAGGAGCGGTCGGAACGCCTCGCCATGCGGCTGCGCGACCAGCACGATCCAGCCGAGTCGCGGAACGCCGACCGGAGTGCCGACGAACATCCGACCATCCAGTTCGAACGTAGTGGTGGCAAAGCGTCCCTTCAAGGCATCGCGGACGATGGACAGGTGGCCGAGACTGAGTTGCTGGCCGCTCAAGGCGGCTTGGGAGTGGGCGATGATCTGGCCTCGGCGGTCGAGAATCATCGTCACCATCCCCGCTTCGGCGGGCGAACGACCGAGGAATTTCGCAAGCCCGTCGATGGCGATCTCGCCCACCAGCACGTGCTCGGCGGCCGGAATCGCCAAGCTGACGGCGAGTTGCCCAGTCACGGCGGACAGGAAGGTGTCCGACCACACTTCCTTGTTGCGCGCGCGCGCCTCGCGCAGGAAGGGCCGCTGGGAAAGATCCAGTCCCAGAAAATTGTCCCGCTGACCGCGCTCCGCCTGGGGCAACCCGACCACGCGGACCGAGTTGTCGGCGGCGACGAGGTAAATCGCCGCGAACACGTCGCCCGTTCCAGCGTGCGCGTCCAAGGAACCGAGCCAAAACGAGATGGGCTGGTTACCTAGATTGCGGGAATCTTCCGCGATGGCGCGTAAGTTGTACGCCGCGCCGAGCAAGTGGGTCTCGATTTGGCCGGCGATGGCGCGGGCCAGCGCCTCATAACGAATTTCAAGGTCGGCGCGCAGTTGCGGCAACAGTATCGCCAAGACGAGGGTGGTCACCACGACCAAGGGAACCATGCCCGCCAGCGCGATGCGCAGCGCCAACCACAGCGGTAGGGATCGGATGGAAGGCATGGCGTTACTCGATCACCACGAATTGACCGTCGCGCACGGCCGTGATGTGAAGGTTCCGCTTGACGTCCCCGAATTCGTCGAAGAGGATCGGCTCCTGGACGCCCTCAAAGCGGCGCAGGGCTAGGATGGTCTCTTTAAGGTTCCGTGGGTCCTGACGCCGGGCGAGCGCATCCAGCGCCACGTTGGCCGCATCGAAGGCGTTGACGCCGCCAAAGCCGGGTTCACGATGAAACCGGTTGCGGTAGGCTTGGTAAAAGGCCCGGTAGGGTGGCGCGGTGCTGTCGCGGTCGAAGTTTTGCGCCATGAAGACTCCTTCCACCGCCTTGCCGCCAAGTTCGATCAGCCGTTCCGTGGCGGCCCACTCGGACGCGATGATAGGCGCGCGACCACCTAGCTTGCGAATTTGTTGGCACAACAGCGCCGTATCCATCGAGTTGGCGACGATCAACACGCCATCGGCTGGCGTCGCCAGCAGGTCTTGCGCCAGCTGCAGGAAGGCTGTTGCGCCGCTTGACTCAAAACCGACAGTCTTGACAATCTCGCCACCTCCTTGGGCATAAGTGGCGCGGAAGCTGTTGATCCAGCTTTCCGTGTAGGATTTGTTGCGCAGGTCGTAAGCTACCGCCAACCGCCGCGTGGTGTTCTGGCTGAGGTGATAACGCGCGGTTCGGCTAGCGTTATCCAACGTGGAAGCAATCACCCGGAAGAAGTAGTCGTCCCGCCCCGTGAGGTCGTCGGTCGAGACCGTGGGGCTTATCAGGAGAACCTTGGTCTCGTTGGCGATGGGAAGCACAGCTACAGCCATGGCGCTGGTCATGGGACCGATGATGGCGACGACGCCTTGCGCGATCAATTCGCGCACCGCGCGTTGGGCGACCTCCGGGGTCTGCTCGTCGTCCTGGATCAGAAGTTCCACCTTGCGCCCGGCCACACCGCCGGCCTGGTTACGCAGTTCGACGGCCAGCACCACGGCGTCGCGCCCGGCGATACCAAGATCGGCCACCCGGCCGGAGGTACCGCCCACGAAGCCGACGCGGATCGGTTCCGGCGGTCGGCAAGCCGGTGATACCGCGCCACTCAGTACAGCCGCGATCAGGAACATGATCGCCTCCGTTCCTGTTCCCGTCCTTCGAAAGGATTTCATTGCGATCTCCACCGAAAGGGTGAATGGCGCTGGCGATGGTCCGGCCGATCGGCTCAGCCCGCTACAACCGGCGCAACTGCGCGGCGTTCAATAAGAAAACTCCCTGGCCGCCGCGTTCGAATTCCAGCCAAGTAAACGGTACATCGGGGAACATCTCGCATAGGGCGTATTGGGCGTTGCCGACCTCGACGATCAGCAGCCCATCGCGTTTCAGGTGATCGGCGGCTTGGCGCAGGATTTCCACCACCACGTCCAAGCCCTCCTCGCCGGCGGCCAGTCCCAGTCGCGGCTCGTGCTGATATTCGGGTGGCAGGCTGTCCAGTTCCTCCAAACCCACGTAGGGTGGATTGCTGATGATCAGGTCGTAGCGATGCCCCTTCAACGCCGAGAACAGATCGGACGGAATCACCTCGATCTGATCTTCCAGGCCGTGCTCGGCGACATTGCGCCGCGCCACCTCCAGCGCATCGGTGGAAATGTCCACCAAATCCACCCGCGCATCCGGAAAGGCGTAGGCGCAGGCGATGCCGATGCAACCGCTGCCCGTGCCCAAATCGAGGATGGCGCCGATCTGTCGACTGTCGGGCAGCCACGGCGTGAAATGCCGTTCGATCAGTTCCGCCAGCGGCGAGCGTGGGATCAGCACGCGTTCGTCCACATAAAAGGGCAAGCTCATGAACCAGGCGCGTCGGGTCAGGTACGCCGCCGGCTTGCGTTCGGTAATGCGCTGCTCCAGCAACCGAATCGCCACCTGTTTCTCGGCGGGGGTCAGGTTCGCCTGGAAATAGTCCGCATGCAGATCCGGCGGCAGGTGCAGGGTGTGCAACACCAGCGCCGCCGCTTCGTCGATGGCGTTGTCGGTGCCGTGGCCGAAATGCAGGCCGGCTTCGTTCATGCGGCTGGCGCCCCAGCGGATCAGATCGCGGATCGTGCGCAGATGAGAGGAAACGTCGTCGTGGTCGATCATCTGGAATTGGGCATGGTTGGAAAGGGTGGGGGAGAATAAAGGGCATTCTATCGTTGCGACGGTGAACCAGATATGCTTTCGCTCCCGACCTCCATTCAAGCATAGGCTACGCAAAGGGCATTGATCATGAGCGCAACCTGGGGCGACCACCTGCGCCACCTGCCACAGCTTCTACTGCCGCAACGGTCGCTAACCCGCCTGATTTACCGCCTGGCGCGAATTCGGACACCCTGGTTCAAGGACGCGCTGATCCAGCACTTCGCCCGGCGATTCCGGGTGAATCTGAGCGAAGCGCTGGAGCCGAACCCCCGCGCTTACCCGAGCTTCAATGCCTTCTTCACCCGCGCGCTCAAGCCGGGCGCGCGGCCGGTGGCGCCCGGCGACCGAGTGGTGTGCTGTCCGGTGGACGGCACGGTCAGCCAAATCGGTGTCGCCGAGGCCGATACATTGCTGCAAGCCAAGGGGCGAAACTTTTCGCTGACCGCGCTGCTGGGCGGTGACGCGGAACGGGCGCGACCGTTTCAGGGCGGCGCGTTCGCCACCTTGTATCTGTCGCCGCGCGACTATCACCGCATCCACATGCCGCTGGCTGGCCGGTTGCGGGAGATGGCGCACATTCCCGGCAAGCTGTTCAGCGTGTCGCCGCTGACGACCCGGATGGTGCCGGAATTGTTCGCCCGCAACGAGCGGGTGGCGGCGCTGTTCGATACACCGGCGGGGCCGATGGCGCTGGTGCTGGTGGGGGCGATCAACGTGGCGTCCATCGAAACCGTGTGGGCGGGGGCGATCACGCCGCCGTGGGGTAAAGCGATCCGCGACTGGAACTATCCACCCAACGGAGATGACGCGGTACGGCTGGACAAGGGCGCGGAAATGGGCCGATTCAACCTGGGGTCCACCGTGATTCTGCTATTTGGCCGGGGCGCGGTGCGCTGGGAAGCCGACCTGCGCCCCGGCGCGACGGTGCGGATGGGACAACGACTTGGGAAAGCGACCGGATCGGTTGTCTAACCGTGGCGGCGATTCCCCCAGCGTGAACCGGCGCGCGCGTGGAAACTGATCGAGGAGCGGAATCAACCAGGCCAGCAATTCATGGCAAGCTTGCACGGCGCGCGGCGTTCGATCATCGGTTTTCTCGTCCATCCCCTACCCGCCCAAAAAAACGACCAGGGGGCTTCGCCCCCTGGACCCCCGTAAAGGGAAAAAGACAAAAGATCAAAGGGTTAAGGTCCTGGCGAGACGGAACCCGATGCTGAAGTTCCTGCTGCGCGGGTCGTTCCCGTCGCGAGCGGCCGACCGCAACCACTTCGGCCCGTTGAACCACGAACCGCCACGCAACACCCGGGGACCGTCGGAATTCGGATCGCTGACAATCCGCAATTCGGCACCGCCATAACCCTCATCGTATTCCGATCCGGTCCATTCCCAGACGTTTCCATGCATATCGTGGAGTCCCCAGGCATTGACCGAAAACTGGCCGACTTCGACGGTTTTTTGCCGATAAATACCCTTACGCCCCTTGCCGTAAACGTAGTTTCCATCGTAGTTAGCCTGGTCCGTGCTGAGTGTCTCGCCAAGATAAAACGGCGTCGTCGTTCCCGCCCGACAGGCGTATTCCCATTCCGCTTCGGTGGGCAGGCGATAGGTTTGGCCGGTTTGCCGTGACAGCCATTCCGCATAGGCCATCGCATCGAGCCAGGTGACGTTGATGACCGGTCGCCGTCCTCGGCCCCAGCCTTCGCCTTCGGGTTTGTTGTAGTTGGTCGCGTTGGCAAAGCGGTCGTATTCCTCGAAAGTCACGGTAAACTTGCCCAGCGCGAATGGCGCAACTTCAATTTCATGCTGGCGTTCGTTGTCTCGTCGCTCCGGCTCGTCCGGTGGCGAACCCATCAAAAACCGCCCGCCGGGAATGACCGCCATCATCGGTCCTTCGCCACCGTCCTTGAGAACATCGCGGAATTCCGTCGGCAGTTTCAATGCTTGAGCAGTTTGGCGTTGCAATGCTTGTACTTGCGACACCGACCAGCCGTGAATGTTTTGAATGGCCGGCAATGCCGGGGCGGCGGGAACCATCGCAGGCGGTGTGGTGGGCGCGGGGGACGACGCCGAAGAAAGCGGTGGCGCCACCGCTTCGATATTCTTGACGATTTCGACTAGCGCCTTATTCCGTTTAGCCCGACTCATGTCGGACAACGGTCTTGCAGGATCGTGAGCCGCTTGATATTGGGCGATGACTGTTGGCGCGTAATGACAGGGCTCTACTGGAACCCAAAGAATGGTTAATCCTTCTTTTTTGTTCGCCTCTAATAGCGGCGGTAATTCGTTTTCATGAATGAATCTTGACGCCAAGAAATCTGGACTCACCAGCAATACCGCCACTTTCGCTCGCGCCAAGGCTTTTTCGATTTCCTCCTTCCAGAGTTGGCCGGGCTTGATAGCGGTGTCCGCCCATGGCTTGATGGCCCCACCGCGTTGCAAGGGGGTGAGGTGAATCTGCAATCGCTCCAACCATTTGCTGTCCTTGTGGCTATAGCTGATAAAAACCTGATCCCTGCTCATATTTTCGGACTCGTCGGCTTTGTTCTGAATTATTGATCGGCTGTATCATAACGTATCAGTACGAGTTTTGCCGAAAGCGGGCGCGGGACCGCCGGCAACCCTTTGGCCCCGCGCCCTGTCGGTCCCTGACCCGGCTATTCGGCGCTCCCATCCCTGCGAGTCCCGGAAACGGACTCATGGACACCCACGCGCCACGCCCGCTACATCCGTGAACGCAGCGGCTCCGGGACTTTGGTGGGCGGCCTGGCGAGACGGAACCCGATGTTGTTGTTCCTGTTGCGCGGGTCGTTCCTGTTGCGAGCGGCCGACCGCAACCTCTTCGGTTCGTTGTTCCACGAACCGCCCCGCAACACCCGGGGACCGCCGTTCGGTCCGTTCCCGTCGAAAGTGTACTTCCGAAAAGATCCTTTCGCGCAGTCCCCGCGTTTCCGCGTGGCGGGCGTGACCGATCCACGCCTGCACGCTGGGATCGAAATCCGCCCAGTCCAGCCGGCCCTCGGCGTAACCGTCCGCGAAAGCGCGCAGCCGACGCCGAAAGCGCAAGCCGTTCTCGTTGCGCAAGCGTCGCCGTTCGGGAAACACGAGATAGCCCAGCACATCCAGCCCTTCCTGGACTTGGCTGACCTTGGCCTTGGTGGGATGCAAGCGCAATCGAATTTCCGCCAAGCGCGCCGCGATCCAGTCCCGCCACGCCCACAACAATTGCTTGTCGTCGGCCAGCAGCACCATGTCGTCCACGTAGCGCAGATAGGCCGGTGCGCGCAGGACTTCCTTGATGCCGTGGTCCAGTTCGTTCAGATACAGATTGGCGAAGAATTGACTGGTGAGGTTGCCGATGGGAATGCCGCGCCGGCATTCCAGCGGGGTGAACAGGTCGTCGCCGGGAAAATACGCTGGTTCGGCCGGCGCCAAATCCGGGCCGTTGTCGATGATCCGCTCCAGCAACGCCAGTATCTGTTCGTCTCGAAGATGCTGGCGGAGAGTGGTTTTCAGGATAGTGTGGTCGATCGAGGGGAAATATTGCTGTACGTCCAGCTTGAGGGCGTAGCGATAACGCCGCGCCCAACCCTGGTAGCGATCCACCGCCGCGTGCACGCCCTTGTCGCGCCGGCAGGCGTAGGAGTCGTGGATGAAGCGCCGGTCCAGGGGCGGTTCGATGACGTTCATCACCGCGTGATGCACCACCCGGTCCCGGAACGGCGCGGCGGCGATCAGGCGCGGCTTGCGCTCATAGATCGTGAACAGCCGGTATGCGCCGGGCTGGTAGTCGCCGCTTTTCAGTTCGCGTTGCAGCGCCAGCAGGTTGGATTCCAACTCCAACTCGAAAGCCACCGCACCGATGGTGCGGGACTTGCCCCGGCGAGCCTTGCGCCAGGCCCGCCAGAGATTCTCGAACGCCACCACTTGCGGCCATAGGCCATCCAGCCGCTTCATGGGGCGTCGTTCCGCGACCGCAGCCAGCCGCCGATTTGCCGGCCCAGGTCTTCCATCAGCTTCGCCCCATGCTCGTAGCGTTTCAGGCTGATGACCTTCAGTTCCAGCGCCAGCCGCCACAAATGGCGGTTGACCGCCAACCGAAGATTGGCGCGAGTCAACGCGGCGCGTTTGTCGCGGCTGTAGGCGGCTTCCACCAGCGATTCCAGCACGGCGAGGAGGCTGGTTTCCAGCCGTTCCCCCAGCGTGAACCGGCGCGAACGCGGAAATTGATCGAGCAACGGAATCAGCCAGGCCAGCAGTTCGTGACAGGCTTGCACGGCGCGCGGCGTTCGATCATCGGTTTTCTCGTCCATGCCCCACCCGCCAAAAAAACGACCAGGGGGCTTCGCCCCCTGGACCCCCGTAAAGGGAAAAAGACAAAAGATCAAAGGGTTAAGGTCCTGGCGAGACGGAACCCGATGCCGAAGCTCCTGTCGCGCGGGTCGCCCCCGTCGCGAGCGGCCGACCGCAACCCCAACGGTTCGCTGACCACGAACCGCCCCGCAACACCCGGGGACCGCCGTCCGTTTCCTCCCAAGCCGAGCCGTCCGCCGGCGCATTCTGATAATCGCCATACCAGGAATCTTGTACCCACTCCCAAACGTTGCCATGCACCTGATACAGACCGAAAGGGTTCGGCTGGAAATCGTCCACCGGCACAGTCCTTCGGCGATACTCACCGCGCGCTCCATTTCGATAGGTATGGTTGCCGTTATAGTTGGCACGAGTCGGGTCAATCTCGTCGCCCCACCAAAAGGCGGTCTTGGTTACCCCTCGCGCCGCGTATTCCCATTCGGCTTCGCTGGGTAGCCGATAAGGCGCCCCCGTCTCACTTGAAAGCCATGCGCAGTAGGCAACTGCATCCTCCCAGGAGACATTGATGACCGGCCGCCGCCCACGACCCCAGCTGCTGTCACTCGATTTTTGCCGCCCGGTCGATTGACAGAAAAGGTTGTACTCCTCGAAAGTGACTGCATAACGACCCATCGCAAAAGGCCGCGCGAACGCTACCGGGTGCTGTGGCCCTTCGCTGGCTTGGCGCTCTGATTCGTCTGCGGGAGAACCCATGAGGAATTCACCGGCGGGTATTACCACCATCTCTGGGCCCATGCGGCCATCGCGCAAACGATCCTGAAAACGGAACCATTCAGCAAATTGACTGAGCTTGATATCGCTCCAATCGAGCAGCTTCAACAATTGCAACACATCAATTTCGCCAACCCGGCAACGCAAGAAATCCAGCATTTGCGCCGTGGCCCGAAGCTTCAACCCCTGAGTGATCGCCGGACAAATCCCCCTGACCGCTTCCAATTGGCGCTCGACGATGGCATGAACCACCAGAAATTCCTGGGTGCTGTAATGGGAAAATCGATATTCTCGATCGGAGGTTCGGTTCATCAGCGAACGACCACCGAAATCCAACTGCTCGATATGGGCGATAGCCGGCATTTCGGCCACCAGATCCCGTAGTTCAACCTGGGACAGCAGGCGCTTTCCAAGCGATTGCAGGTAAACCGCGACGGCGGTGCAGCTTGTCCACAGGCCTTCCTTGTTCAGCTTGATTCCTTGCCTCGCCAGCTTGCTCACTTCCCGCAGCAACCACGTTTCCGTGAGTGTGTCATAAATAGCGTACTCGTCCCATTTCGACCGGCTAGCATCCAGCAGGTCCTGAATGTACGCCAGGAGCAGCGGCCGAAAGCGCAGGGAGCGCATGGAGTTGAGAAGTTGCTCGGCGCGAAGCCACGACGGGTGCCTGCGTCCCGTCAACCCGTAATGCCACGGGTCGGGAAAACGCTTGCACAAGTATTCGTGAACCTGATGATCGTCGAAAAGCGAAAGAAAGATCATCGGACAGATGAAACCGCCCACGGTCACTCGGCCAGGGTTTCCAAATGGATCAGCCCCGGTTTCGGGAAAAAACTGCGTGCGACACGAAATAAGGACGCGCCGAAAGTGGGTGGTTTCTTGCAACAACTCGATGAGCCGCTGCTCGATATGGCCCCAAGCGGTCGGGTCTTCGTCCAAAGCATCGAGCAGCAGCACGGTTTTGGCTTTATCGGAGTGCTTGCGGACCAACTCCAGGGTGTCCGGGCCGAGTTTCAACAGCAGGCAATCGTACCCTGGAGGCCAGAACGCCAGGAGATGCGTCAGCTTGAGCATGACCAAGAGGGAAGTTTTGCCCATGCCAGCATCGGCCAGGACAAAGAGTTGAGTGCGCCCGTCCCGTATGGCGACTTCCTTGTTCAGAAACTCATTGATGGTGGTGAATGCCGGCGTTTTCACATACGAGATGGACGCTTCGTCTTCGTGGTAATCCGCCGGGTTATGGTGCTGACATTTGGGTTCGACGTAATAGCGCGCCAGTTCCTTGGGGTCGCCGAAGGTGTCAGCGATCCGGTTGATTTCCTGGATTCTGTCATCCCGGATCGCCTTCAATTTCTTCACAAGGGGCTTGATCCAGTCCATGGAGACGAAGGTGAGTGTTTCGGTTAACACAACGAGGTTCCTCCAGCGTTTACAGATCCAAAAGAAATCGACCGGAATCCCCAACCCTCCGGCGCGAGCTTGAGTTAAAATTGAATTATATCGTTACAGTTGGGCGCGACCAGTGAGCCACCACGCTGGCCGACGTTGGAACATGAGGAGAAGACAATGAAACCGCAAGCCTTCGACCTGAACGACATCATCCACGAACCTTCTGACGAGCAGCTCGACGCCCTGATGGAAGCGGTCGCGACCGAAGCCCGCAAGCACGCCCGGATGGCGCGCGAACAACTCATGATCCGCCTCCGGGCCGAGATCACGGCGATCCATCGACCCCTTCAGCCTCAGTCCTGACCGACAGGGACATTCGCCGGGAAAAATGAAACCGCCATGAACACCACTGCCATCACCCCGCCGCTCGCTCCGCCAACCCGCGCCGGCGCGATGCCTCCCCGCACTCCACCCACCGAGGTCGTCTATCCCGACAGCGACGGCAAGCCCATGGCCGACAACACCCGGCAATTCACCTACATCGTCACCATTCAGGGCGGCATCGCCGCGTTGTTCGCCGATAACCCCAACGTCTTCGTCGCGGGTGATCTGCTCTGGTATCCCGTTGAGGGCGACAACAAGATTCGGGCCGCGCCCGACACCATGGTGGTGTTCGGCCGGCCACCGGGCCATCGAGGGTCCTACCTGCAATGGCGGGAAGGCAATCTGCCTCCGCAAGTCGTGTTCGAGGTGCTCTCGCCCGGTAACACCGCCGCCGAGATGACCCGCAAATTCCGTTTCTACGAACAGTACGGCGTGGAGGAATACTATCTCTACGATCCGGATCGCGGCACACTCGACGGCTGGAGCCGCCGGGAGGGCCGACTCGAGGACGTGCCCGCCATGGAAGGCTGGATCAGCCCACGCTTGAGGATACGGTTCACGCTGGAAGGCCCCGACCTCGTTCTTTACCGCCCGGACGGACGGCGATTCGAGACCTTTCTCGAACTGGAACAACGCGCCGAAGCCGAGCGCCAGCGGGCCGAGGCGGAACGCCAGCGGGCCGAAACCGAACGGCAACGGGCCGAGCAAGAATATCAGCGGGCCGAAACCGAACGGCAACGGGCCGAGCGGCTGGTCGAACAATTGCGCGCGTTGGGCATCGAACCCAATGCCATGTAAAATAGCTCGTTAGCCGCTATTTCCACTTATTTCGACCTTATCGCGACCCCGGAGGATTTGATCGATGATTCAGCACGCTCGATTCAACTTGAACGACATCCTCCACGAACCCTCCGACGAACAACTCGACGCCCTGATGGAGGCGGTCGCCACCGAGGCGCGCAGACACGCCCAGGCGGCGCGCGAACAACTCATGGTCCGCCTGCGGGCCGAGATCACCGCCATCCACCGACCGCTCCAGCCCCAGGCATGACCGACGGGGAAAAACCCCGGCTGATCGTGGTCGCTGGCCCCAATGGCTCCGGCAAAACCTCGATCACCCAACAATTGCTGATGCACGAATGGATGGACGGGTGCGTCTATGTCAACCCGGACTTCATCGCCCGCGACGAATTCGGCGACTGGAACGCGCCGGACGCGGTCGTCCAGGCCGCGAAGCGGGCCGCCGAAATCCGCGAGGATTGCCTGACAGCGGGCCGCAGCCTGGCTTTCGAGACGGTGCTGTCCGCGCCGGACAAGATGGATTTCATCCGCCGGGCGGGGGACGCCGGCTTTTTCGTCCGGCTGTTCTTCGTCGGCACCGACGACCCCTCGATCAACGCCAAGCGGGTCGCCATGCGGGTGATGGAAGGCGGCCACGACGTGCCGATCCGCAAGATCATCAGTCGCTACACCAAATCGCTGGCCTACTGTTCGGTCGTGGCCTGGCTGGCCGACCGGACCTACGTGTACGACAATTCCGTGGACGACGCCCGCGCCAAGCTGCTGTTTCGCGCCTCAAGGGGTCGGTTGGTCAAGGTCTATGGCGAGATCAATCCCTGGGCCGACGAAATCGCCCAACGACTGCTGCCCGTGCAAGCCGACGACGCGCTGCTCCCTTCGCCTTGACCGGCTCTCCGGCCATTTCCGCAACCCTCTTCGACCTCATGACCCCCGAGGATTCCTTCATGCGCTACGTCAGCACCCGGGGCGGCATGGCTCCCGCCACCTTTTCCGACATTTTGCTGGGCGGATTGGCGCCCGACGGCGGTCTGACCGTTCCGGAGGTCTATCCGGTCGTCACTTCCGACGAGCTGACGAGCTGGCGCGGTTTGTCCTACCCGGAACTGGCGTTCGCGATCCTGCGCAAGTTCGCCGACGACATTCCCGCCGCCGATCTGCGTGCGCTGATGGATAAAACCTACACCGTCGAAGCCTTCCGCGCCGAGGCGATCACCCCCGTCACTCCACTCATCGACGACGTCTGGCTGTTGAAGCTGTCCAACGGTCCGACCCTGGCGTTCAAGGACATCGCCCTGCAACTGCTCGGCAACCTGTTCGAATATGCTCTGCTCAAGACCGGTGGCCATCTCAACATCCTTGGCGCTACCTCCGGCGACACCGGCTCCAGCGCCGAATACGCCATGCGCGGCAAACGCGGCATCCGGGTGTTCATGCTCTCGCCCCACCAGAAGATGAGCCGGTTCCAGACCGCGCAAATGTTCTCGCTGCCAGACCCCAACATCTTCAACCTCGCGGTGCGCGGCGTGTTCGACGACTGTCAGGACATCGTCAAGGCGGTCAGCAACGACGCCGAATTCAAGACCCGTTACGCCATCGGCACGGTCAATTCGATCAACTGGGCGCGGGTGGCGGCCCAGATCGTCTACTACTTCAAGGGCTGGCTGGCGGTCACCACCCGCGACGATCAGGAAGTTTCGTTCGCCGTGCCCTCCGGCAACTTCGGCAACATCTGCGCCGGCTACATCGCCAGGCGCATGGGTCTGCCGGTGCGCCGCCTGATCCTGGCCACCAACGAAAACAATGTGCTGGATGAGTTTTTCCGCACCGGGGTCTACCGAGTGCGCAAGACCGACCAGGTGGCGCACACCAGCAGCCCCTCGATGGACATTTCCAAGGCGTCGAACTTCGAGCGCTTCATCTTCGACATGGTCGGGCGTGATCCGGCGGTGGTCCGCGAACTGTGGCGAGAGGTGGACACGCGCGGCTTCTTCGATCTGTCCGGCACCGACGCCTTCCGCGCGGTCGCCGAGTCGGGCTTCGTGTCCGGTTCCAGCAATCACCAGAACCGCATGGCCGTCATCCGCTGGGTGCATCAGGAAGCCGGCGTCGTCGTCGACACCCACACCGCCGACGGCGTGAAGGTCGGGCTGGAATATCGCGAGGCCGGCGTGCCGTTGCTCTGCCTGGAAACCGCGTTGCCGGTCAAGTTCGAGGAGTCCATCGTCGAGGCGCTGGGGCGACCACCCGAACGGCCGGCCGGCTACGAGAATCTTGAGACGCTACCACAACGGTTCGAGGTGATGGGTGCGGAAGTGGCGGCGATCAAAGCGTATATTGCTCGCCACGCCGATTGAACGACGCAGCGCCATGCCGACCGTGGGTTGACGACCATGAGTGGAAATTCCAGCCGTACCCGCCGCCGACCCGAACTCACGTTCGATCGACTACTGGGCATCATCCAGGAGACGCACCAGCATCTGGTTGGCCAGGCGATCCAGGCGATCCACGCCAACCTGACGTTGCGCAACTGGCTCATCGGCTACCAGATCGAGAACTACCGCCGGCTGGGAGCGGATTATTTTCGATACCATGACCACCTGATCGATGAACTCGCCACCGCCTTGCGCCGATACGGGCTGGCCCGTTGCGACCGCCGGGAATTGTATCGCTATCGTCAGTTTTACCTGGCCTATCCACGGATCGCGGAGGCGGCGGCGCTAGTCTGGCCATCCGTTCAACCCATCGCGAAATCGGCCGCGACCGCCGTCGCGTCGCCGCTGGCATCCCAGCCGACTGGGAAAATGCTGATCGAGCAACTCTCCTTTGCCCATCTGGCCGAACTGATGGAGATCGACCCTCCGCGCAAGCGCGCCTTTTACGAGCGCGAATGCCTGCGTGGCCGCTGGTCGATGCGGACCCTGAAGCGGAAGATCGCCGGCCTCCATTACGAATTGTCCGATCTTGCCGAGCAGCGGCCGGAAGACGCCGAACGGGCGCCGGTCGTCGCCGCCGCTGTATTTCCTCTCACCGTGCGCGACGACCCCAGCGTGTTCGAGTTTCTTGGCCTGAAGCCGCGCGAGGTGGCCGAAAAAACCGATCGGGAAGAACATCTGCTGGATGCGCTCGAAGCGTTCCTGCTGGATTTGAATTACGGTTTGTGCTTCGAAACGCGCCAGAAATACATCTTGATCGGCGAGGAGCATTGTTTCGTCGATCTGGTGTTCTACCATCGCATTCTCAAGTGTCATGTGTTGGTGGAGCTTCAGCCCGCCGAATTCGGCCACGAAAACATCGCGCAACTCGATGCCTGCGTGACCTGGTACCGGGACGGCGTGATGGCCGGGGACGACCACCAACCGGTGGGCATCTTGATTCACGTCCGCCAGCGCCAAGCGAAGGTCGAATACGCCCTGGCCGGATTGGACCGTCGCCTCTTTGCTTCCCAGTATCAGCCCGCGCTGCCCGGCGACCGCGAGCTGCAACGCTTTGTGGAGCAGGTCCTGACGCCGCTCGATTCGGCTTGAAACGCCCACTCCAAGACAACCCTGTGAGAATTTCCTCGCGCGACGTTGCCGGCGCGTCCCTTTGGAGTAATGAAGGAGGTTTCAGCATGGCTCAACCACGCAAGACGAGTTTGATCGCACTGGCATTGGCGTTGAGCGGCGGTCTGCTGTCCACGACCACCAGTGCGCAACGGCCTCAAGCCGTACCCCCGACCTACGACGCTTCACCCAACGACCGGGAACAGTCGCCGGACCCTATTCAGCTTTACAGTCTGCCGGCCGGCGCCGAGGAATCCGCGCCGTCGACGATGCCTCCGCCAAGCCCGCCGAGCCCGTATCCGTATGCCGCGCCGCGTCCGGCCTGGGAGAATGATCGTCCCGACAACAGGGATTACGACTGGTCCCCACCGAACGGTTCGTTGCAAGTTCAAACCGCTCAAGGCATTCGCTACATGTCCGGTGGCATTGGTGAAAGCGAACGGGCCGAGATGGAAGCCTGGGCCAGCCAATTCAATTTGCGGCTGCTGTTCGCCATACGGGACAGTGGCAACTATTTGGCGGATGTCGGGGTGCGCATTCTCGATCCAAGTGGCGCGGTGGTTCTGAGCGCCGAATCGAGGGGACCCTGGTTCTTCGTTCAACTGCCCGCCGATGTTTATACCGTCGAGGTTAGCGCGCAAGGGCAAAGCCAACGGCAAACGGCTCACGTCGGTCAAGGTCAGTCCCAGTTGAATTTTTACTGGCGCTGAACGCAGTTTGACATCAAAACGCAACCCTCCCCGTTTCGGGGAGGGTTTTTTCATATATTCATTTGGTGGACGGTGCTTCGCCGGTGGTTGGTGGCTTCTCGGCAGCGGGAGCTGATGCGGGCGATGATGTGGCAGCGGTTGAGGCGGCCGGGGTAGGCGACGCGGCGGGTTCCGCAACGGGTGGTTGCGCGGCGGGTTCCGCAACGGGTGGTTGCGCGGCGGGTTCCGCAACGGGTGGTTGCGCGGCGGGCGCGGGCGGCGCGGCGGGTTCCGCAATGGGCGGTTTCTCAGCGGCCGGGGTAGGTGGCGCGGCGGGTGCGGGTGGCGCGGCGGGTTCCGCAACGGGTGGCTTCTCAGCGGCCGGGGTAGGTGGCGCGGCGGGTGCGGGTGGCGCGGCGGGTTCCGCAACGGGTGGCTTCTCAGCGGCCGGGGTGGGCGCGGCGGGTTCCGCGACGGACGGTTTCTCAGCAGCCGGGGTGGGTGGCGCGGTGGGTGCGGGTGGCGCGGCGGGTTCCGCAACGGATGGCTTCTCAGCGACCGGGGTAGGTGACGCGACGGGTGCGGGCGCGGGCGTAGTCGCTGGAGCGGATAGCGCGGCGGCCGGGGCGGCGGGCGTCTCGACGGTGGAAGCGGTGGGCGCGGGCGCAGTCGCTGGAGTGGATGGCGCAGCGGCTGGAGCGGCTGATGTGGCTGGGATCGCTGGGGCGGCTGAGGTGGCCGGGGCGGCGGGCGCGGGCGTTGTGGGTTCCTCGGCCGGCGGCGTTTCGGCGGCTTGCTGTTGCTCCAATAATTGGCTGGCCGCCTTGGAACCCGTGTAATCCACAATTTCCCGCACAGTCGGGATCCGCAGGGTTGAGCCAATCTTCAAGCTGTCCATGTTGTTGGCTTTGGAAAACGCCCGTGGATTCGCCTTTAGCAGAGCTTTCATCATGTGCTCCTTGCCAATGGACGGATCGGGGCGAACCTTGGTGGCGATATCCCACAACCGTTCGTTCGGCGCGACGGGACCGTATTGATCACCGCCCTTGTACAGGCGCGGGGGCGGCTCGACCGCTTTGGCCGATGGTTCCGCCGAACCGGCCGCCGCCAGCGATGGCGACTCCGAAGTCGTGGATGCGGGCGATGCGGTCTCCGCCGCCGGTAACGGCTCGACCGCCTTGGCGGGCGTGGCCGAAGTCGGCAGGGACTCGGCGAACGCGGCGATCATCGGAACCGACACATCGCTGACCAAGTACGCTTGCGACAACGAATCCCGTTCCTCGCGCGGCGCGTGTTTGTCGACCGCGGCCAGCAAGGTGGCGGTATCCATGAGAGTTGTCGGCGGTTCCGACGCAGTGGTTGGTGTCGGTTCCGATCCCTCGGTCTTGGAAGCCGCGACTGGCGGCGGGGGAGGGGCGGACGCCTTCGATTCCAGTTTTGGCGTTGCGACTTCGACTTCCGGAGCGATCAGCGCGGGCGATTGGCCGGCGGCCGTCACTATCTCCGAAACCGCCAGGAACAACAGTGGGCTGACCGAAACTGGTTCCACCAGACCGCCGGCGGACGATGGGGCGGTATCGGGAACGTTCGGTTCCGGGATCGCCGTTGCGACCGTCGGTTCGAGGGTTGGCGCAACCGGCTCTGACGCGGTCGCGACTGGCGTGGGGATTGGCTGAGCGACCGTTTGCAGTGGGGTGGGTGACGCAACCGCCACCACGGTCGGTTCCAACGATACCGGCGGTTCCAGCGGGAATACTTGCGGCGCACTGGTCGTGGCTCGCGCCGCTGGCGATTCGGTCGCCGTGGGCGCGGGATTTGGCGCCGTGGCGGTGACCGCCACGGCGGTCGACGGTTCCACCCCAGCCAGATGGCGAGCGGCGCTGGAGCCGGTCATGTCGGCGATTTCCTGGAAGCTGGGAATGCGCAGCGTGGCGCCGATGCGCAACCCGCCGATCCCGGCTTTGCCAAAGGCATGAGGATTGGCCTGGAATAGGGCCTGCATCATCTGTTCGCGGGTGATGGCGGGGTCGGGGCGTATCTTGAGGGCGATGCCCCACAGACCCTCGCCCACCGCCACCGGTCCATAGGTATCACCCGGCCGATAAATCCGCACCGAAGCCGGCGCCGGTTCCGCCGGGAGCGCCGCCGGTTCGGGCGTTCCGCCGGTTCGGGTCAACAGCGCCGCTGGCTTGGAGATCGGTTCGTCGCCGCCGTCGCGCCGCGCGCCCTGTTCCGGTTCGGATGGCGTGGCCACGGTTGCTGGCGTCGATTCCAGACGCGGCGTAGCCACGGCCGCTAACACCGGCTCCGGACGCGGCGCGGATTCGACGGGCGGCGTGGCGGCCGGCGCCGGCGTATTCAACACGGTCTTGCTGCGGTCGCCGGGCCGCTTGGCCAGCCGCTGAACTGGATCGAGCAGGACGGTGAATTCGCGGAAGGTCTTGCCGCGCGGCCAGCCAAACTCCACCAACAATCCCAGTGACGGTTCTTGGATCGGCCGGGTCGAAATCACCTTGACGTAAACCTGGCCCTCGGCGTTGTACTCCACCGAAAACACCAGGTTCGCCAACGTCGGCGCCCGTTCCAGTTCAAACTCCTTGAACATCGGCGCGGGCGCCAGTTTGACCGAAACCTTGTTCAATTCCTCCGGCGCAAGTGCCGGCAACGGAATCCGGGCATCGAGCAACTGGTTCAGGGCGGAATGGACCTGGATTTCGCCAATGTCCAGCGCCAGGGCGCAAGCAGGTCCCAACAACAGCGGCGTGAGCCAGGCCAGACCGGCCGGCGAGAACTTGGACGCGGCGCGCGCGTCCGTGGAGCTTGCGCCAAGCAGGGCGCGCATCGAACGGAAGGGTTTGCGGGTCATGGACGGATCCTCCGAAACGGGTAGCGGCGCGGCCAGACGTGGTTCCGCTGGTGTCAATGCATTGCGGTCATTATGACCTAATTCTAGCGCGCCAGGGGACAACCCGTACCGGAGTCGATTGAAATCCGGCGGAATCCACGCCATGCCGATATCGTCATTCGGTTGGCGATTTCACCGCCCCGGCGGCAATCAATGCCACCGCCAGCCGGCGGTCGTCTCCGTTGATATGTTTACGCAGCCATTCCTTGAGTGCTTGCAGGGTCAGCATCAGGCTGACGCTGTCGAACTCGCGCTGGATGCCCAGCAAATCCTCCACCAGCTTGCGGTGCTCCTGCCGATGAGCAAGGGCGTCGGCGTAACCATACTGATCCATCAATTGTTCCTCGGTGGCGAAGTGATTGCGGGTGAAGACGACCAGCTCATCGAGCAACGCCATGATTCGCTCCGCCTCCTGGCCAGTTTTTACGGCGTCGCTGATGCGATTCAGCAACGCCACCAGCCGGACGTGCTGTCTGTCGATCATCGGCACCTTGACCGACAACTCCTCGCTCCATTCCAAGAATGCCATCTTCACCGGCTTTCCGTTTAGCAATGTCGATTCGTACCGGGTCCAGGCGTTCTTGCCCCGCTCCTTGCTCTGGTACATGGCGGCATCGGCATGACCGAGCAGGGTTTCCATGTCGTCGCCGTCGTCCGGGGCGATGCAAAGACCGATACTGGCGCCCACCCGGCACTCGCTCCCGGCCAGGAGAAACGGCTCGGCCAATACTTCGATCACCTTGTCCGCCACCCGCGCCGCATCGTTCGATTCCTTCAGCCGGGGTAGCAAAATGATGAATTCATCACCGCCCGTGCGCGCCACGGTATCGGATTCGCGGACGCAGTTGCGCAGGCGCTGACCCGCCGCCCGAAGCAGCGCGTCGCCGGTTTCATGGCCGTGGGTATCGTTCACGGCTTTGAAACCATCCAGATCCAGCAGGAGCAGGGCGAATGGCGTCTTGTCGCGCTTGTTCTGGATCAGCGCCTGCCTGAGGCGATCGAAGAACAGCGCCCGGTTGGGAAGATCGGTGAGCGGATCGTAAAACGCCAGATAATTCAATTGCTGCTGGGTGCGATTCCGCTCGGTGACGTCGAGCGCCACCCCCACGATGGCGGGACACCCTTCGTAATCGACGACTTCCCCATTGATCTCGATGTCGATCAGGCGACCATCCCGATGGACGGCTCTGAAGGTACAGTGAATGCGGCCGGCCCGACTCTCCAAACAACGGCGGAGATTGACTCTGACTTGTTCCCGGTCGGCTTGGGCGGTCAGGTCCAGCAGTTCCATCCGCCCCGCGATGTCCTCCACCGGATAGCCGAGGATGGCGGCGAATTTGGGATTGATGTAGACGAATCGATCATTCTGGATGATGTAGATCCCCACCAGGGATTGTTCCACCAGGCCCCGGAATTTGGCTTCGGCGGTCTTGCGCTCCTGCACTTCGTGGCGCAGACGGCGGTTGAGGCGATGGATATGCAGTAGGACCAAGCCCCCCGACAGCGCGAGCACCATTGCCACCGCCTGGATTCCGTACAGCCAGAGCGGATCGTCCCTGGACTCGGTTCGCTGCGGGATGATGGGTTTCGACGGTTCGACGGGGTCTGGCCGTTCGGCGCGAACCGATGACCATCCCACCAGCGCGACGACCAGAACTAGCCAGGCCGATGCGTTCCAGCCAAACCGATGGGACCCGCCGCGATGCCCCTCTTGATGCCTTCCCCTCCCGTTGGGCGCGTTTCGGGTGCCTGCCGGCGACACGCCGAGCCAGGCGCGCAACGAGTGGAAAGATTTTCGAATCACGGATTGTTCCTCTGGGCGGGGGGTATGGCCGAGTCAATTTCCACCGACCTCGACGCATCATCGCCATTTTACCCATTCTCGCTAGAATGTTGGCCAGCCATGCTGGCAACCCCCGCCGGGAGCCAGTTGAAATCCACGCGACTCCACGGACCCTTCCCATGACCGCCGATCCTGATGGCTTGCCACCCAGCGCCGAACCGGCATCCAGCGCACCCCCCGCCGCCGTCTCGGACCCGGCGGCGCGCCTGTTGGCGTTGCTGCGTGAACTGGCGCGGGAGATTCGCCCGTCTTTAGAACAACTGACGACGCCCCTCACCCTGGACAGCCATTTGGAACGGGAACTGGCGCTGGACAGCTTGGCGCGCGCCGAATTGTTGCAACGGATCGAGCGGACCTTTCACGCGCGCCTGGACGAGCGGATGCTGCTGGCCGAAACCCCGCGCGATCTACTGGCGTTGATCCTGGGGCGTGGCGCTGAATCGGCCCAACCGGCGGTGACCGTCGGGCCAGCGCCGACGAGGGAAACCTCGATGACTGAAACCCCGGAGCGCGCCGCGACCCTGCTGGAGATGCTGGACTGGCACGAGCGCTGCAATCCTGACCGGGTGGCGATCCAGATCTACGGCAACGACGAGCGGATCGTCACCACCTTCACCTACGCCGGTCTGGTTCAGGGCGCGCGCACCGTCGCCGCTGGACTCCAGGCGCGCGGACTGCAACCGCGCCAGACCGTGGCCCTTATGTTGCCCACCGGAGCCGACTACTTTCTCGGCTTTTTCGGCGTCCTGCTGGCCGGTGGCGTGCCGGTGCCGATCTATCCACCGGTCCGGCCCTCGCAGCTTGAGGAGCATTTGCTCCGCCACGTCCGGCTGTTGAACAACGCCCAGACCGTGGCCTTGATCACCGTGCCCGAGGCGACATTGGTGGCGCGGTTGCTCCAGGCCCAAGTCGACGATTTGCGCCACATCGTCACCGTGGCCGAATTGCAAACCGCGGCGACGACGTGGAGCGCCGTGCCGGTGCGCGCCGCCGATCTCGCCTTTCTGCAATACACCTCCGGCAGCACCGGCGACCCCAAGGGCGTGATGCTGACCCACGCCAACCTGCTGGCCAATTTACGCGCCATGGGCCCCCACGCGGGGGTCAGCTCCAACGACGTGTTCGTCAGTTGGCTGCCGCTGTATCACGACATGGGCCTGATCGGCGCCGGTCTCGGCAGTCTCTATTACGCTTTCCCGCTGGTGGTCATGTCACCGCTCAGCTTTCTGGCCCGGCCGGCGCGCTGGCTGTGGGCGATTCACCACCATCGCGGCACCCTGTCGGCGGCGCCCAACTTCGCCTACGAACTGTGCGCGCGGGTCCAGGATCACGAAATCGAAGGCTTGGACTTGAGTTCCTGGCGCATGGCACTCAACGGCGCGGAACCGGTCAGCCCGGCGACCCTGGAGCGATTCATCGCCCGCTTCGGCCGCTACGGCTTTCGACCCGAGGCGATGGCGCCGGTGTACGGGTTGGCGGAGTGCTCGGTGGGGCTAGCTTTGCAACGGCCGGGCCGAGCGCCGGTGATCGACCGGGTGCGACGTGACCGATTCATGGCGACCGGCCGGGCCAAACCGGCCGATGCCGACGACGCCACCGCCTTATTGTTTCCCTCCTGCGGCCAGCCGATTCCCGGCCACCAGATTCGGATCGTGGACGACCAGGGCCGAGAATTGCCGGAGCGCGAGGAGGGGAGGGTGGAATTCAGCGGACCGTCCACCACGGCGGGCTACTATCGCCATCCGGACGCCACCCGCCGGTTGTTCCCACACGGCGACGCCTGGCTGGATTCCGGGGATCGCGGTTATTTGGCCGGCGGCGATATTTATCTAACCGGTCGGGTCAAGGATCTGATCATCCGGGGCGGACGCAATCTCTATCCTTACGAACTGGAACAGGCGGTCGGCGAAATCCAGGGCATCCGCAAGGGGTGCGTGGCGGTGTTCGCCAGCACCGATTCGGCCACCGGCAGCGAACGGTTGGTGGTGGTCGCCGAAACCCGCGCCACGCAACCGGAAGCGCTGGCTGCCCTGCGCCAGCGGATTCAAAGCGTCGGCGTGGATTTGCTGGGCCTGCCGCCGGATGAAGTGGTGTTGGCGCCGCCGCACGCCGTGCTGAAAACCTCCAGTGGCAAGATTCGCCGCGCGGCCATTCGGGAACTGTACGAGCGCGGCCTCATTGGCCGTGGCGGGCGAGCATTGTGGCTGCAATTGACGCGGATCGCGCTGGTCAGCGGTTGGGCGCGGCTGCGGCGACTGGGGCGCGCTGTGGGGGAACGGCTGTTCGCCGCTTACGCCTGGAGCGTGTTCGGGCTGCTGGCGCCGGGCGTGTGGCTCGGCATCATGACCCTGCCGAAATCGGAATGGCGCTGGGCGCTGGGCCGCGCCGCGACCTGGCTGCTGGCCCAGTTGACCGGCACGCCGCTGACGGTGCGGGGTTTGGAACATCTGCCGGACGGCCCCTGCGTGCTGGTCGCCAATCATTCCAGTTATCTCGACGCCTACGTGCTGATGGCGGCGGTTCCGCGCCAATTCCACTATGTCGCTAAGCGGGAACTGTTGGACAACCGCTGGCTTGGCCGGCCGCTGGCGCGGATCGGCACACTGTTCGTCGAACGCTTCGACGTGCAACGTGGAGTGGACGAGGCGCGCAAGATCGCCGAGGCGGCGCAGGCCGGAATGTCGCTGGGCTTTTTCCCGGAAGGTACCTTCGCCCGGATGCCGGGGTTGCTGCCTTTCCGCATGGGCGCGTTCCTGGCGGCGGCGCAAGCCGGAGCACCGATTCTGCCGGTCACGATTCGAGGGACGCGCTCGGTGTTACGCGCCGGGTCGTGGTTTCCGCGCCGGGGCCGGCTGGAAGTGATCATCGAGTCGCCGCTCCCGCCCAACGGCGATGATTGGGCGGCGGCAATTCAGTTGCGGGACGGGGCGCGGGCGGCGATTTTACGCCACTGCGGCGAGCCAGATTTGGGGGGATAGCGCCGCTGGGTGCGGCAACCGGCCCGGTCGGGGTCGGTTGCGCGCCGGTTCAACGGCAGGCGGTTTAGCCATTGCACGCAATATCAAGGGAGATATCACCCGCCAGAATTTTCTGAAGGCCGTGCGTGGCCAAACCTTCACCTAGGTGGGTTGAAGCTGGATCTCACCAACAGCAACCAAGGCTCCAATCTGGTGCAACTGATCTATCTCAACAATGGAGAATTCAAAGGCATCACCCCCCAGCAATTATCCAAGAGGATCTTTTCGGAAGTACACTTGCAGCGGGAACGAACCGAATGGCGGTCCCCGAGTACTGCGGAGCAGTTCGTGGAACAACGAACCGACAGATTTTCATACAACTTCTCTTGTCTTATCTCATCTTGGTCAGTTTGAAACAGCATGGAACTTATCTATTTCAAGTTGAAACCGCCCGCGCGATCAACACCACGAATCCGCGTTAATAACCCATTGACAGATAACGATCTCCACCTCTAGCACAACCGTGGCATAAAAGGTGCTTGGTATCGCCAAGCCTCTAAACAACCCAGGATGAGCTAAATTTCACTCCTGGATTACGGACTAATGTGCTCTCAACAATCGAGGTAAAACTATGTCCCTGTTCATTCGATGGCTAATAAGAATGAGAATCTGGTTGGCAAGAATACAACCAGGCTTACTCACTGTAGTATTAATGGTGCTAAGTAGTCCTCAAACCTTGGCGGAGGAAGTTGGAGTTACTAATTCTACTATAAAAGTTGGTGGAGTAATGGACTTGGAGGGTGAGTCGAAGGGACTTGGTTTAGGAATGAAAATGGGTATCGACGCCGCGCTCAAGGGAGAGAAAGTTCAAGGTCGCGTGGTTGAATTCGTTGCACTTAACGACTCCTATATTCCCGCCGATACCGTCAAGTTCACCAGCCAACTCATCAGCCGGGGAGTATTTCTCATGCTGGGAAACGTGGGTACTCCCACGACAAGAGCCGCCCTTCCAATCCTGGTCGAGAATAATGTTCCCGCCGTTGGATTCTTCACCGGCTCCGACCTTCTACGACCCGGCGTTGGCGATATCGTCAACTTCCGCGCCAGTTATACTCAGGAAATCGTCGAAACGATTGATGCCGCCTTTGCTGCGGGCGTGCAACCCAGGGAAATCTGTGCCTACGTCCAGAACGATACCTACGGCATGGCTGGCATTCTGGGAATAAAAATTTCTCTGGCGAAGCAATCCGGTATGACCGATATCGTTCAAAAACTAGAGCAGATCCTTGCCCTGCAAGGAGAAGAGCCGAATCGTAACGGGATTGGGCCGGTCGGCGTTTATACGCGTAACGCGAATCGTGTGAGGGAAGGTTATTTATCGCTGAAGCAGTGGGAACAGGCGACCGGCACCCACTGCCGCTTGGTGGTAACAACGGGGACTTATGCACCAGTAGCCGATTTTATCGACTATTCGCACTACAAGGGTGAGAATTGGATCATCAGCGCGGTTTCCTTTACCGGTGCGGACAACTTAGCTCAGGCACTAAGGGAAAAAAATATAATGGACCAGGTCATCCTGACCAATGTCGTGCCGAACCTCGATTCGTCCCTACCCATTGTGGAGGAAGCCCGCAAGGCTCTTGGAAGCCAGTTGGGTTACGTATCCCTGGAAGGATTCATCGTCGGCAAGATGTTTTTAGCCATTGCGCGCAATATCAAGGGAGATATCACCCGCCAGAATTTTCTGAAGGCCGTGCATGGCCAAACCTTCGACCTGGGTGGGTTGAAGTTGGATTTCACCAACAGCAACCAAGGCTCCAATCTGGTGCAATTGGCTTATCTTAGCAATGGAGAGTTTAAGAGCATCACCTCCCAGAAATTGGTGAATGTATTTCAAAAGGCCGATTCCCAAATAGCTACGAAAAAATCGGCCAATTGATTTAAGAACCGACGCGCGGGCGATGATCGTTGAGATCGTCCGTGCGCGATTTATCCTGCAAACCAGGTTTTGCTTTTTCCCTTTTCGGCTGTTCAGGGGGCGAAGCCCTCTGGTCACCGCACATTTCAGCCACTCGCCGTCACATCCGTTTGCTGAATATTTCGGTTGACTACCGCCAACAATGCCGCCGTTCCCAACTGATCGTTGGAATCCAGCGCCGCGACCTTCTCAAGCAACGGCACACCTTTCTCCGCTTCACCCTGCCGGGCGTATAAATAAGCTTCGCCTTTCAGACAGAGCAAATAAAATCGGATCAAGACCATGTCACGCTCGTGGCCACTAAAAAGTTGCGCCTCGTCGAGTTCGCGCCAATCATCGGGCAAACCCAGTCTTTGTCGCACGACCTCGCGCGCTTTTTGAATGATATCCAGCGCCTCGGGGAAACGGTGCTGATAAAAATAGTAGCGAAACAGAGAAACCAAAACCATCAAATGCTTTGGAGCCCGTTGATAAGCCTGCTGTAAATCGGCCTCGGCTTTTCCGTCGCTGTAATCCTCGGCGGCTTGTTGCAGCAATCGCACAACCTCTTCGGAAGGAGGATCGTCGAAATACAACGGCTCGGCATCGAAAGATAATAGGTCCACAACGAAATTCCTCGGCGAATCAACGATATCAGAACAGCACTATTGAAGATGCTCGCGGCTTCAATACGACCTTGTGGCAAACAGCGCTTCGAGATTCACCCACTCCGCCACTGGATCGGCGGTGATGCCAGCGATCTTGTGCTCCAGATCGGCCCACATCGCCTCGTCGACCAACTCGTAGCTATGGCCCCAGAACAGAAACACGCCGCCATCGGTGACCTTGGCGCGCTCGTAGCGACTCCAAAAGGCGGGATCGGTAAAGTGGCAACTCACGCCTAGCTCCAACGGATCGACGTGCGGAAACAGCGGCTCGGCATAGGCCACGGTGCGGGCGTAAACATGCCCGGCGGCCCGAATCGCCGCCTTCACCGCCGGATTGACTCCGCCGAAGGGATAACAGAATCCGCGCACCGGTTGTTGAAACCAGTCCTGCAACCGACGGCGGCTTTCTCGAATTTCCCAATCCAACGCTCCTAGCGACAGATCGGGCAGGTTCGAATGGGTCAGGGAATGACTGGCGATCTCGAAGCCGGCGTAAACCTCCACCAACTCATCCCGACCGAGCCGCCAGACCTCCTTGTCGCCATACCGCCAACCGAACGCACGTCCCGGCTGATGCAAGCCCGGATTCAGATTGAACGTCGCCTTGGCCCGATGCCGGCGCAGCATCTCGGCCAACCGGACATCGTCCACGACTCCGTCATCCCAGCTTTGGAGGACTTTCATCGACCTTTCCCATCACGACACAGCCAACCCTAGAGGATTTCGGGCTACTCCTCCCGTCGCCGCAAATCCAACGTGCACGGGAAATTGGGATTGGTATTCTCGGTGGGCGCGGTCATCGGCCCCGGCGTATGGCCATAGGACCAGAACCGGGCGAAGCGTCGCGCCTCGGCCTCGTTGGCGTTGACCGGGAAGGTATCGGGATTGCGCCCACCCGGATGCTGGACATGATACGTGCAGCCGCCGATGGAGCGTTGGTTCCAGGTATCCACGATGTCGAACACCAGCGGCGCATGCACCGGAATGGTCGGGTGCAGCGCCGAGGGCGGTTGCCAGGCGCGATAGCGAACCCCGGCGACGAATTCGCCCGGCACGTCGGTCGGCCGCAGCGGCACCTGCCGGCCATTACAGGCCACCACATGCCGCTCGTCGACCATCCCTCGCACCTTGACCTGAAGCCGCTCCACCGAGGAATCGACATAACGAGCCGTGCCCCCCAAGACTTGTTCCTCACCCAGCACGTGCCACGGCTCCAGCGCTTGGCGCAACTCCAATTCAACATCCCGCTGGACGATGGTCCCGTAGTGCGGAAACCGAAACTCAAAGAACGGCAGGAACCAGTCATCCTCAAATGGGAAACCGGCCGTCCTCAGTTCATCGGTCACATCCTGAAAATCCCGCCACACGTAGTGCGGCAACATGAACTGGTCGTGAATCCGCGTGCCCCAACGCACCAGTTTCTGATTCGGATAGGGTTGTTCCCAGAACCGCGCCACCAGTCCACGCAGTAACAGCATCTGCATCAAGCTCATCCGGGCGTGCGGCGGCATCTCGAACGCGCGCATCTCAACCAGACCCAACCGGCCCATCGCGGAATCCGGCGAATACAGCTTGTCGATGCAAAACTCGGCGCGGTGGGTGTTACCGGTCAAATCCACCAACAGGTTGCGCAGCAACCGGTCCACCAGCCACGGTTGCGGCGCCTCGCCGGGCGGCATCCGCTGAAAGGCGATTTCCAGTTCGTACAGGCTATCGTTGCGGGCCTCGTCCACTCGCGGGGCCTGGCTGGTCGGGCCGATGAACAGACCCGAAAACAAGGTCGACAGGCTGGGATGGTGCTGCCAGTAGGTCACCAGACTGCGCAGCAATTCGGGCCGACGCAGAAACGGGCTGTCGGCGGGCGTCGCTCCGCCGAGCGTCACGTGATTACCGCCACCGGTGCCAGTGTGGCGGCCGTCCAGCATGAACTTCTCCGTCCCCAACCGCGACTGGCGCGCATCTTCGTACAACCCCTCGACGTTCCGCTTCAATTCCCGCCAGTCGCCGGCGGGATGAATGTTGACCTCGATCACGCCGGGGTCGGGGGTGACGGCGAACTTGCGCACGCGCCAGTCCGGCGGCGGGGCGTAGCCCTCGATCAGCACCGGCATGCGCAGCT
The DNA here is from genome assembly GCA_031732935.1 of Candidatus Contendibacter sp. Lineage (GTDB taxonomy): Bacteria > Pseudomonadota > Gammaproteobacteria > Competibacterales > Competibacteraceae > Contendibacter. Next base: position 48,476 of record JAVMKH010000208.1, read on the forward strand.
CGGCGGCGGTCTGCTCGACGCAGGCCAGCAGGTCGAGATAGTGCTCCAACTGGCTCAACGGCGGCATGAACACATACAAATGACCCTCGCGCGGCTCCACGCACAGCGCGGTATGGATCACCGAACCCTGATCCACCGCCGGCTGCTCCCGAAAATCGCCGCGCACCGTTTCCCCATCGCCTTGAAGGAAAGCGCTGTAGCGGCGCATCACCTCGCCATGGGTATCGCCCAGAGCGGCGCGGAACTCGAACAACGACTGGGGATGCGGAATTTCCCGGTCGGTCTCCCCGACCCAGGGCAACGCCGTCAGCGGGAGGCGATAACCCATGGGCGAATCGCCCGGAATCAGGTACAGATGCTCGCGGCGCAACACCCACGGCCCGCTGACCCAGCCGCCGGCCGAGTGATCCCAGCGCAACGGCAAGGCATAGCCGGTGACTTCGTGCAAACCCCGCTCCAGCAATATGGCCAGTCGTCGCCGCTCCTCGTCGTCCTTGAGGTCGAATTGCAGCGGATCGACGTTGACCGGCAGGGTGCGCTCCTTCCACAGGTAGTAATAGACATCCTCGTAACTGGGAATGAGGCGATCGGCGCCGACGCCCAGGCGCCCGGTCAGCTCCGCCGCGAACGCTTGCGCTTGTTCCGGACCGAAACCTTGCGGCTTTTCGTCATCGGCGATCCAGCGCGGATCGTGCCACAGCGGCAACCCGTCGCTGCGCCAGTAGCAGGATAGCGCCCAGCGCGGCAACGACTCACCCGGATACCATTTGCCTTGGCTGTGGTGCAGAAACCCGTTCGACGCGAAGCGATCGCGCAGCTTCTTCAACAGCCGGCCCGCCAGCTTGCGCTTGGTCGGCCCGATGGCCGCGACGGTCCACTCCGCGCCATCCATGTCGTCGATGGACACAAAGGTCGGTTCACCGCCCATGGTCAGACGAACGTCGCCCACCGCCAGGCGCGCGTCCACCTCATGGCCCAACTGCTCGATCCGCGCCCACTGTTCCTCGCTGTAAGGCTTGGTGACGCGCGGATCCTCGTGGATGCGAGTCACTTTCATGGCGAAATCGAACGTCGTCTCGCAGACATCGGTGTAACCGGTCACCGGCGCGGCGCTGGGCGGGGTCGGTGTGCAGGCCAGCGGGATATGGCCCTCGCCGGCGAACAGACCGGACGTGGGGTCCAGCCCGATCCAGCCGGCGCCCGGCACGAACACCTCGGCCCAGGCATGCAGGTCGGTGAAATCGGCTTCGGGACCGGACGGGCCGTCCAGCGACTTGATATCGGCGGTGAGCTGGATCAGATAGCCGGACACGAAGCGCGCCGCCAACCCCAGATGCCGCAGGATCTGCACCAGCAGCCAAGCCGAGTCGCGACAGGAGCCGCTGCGTTTCCCCAGCGTTTCCTCGCAGGTCTGCACCCCCGGCTCCATGCGGATGATGTAGGCGGTCTCTCGGTTCAACCGCCAGTTGAGTTCGACCAGAAAATCGACGATCCGCTGGGAATCGCGGTCCACGCTGGCCAGCCAATCCCGCAACAGGGGGCCGTCATCCTTAATTTCCAGATACGGCATCAACTCCTGGCGCAGGGTCGGTTCATAGGCAAAGGGATAATGCTCGGCGTAACCCTCGACAAAAAAATCGAAGGGATTGATGACCGTCATCTCGGCGACCAAATCCACGACGATGTTCAACTCTCGAATTTTCTCCGGGAACACCAGTCGCGCCTGGAAGTTGCCGAAAGGGTCCTGCATCCAGTTGATGAAATGCTGGGATGGCTCGATCTTGAGCGAATAGGCGTGAACGGGAGTACGGGTGTGCGCGGCGGGTCGCAAGCGGATCACATGCGGTGATACGTTGACCGGCCGATCGAAGCGATAGGTTGTTTGGTGGTGAAGCGCAACGCGGATGGCCATGGCCTGTCCTTCACTAGTCGGTGAAAATTAAGGCGCGCGATGATACGTGATTGCAATTTCCGAAGCTAATGCAAGCTGTATTCCATCGGGTTTGGTCGATGATTTCGACGGATTGACCCACCTATTTGCACTTATTCCGTGCAAACCGCCCATTTTAGCGCCCGCTTGGTGCAACCCAGGCCGTGTCTTCACCATGCCTAACTCTCCTGGGTCGGACGATGCAGTGTGCTGCGCTCATTTCCCGACCCGGTTTTTAACAGTTCTTAATAGTAGTGTGATCAAGCGCGGTGGTATCCACCAGTCGGTCGATCTTGGCCTGGATTTTGCTGATCCGAACCCAAGGTCCACCGAGTAGGCCGATCCCGAGGACAACGACGATGACCATCGAGTGGCAACACTACGCCGCAAGCGGCTCCTATTACGACGAATTGATCGCCAGTGGGACGGGGCCCCGTCCCGCGGCCCGGGCGCTTTGCGAATACCTGGCTTCCCTCAGCGACCAAGAATTACATGAGCGCAAGACCGCCGCTGAACTCGCCATTCTGGTGATGGGCATCACCTTCACCGTTTACACCGAGGGCGGCAGCATCGACCGGGCTTGGCCGTTCGACATCGTGCCGCGCATCATCCCCAAGCACGAATGGGACCGCGCCGAAGCCGGCCTGAAGCAGCGGGTACAAGCGCTCAACCTGTTCATCGACGATCTGTACCACGAGCAAAAAATCATTCGGGACGGCGTATTTCCCGCCGAGGTGCTGGCGCAGTCGGTCAATTTCCGCCCACAATGCGTAGGCGTCAGTCCTCGCTACGGAGTTTGGGCGCACATCTGCGGCTCGGACCTGGTGCGCGACAAGGATGGGACAATTTACGTGCTGGAGGACAATCTGCGCGTCCCCTCCGGGGTGTCCTACATGCTGGAAAACCGGGTAGTCACCAAGCGGGTGTTCCCGGAACTGTTCGGACACCAGCGCATTCAGCCGGTGGACGACTACACCTTGCGCCTCTACGACATGCTGGCCTCGCTGTCGCCCCGGCCCGGTGATCATCCGACCGTGGTGGTGCTCACGCCCGGCATCTATAACTCGGCCTATTTCGAGCACTCCTATCTCGCTCAGCAAATGGGCGTGGAACTGGTGGAGGGTAACGATCTGGAAGTAGGCGACGACGACTGCGTCTACATGCGCACCATCGAGGGGCTGGAGCGGGTGGACGTGATCTACCGTCGCATCGACGACCTATTTCTGGACTCCGAGGTATTCCGGCCTGATTCCACATTGGGCGTCAAGGGCCTGATGCGGGCCTGGCGTAAAGGCAACGTGGCCCTGGCAAACGCGCCTGGCGCGGGCGTGGCGGACGACAAGGTGGTCTATGCCTTCGTTCCCCAAATCATCAAGTACTACCTCGACCAGGACCCGCTCATCTCCAACGTGCCGTCTTATCTATGCATGCGGGAGACGGATCGAAACCATGTGCTCGCCAACCTGGACAAACTGGTGGTGAAACCGGCCAATGAGTCCGGCGGCTATGGGATGCTGGTCGGACCACACGCCACGCCCGCCGAGCGTAAGCGTTTCGCCGAACTGATTCCGAAGGATCCGCGCAACTACATCGCCCAACCGACGCTAGCGCTGTCCACCTCGCCGACCCTGTGCGACGACCGGATGGAGCCGCGCCACGTCGACTTGCGGCCGTTCATTCTGTCCGGCCCCACGACCTACGTCACCACCGGCGGCTTGACCCGCGTGGCGCTCAAAAAAGGCTCGCTGGTGGTGAACTCCTCGCAGGGCGGGGGAAGCAAGGACACCTGGATCGTGGGTACCGAGGGACTCTAACCATGCTGTCACGCGTCGCGCAGAATATTTATTGGATGACCCGCTACGTCGAGCGGGCCGAGGACACCGCCCGGCTGATCAACGTCAACACTAACCTGTTGCTGGACCTGCCGCGCACCACCACCTTCGGCTGGTTACCGCTGATTTTCATCGTGGGCGCCGAGAAGCTGTTTTTCGAAAAAGATCCCTATCGGCTGGCCGACGAAACCAACGTGGTCAAGTTCCTGATCAGCGACCGCGAGCATCCCGGCTCGATCATCTCCAGCCTGGCCGCCGCCCGCGAAAATCTGCGCACCACCCGCGACACCGTGCCGCAGGAGGCCTGGGAGCAGATCAACGGTCTTTACATCTACGCTCGCGATCACACACCCAGTCGGCGCGGCCGTTACGAGTTTCTGCGGCGGGTGATCCACGGCGCGCAGCAAATCGGCGGCCTGTTGGCCGGCACCATGACTCGCACCGCCGCCTACGATTTCGTTCGCCTGGGCCATTATCTGGAACGCGCCGACATGACCACCCGCATCCTGGACGTGCGATCGGCCAATCTGCTGTCACACGCCAGCCAGACCCAAACCCAGACATCCATGCAAACCCAAGCTCCCATTCCCGCCACGCGGGAAGAGCAGGATCCATTCGAAAGCATTCAATGGATGAGCGTGCTGAAATCGCTCAGCGCTTATCAGGTATACCGCCAACAGGTGCGGGTGCGGGTCAATGGGCCAGACGTGCTGAAATTCCTGTTGCAAGACGAATATTTCCCGCGCGCCGTGGCGTTTTGCCTGCGGCAACTGGACATCTGCCTGCGCAAGCTGCCCCGCCACGAAGCCGCGCTGGCCGCTCTTGCCGCGCTCCAGCAAACGTTGAACGCGGCGACAGTGCCGGACTTGGCCCGCGAAGGGCTGCACGACTTTATCGATGAGGTGCAAATCGGCCTGGGCGAATTACACGGTCAAATCGCCGCCGCCTATTTCGCCCACTAAACTGGACTTGTATCGGCTGTTGGGATTGCTTTGACTCTCGCCGCCGCGACATCTCCCACCGGTTGGCTGGCCCAGCTAACCTTGGACTTTCAATGCCGGAACACCCGCACCGTTTTGGAGCGGCGTTCGCATCAAGGTCCTTTGCAAGTGCAACGGCCGTTCTATCCCGAGGGTGAGAGCGTTTGCCACGTTGCCCTTCTGCATCCGCCCGGCGGCGTGGTCGGTGGCGACGAACTGCGCATCGACGCGTCGTTGGGCAGGGGCGCCCACGCTCTCGTCACCACGCCGGCAGCCGGCAAGTTTTACCGCAGCGCCGGCTCCTTCGCCCGCCAGGCCCAACTTCTGACCGTCGCCCCCAGCGCGACGCTGGAATGGCTGCCGCAGGAGAACATCCTTTATAGCGGTGCCCGCGTCCACGCGCTTACCCACGTCGAACTTCAAGGCGATGCCCGGTTTCTGGGGTGGGAAATCTTCTGTCTGGGCCGACCAGCGGCAGGCGAAACGTTCGAAGCAGGCGAGTATCGGCAGGATTTCGAACTATGGCGCGACGGCGAACCACTTTATCTTGAGCAAGGCCGCTATGTCAGCGGCGACCCTGTTCTGGACGCACCCTGGGGCTTGCGGGGCCAACCCGTCAGCGCCACCTTGATCTGCACGGATTCGCCACTGGACCTGGTCGGCGCCATCCGCTCCGGCTGGGATGAGTTGAAACCGCCTTCCCGAACTCTCCCTGGCTTGCCGGCGAGCGATTCCGAACTAGCGACCGCTAGTCAACTGGACGGTGTGCTAATCTGTCGTTATCTGGGGCCATCCACAGCACGCGCCCGACGGTTTTTTACCCTGGCCTGGGGTTTGCTCAGACCGGCGCTATTCGGTCGCCCGCCCTGTCCCTCCCGGTTCTGGAATATCTGATCACCATTGCGAGAACGCTCATGGAACTCACGCCCCGCGAAAAAGACAAGCTGCTGCTGTTCACCGCCGGCCT
>JAVMKH010000209.1:0-53666 GCA_031732935.1 Candidatus Contendibacter sp.
GCTGAGAGTGGCCCGGTAGGCGCCGTAACGCAGGCCGCGGGTGCCCAGATAGCCAAACCGCGTGACGAAGCCGTTGAAGTAGCGAGTGCCGCGCTTGTTGGGCATTTCCAGGCGGACCGTCATGTTCTTGCCCAACACGTCCGCGATCTGGATGTCGGTTTTCTCGCTGAACAGTTCCACATCGAACTCGAACAGCCGGCCCAGTTGCTCGGTGGCCGTCATCCGGCCGAAGACCAGCACGTCCTCGCCCAAGGGCGTGTTGACGGAGATCATGCGATGTTTTTGCGTAACGGTGGCCATGTCCTCTTTTCTCCATGCCCGCTGCCATCGGATTCAGTGTAGCGTAACCTCATGCGAAAAACCGGCCATCCTTGATCCACCCCGCCGGATCCGCACTAAACTTTCAGGATCGCCTGCCCCCGGAGACCCCCCGCCATGCCCGGTCGAATGGAATTTGAGTTGAACCTGCCCCAATCCACCCCACGTCCCACCCGCCGGAACCCTGACGCGCCGCCGCGCATCCTGATCATGGCCGACTTCAGCGGGCGCGCTCACCGCGAGCCGCCCGCCGCCGAGCCGGATCTCGCCAGCCGACCCCTGCTGGTGGTGGACACGGACCGTTTCAACACGGTCATGGCCCGACTGGAGCCCACGTTGCGGTTGCCGCTGGCGGCCGGCGCGAACTGCACCGTCCGCTTCGCCCAGCTCGACGATTTTCATCCCGACGCGCTCTACCAGCGGTTGGAACCGTTCCAGGCCCTGCGTCGCACTCGCGCCCGCCTGCTCGATCCGGCCCATTTTACCCAGGCGGCGGCCGAATTGGCCCCCCTGGCCGCGCCGGGACCGGTTCATTCCGAACCGCCCGCGCCGGTGGAAGGCGACACAGCCCTACTCGAACGGTTGCTGGGCCGCGCGCCAGCCGCGCCACCCGCCACCCAACCCGTCGAGGCGGGCGCGAATATCATGCAAAACTGGCTGCGGACCCTCGTGCAACCACACATCGTCCATACCGATCCGCGCCAATCCGCCTGGGTGGCGGCCATGGACACCGCGATTGGCGACCAGATGCGAACCATCCTGCATCACCCGGCGTTCCAGGCGTTGGAAGCCATCTGGCGCGGCGTCCATGGCCTGGTCGCCGATCTCGACGACGACGGGGCGCGCGTTTTCCTGCTCGATGTCACCCAACAGGAATTGCTCCTTGACCTGCGCGCGGCGGGTGGCAAGCCGCAAGCAACCGGCCTGCATACCTTGCTGATCGAACGGGGGGCGCGAATGCCCGACGGCGAACCCTGGACGCTGCTGATCGGCGACTACGTCTTCGGCGCCGCGCCCGAGGACATCGCGTTGCTGGCGGCCCTGGGTTCGCTGGCCAGCCAGGCCGGCGGTCCGTTCCTGGCGGCGGCCAAACCGGAACCGCTGGGCTGCGATTCGATGGCGGCGCTGGCCGATCCCGCGCGCTGGCCGCCACTGCCGGCCGAAACCGAACAGCGCTGGCTGGCGCTGCGCCGGTGCGATATCGCACCCTGGCTTGGTCTGGTCCTGCCGCGGGTCCTACTGCGCCTACCCTATGGAAAAAAGACCGAGCCGGTCGAAGCGTTCGCCTTCGAGGAAATGCCGGGCGGTCGCGATCCCGAGGCGTACCTCTGGGGCAATCCGGCCCTGGTCTGCGCGCGGCTGATCGCGGCGGCGTTCGCGGAAAACGGCTGGGATTTCAGCCCCGGCGACGTGCTGGAACTCGACGACTGCCCGGCCCATGTGTACGAGGAAGCCGGGGAACGCGCGATGCAGCCCGCCACCGAGGTTTTGCTGAGCGAACGGGCGATGCTGGAAATCCTGGCGCGCGGGCCGATGCCGCTGCTGGGCCATCGCCAGCGCAACGTGGTCCGGCTGGCGCGGTTTCAGTCGTTGGCCGAGCCGCCGATGGCGCTGGCCGGCGCGTGGCGCTCTTGATGGCGGTATCCTCCTTCATCACGATCCGCAACCTACGCAAGCACTACACCGAGGGCGACCGCCAGCGAACTCTCTTCGCCGACCTGAGCCTGGACATCGGCTCCGGCGAGTTCATCGCCCTGCTGGGCCAGTCCGGTTCCGGCAAATCGACCCTGCTCAATCTGTTGGGCGGTATCGACCTGCCAGACGGAGGTCAAATTCGCATCGGCGACCGGTCGTTGACCACTTTGTCAGAGGTCCAACGCACCCGCTTCCGCCGCCGCCACATCGGTTTCGTGTTTCAATTCTTCAACCTGATCCCGACCCTGACGGTCGGGGAGAACTTACTGCTACCCCTGGAACTGAACGGACTGACGACCCCCGACCAGCACGGTCGGGCGTTGGCGCTGCTGGATCACGTTGGGCTGGGTGACCGCCGCGACAGCTTCCCGGAACGGCTGTCCGGGGGCGAGCAACAGCGGTTGGCACTGGTCCGGGCATTGGTTCACAACCCCTGGGTATTGCTGGCCGACGAGCCAACCGGCAACCTCGACGCGGCGACTGGCGAGCATATCCTGGAATTGTTGCTGAGCCTGCATCGTCAAGCGCAGACCACCATGATCGTGGTGACCCACAGCCAGGCTGTCGCCGCCCGCGCCGACCGGATTTTGATCCTGGACGCCGGGCACATCCGGGAACAGGCTCGGTGACGCCGCTGCTCTGGCGGGCGCTGTGGCGCCATCCGTTGCGCCACCCCTGGCAACTGGGCCTGGCGATTCTCGGCATCGCGTTGGGAGTGGCGGTGGTGTTGGCGGTGGACCTGGCCAACACCAGCGCCCGGCGCGGTTTCGATCTGGCCATGAATCGCCTGACCGGTCACGCCACTCATCGCCTAGTCGGCGGATCACAGGGCGTGCCCGAGGCCGTCTATGTTCAATTGCGGCTGGAACGTGGCATCCGCCAAGCGGCCCCAGTCGTGACCGGATACCTGCCGCGCGCCGACCCGCCCGGCCAACTGCTGCAGATCCTGGGCGTCGATCCCTTCGCCGAGGCGCCGTTTCGCGACCCCGCCGCCGATGTCACCGGCGACACCTTCGATCTGCGCGCGTTGCTGCTACAACCGGACGCCGCCCTGCTGCCGGCGGCGCTGAGCGAGCAGGTCGCGCTGCGGCGGGGCGAGCAACGGTTTACCCTGCACCGCGTGGGCGCGCTGCGTGGGCCGGAACTGGACGGCTTGGTCATCACCGACATTGCCACCGCGCAAACCTTGCTCGGCCACGCCGGGCGACTCAGCCACATTGATCTGATCCTGCCGGAAGGCGTCGCCGGTGAAACGCTGACCGCTGAATTGCGCGCCGGGCTGCCCCCAGACCTACGGCTGGAACGTCCCGCGCAACGTAATCAGGCGACGGCGGACCTCAGCGCCGCCTTTTCGCTGAATCTGACCGCCATGAGTCTGCTGGCGCTGATGGTGGGCCTGTTCCTGATCCACAACGCCATCAGCTTTTCGGTGGTGCAACGCCGCGCCCTGCTGGGCATGTTGCGGGCGCTGGGCGTCAGTCGCCAGGAACTATTTCTCGGCATCCTGGGCGAAGCGTTGTTGCTTGGGCTGGCGGGGACCCTGCTCGGCGGGCTACTGGGGTTGTGGCTCGGCTCCGGGCTGGTGCATCTGGTCACCCGCACCATCAATGATCTGTACTATGTTCTCAGCGTCCGCGAGTTTTTCATCGATCCTTGGTCGCTGGCCAAGGGCGCGGCGCTGGGCCTGCTGGCGACCCTGGCGGCGGCCTGGCTGCCCGCGCGAGAAGCCGCCGCTGTTCCCCCTGGCCTGGCATTGAGCCGCGCTCATCTGGAAACCCGTTGGCGATCCGCCCTGCCTCTTCTGGCTCTGGCCGGATGGGGGCTGTCGGGTGTCGGTGGGCTCATTCTGGCATTCTCCCGCACCTTGGTTCCCGGCTTCACTGGCTTGTTCCTGCTGATTCTCGGCTGCGCGTTGCTGACGCCGCCCGCCGTGGTCGGTCTGGCGCGGTTGAACCGGCCGCTGGCCGCCCGGCTGGGCCTGCTGGCGCGAATGGCCAACCGCGATGTCGCCCGCCATCTCAGCCGCACCGGCATCGCGGTCGCGGCGCTGATGGTGGCGTTCGCCACCACGGTCGGCGTCGGGGTGATGGTGGACAGCTTTCGGGGGGGAGTGGCGATCTGGATCAACGATCTGCTCAACGCCGATCTATACCTCGCCCCGCCCGCCATCGAGGACGGCGCGAATTCGGAATCCGTGCGCTCGGCGGCACTGGCGGCCTTGCGCGCCACGCCCGGCGTGGCGGCGGTTTCCACCTATCGACGGATCACGGTGGATCTCGACGGCCACCCTGTCCAGGTCATGGCGGTGGACCTCGCGTCCGCGTCCCAGACCGGCTACCACCTGATCGACGGTGACCCCGCGACCGCCTGGCGCGCGTTCCAGACCGGCGAGGCGATCCTAGTTTCGGAACCACTGGCCTACCGGCGCGGATTACGTATCGGCGAGGGGCTGGACTTGCCGACCGACCGGGGAATACGGCGCTTCACCGTGGCTGGCGTTTTTCTGGATTACGGCTCGGAACATGGCCGGATTCTGCTGCACCGCGCCGGCTACGAACGGTATTGGCGGGAACCGACGGTCGGCTCGATGGCGGCGTTCGCCGCGCCGGGCCAGAATCTGGCGACCCTGCGCGAACGCTTGCAGGACCGACTGGGACCGATTCAGCCGCTGCTGATCCGTTCCAACCGCGACATTCAGAACCGCACGCTGGAGATTTTCGACCGCACGTTCACCATTACCAACGTGCTGCGGCTACTGGCGATTTTGGTGGCAACGGTCGGCGTGTTGAGCGCGCTGCTGGCTTTGCAACTGGAGCGGGCGCGGGAATTCGCGGTGCTGCGCGCCACCGGCATGACAGCGGGTGAAATCGGCGGACTGGTGTCGTGGCAAACCGGATTCATGGGAATTGCCGCCGGTCTGCTGGCCCTGCCGACCGGCATGTTGCTGGCCGCGATGCTGATTTTCGTGATCAACCGGCGGGCGTTTGGCTGGAGCCTGCCATTCCAAGTCGATCCCACGTTGCTGCTGGAAACGCTGGCGCTGGCGGTGATCGCCGCCCTGCTGGCCGGCCTGTACCCGATCTGGCGCATGACCCGCGCCCGGCCCGCCGACGCGCTACGGACGGAATAGCCCGTGATCCGCGTATCCCGGCGATGGGTCGGAGGACTGCTGGTGGCGCTGGTCATCGGTCTGGCGGCTTACCCTTTGTTGCAACCTTCATCCCAGCCACCCATCGCCGTCGCCGTCAGTTCGGCCCTGGGTGGAGACGACAACGCCGGTTATCAACGCGCCTATCAACCCCGGCCCTTCGTTTTCCCCAGCGATCATGGGTCGCATCCGGAATTTCGCAACGAATGGTGGTATGTCACTGGGAATCTGGCTGATGCCGCGGGCCGGCCATTCGGCTACCAACTGACGATCTTTCGCATCGCGCTGTCCTCCGCCGCGCCGCCGGTGGACTCGCCCTGGCGCGCGAATCAGGTCTACATGGGCCATTTTGCGCTGACCGATGTCGCGGGCAACCGTCACCACGGTTTCGAACGCTTCAGCCGGGGCGCGCTGGGCTTGGCGGGCGCGCGGGCGGCCCCATTTCGGGTCTGGCTGGAAGACTGGGCGCTGACCGGCGCGGAAACCGATGTTTTCCCGTTGCGAATCCGCGCCCAGGAAGGCGACATCGCCATCGATTTGACGCTGGACGCCGGCAAGCCCGTCGTGTTGCAGGGGGACCAGGGTCTAAGCCAGAAGAGCGCGGAGCCGGGCAATGCTTCCTACTACTACTCCCAGACCCGGATGCCGACTCAGGGGACGGTCCGGGTCGGCGGGCGAAGTTTCACGGTCAGCGGTGCAAGCTGGTTGGATCGGGAATGGAGCACCAGCGCGCTAGGACCGGATCAGAGCGGTTGGGACTGGTTCGCGCTGCAACTGGACGATGGGCGGGACCTGATGTTCTACCGGCTGCGCCGCAAGGATGGCGGCATGGACCCATTCAGCAAGGGAGCGCTGGTCGGACTCGATGGCCAGGCACGGTTGTTGCGCGGGAGCGAGGTGGAGTTACAACCGCTTGGCGAGTGGGTCAGCCCTCATACAGGCGACCGCTATCCCGCCGGCTGGCGGCTGCGCTTGCCCACCGAGAAGCTCGATCTGACCGTGACGCCGAAAGTGGCCGATCAGGAGATGCGGCTGACGGTGCGCTACTGGGAAGGCGCGGTCGCAGTGCGTGGGCAGATCGGCGACCAGACCCTCGGTGGCCAAGGTTATCTGGAAATGACGCGGTATCCGCACTGATGTTTCAGTCGCAAGGTAGGCTGGGGCCGCGCTGACAAAGGCAGGCGTAGAGAGATGGAATAATACCCATTCTCGGTAGGTTTCCGTATTTATGGCCGTCATTCCCGCGGAAGCGGGAATCCCGTCATCTGCTGAAAAACGGGGTACCTGCTTTCGCGGGTATGACGAGCAGGGTAGTTTTTAGCCTTAATAAAGATAAAATCTATCGGTAAACGGTATAATTTCAGAAAGACCTTTTGGAGCCAGTTCGCCAAGTGGAGGCGGGCCGAGCAGTGCGCGTATTGCTTGGCGTCTCGGTGCGCATTCTTTTCGGGGCGAAGGGACGGTGGATGAGGGAATAGGGTAGGGTGGGCATGAGGTGCAAATGCCAGGCATCTGGGAAAATCCTGGCCAGTGGATCGTCGAAAACGGCGATGGCCTCCTGAAACTCGATACTTTCATCGGCAACCCGCTGAATATTCTCAGGCAGTACGGCATGAAACTGCCAGAACTTAGGATTGGCGCGATGTCTCACAGATCAGTAACCGACTTAAATTTATTTATGTATTCTTTGAAGTTAGAAATCTCATCTTCACTTCTTCCATTTTTTTTCATTTCTTCAACAATTTTATTTATTTTATCATTGTTGCTAGCAATCCTACTTTTTATCCGCTGCGAAACTGCAGTTCCTTTAGAGTTGTATTTTAGTAAATCACCAATCTCTCGAAGTTTTGCTGGGCGCTGATCTGGATTAGTGTTTGCCAAGGAAGAAAGAATAATGGCATCAATTACATTTTCTAGTTTGCGCCTTATATCTCCTAATTCACAAAAATCAGTTTCATCATCATAATAATTCTCCTCTTCTATTAATTGAATTAAGGTCTTTTTACTTTTAATGCTTTTAACTAAAATAGATAGTTTTCTGTCTCTAATATGATCTACATTCTGTAGATCATCATGTAAAATCTTTTCGTACAAACTGCGATCTTTTTTAATTGCTCCAATCAGTTTGTTAGTATTGGTATAAAATGTTGAAGTGAGGCTCATGGCCAAGTCTTCAGTAGATTTTTTCATATAATTAATGTGTGTCAGGTGATTAATAAAGAACTTAAATAGGGGATTATCCTCGTCCACACCGAAGGTAAAATATTCCTCTGGCACATGCTCTCTTATGATCTCTGCGTCTTGGCAATTTGTTGAGCACGCCGTGATAAAACTTTTCAGTTCATCAAGATTTCCTTGGAGGAAGAATGCGAATTCCTTTAGAGATTTCTTAAAGTCGCAACTCAGTTGCTGTTGTTCATCATCTGCTTTAGTTAAATTGATCTGATTTAAAAAAGCTTGTGCTATTCCTACGATATCATCCTGCCGCTCTTTTAATGAAGGTAAGTTAATTTTTAGTCCGGCCAAGTAGTAGTAAAAATCTTCCTGGATGATTTTTTCCTGTTTTAAAAGTTCTAGCTTGATTTCGGATCCAACCAGGATACGTACATCAATAGGATAGTATTGGTGGCTTTCTACGCAGCGCCCTTTTTTAGTCTTGATGGCATTGTAAAGCCTAGCTTGAAATGGTAATGGAATTTCGTCAAAGTAGTCAATATAAAAAACGCCTTTGTTAGCCTGTTGAAGAAGTCCTTTAATATTATTTTTATTATCGCCAAAGAGCATGGCGTCAAATTCATTTGAATGAAACTTTTCATCCTTAAAGATTCGACAATCTAGTTTGATAAATCTATGGTTTTTCCTTCTGCTGTTCAGGTGGATAATTTTTGCGATGTAACCTTTCCCAGTTCCGGTTTCACCGTGGATAGAAACGGCGGCATCATCCTTGGTCGAACAAATGCGAATTTTTTCGAAGACTTCTTCCATGGAACTGCTGACAATTCTCCTGTTTCTAGAATCAACATCAGTGCCTAACAAATAGATGATATCGGCTGGAATATCAAGCTTAACTTCATTGCCGTTGACCAGAAAATGTTCACTTTTTATGAACTCCACGTGTTCTGCTGATTCATTTTGTTGGCCTTTTAAACACAACTTATAGTCTTTTCCAGAGATTTCGAACTCAATAGGCGGAAAAGGAGGCTGCCAGGGAACAAAATAGCCTGCTCGTAGAACTTGGACGTGTCCATCTTTGAGAATAATGGAGAGATCTTGCAGAGGGTTTTCTAAATCTCTATTGTGGCTATCATAACAGGTAGGGCTTATCCGGTGTTCTTGGCCATCTTGATAATTTTGCAAATCAGCGTGGTCAATTAAAAGAAAAATGCACATCATTAGGAACCTTATTGCTAGAAAAATTGGCGAAAATTTGATCGAATCAACTTGATAAAGCGTTCGCTGAACCGCTCAATTTGCTCATTGGGTTACGGAGATCTTATCACGAGGCACGGCCCTTTACCGCCAAGGGCTCAATATGTTCAACGCCCTGTTGGTGGCGCACCGCGCGGAAGGTCTCCTCAACCAGCCAGTCCTGCATGTCAACTGCCTAGCAGCCTTGCATACCGGTTATGTGTAGTAGTACCCAGGTCACAACCACGCCCTAGCCTACATTCACGCCACCCACTGAACAGTACGCTGGCTCCCCCTCTCGTGCCTTGCGCAAGTCGAGGGGTGAACGACTACGTAAAGTTAATCTAAAGAAATCTTGATTAGAATTCAAGATACTTTCAGTTAGCCCCCGTCTAAACCCAACATTATGATTTCAAATATATTTATGTCTTATGACCATGGAATGCACTGAAATCTTATTGGTTCTTCGTCGGTTCTTGTGGAAACCGGGGTTAGATGCCCCACAAATGTGATTTTGAGTGAATCGCTCATCAATAACCGATTGATCTGAAAAAGTATTAACCTAACCACGAGCCGGCTCGGCGGGCTACAATCCACCTTGGGAGACCAGATCCACAAGAACCGACGAAGAACCATCTTATTTAAATACAGCGTATTGCAGTGCGGCAAAAAGAATGCAAGTATTTGTTTTTAAATAAACACTTTACACTGGAAATTCCCAAAGAGCTAATAATATTTATTGGAAAGCATTAAATAAAAATATATTAAAATACAATATGTTATGGTTGACTTGGCGAGCTGGATTGAGTAGTCTGTGCCCGTATTGAGTTGAGAGCAAAGAAGCAAGGAGATCGAGAAGTGACCAATCCTGGGACATCGCTTGAACGGGCCAACAAGTTCGCCTTTTTGGCCATAATCTGCCTCTTGTTGGGAGGAACTCTGGCGTTCAGTCCAGAACTTTCCACCCTCAGCGTGGTTGGACTACTTGGTGGCTTCGCTTTGACCATCAAGGCCATGATCATCTTGGTCAAGTGGCTCATTCAATTTAGAGGTTGACCACATGAATAATCTTGAACTCGAGAGCGGCAAGCATTGCATAGGCAGTGGCGCAGGGCTGTGTGCTGCTGGTACGAGTTTGCTGAAAGATGCACCTACTATCGCCCTCCATCTCGTGAATTATTTCCCTGCATTAGCACCGAACACCTCGGTGGTGTGTAAGATCGCGGTCGTGTCGAAGGGGATTGCGGGCGTGGGCTGCGTCAGCTTAGGGTGCGGTGTCGTATTCCTCGTGGCAGGTACGGGAGTGGTGTTGTATAGCATATACAAAGCCTCTCGCAGAGCCCCAGCCCCAGCGTGATGACCACGATGCGACCTCCTCCATTACAAGGGGAGGCTTCCTCGGGCGGGGAGTCCCGTTCGGCTTAAGCCTGCTTAAGCGGGGAAGGACTCGGCTTGAGCCGAAATCGCCGGCTTGAGCCGTCCCCCGAAGCCACTGCCTTCAAGGCGGTGGTCGTTCATTAAGGTTCGAATCCTCATATCAAGTGGGCAGATTTTAACAGCCTAGCCACTGCTCCCCAGCAATGCGATGCACTGTTCTCGTAGCCATTGATTCGTCGGGTCGTGCTCCGCGTTGGCGTGCCAGTACAAGTGCACGTCCAGCGGCGGGGTGGGCAATGGAAACGGCACGATCCGGTTGCCGAACTGGGCGTTGGCGATCCGCGCGTACTGCTTTGGCATGGTCAGCAGCCAATCGGTCTGACTGACCATCCGGCAGGCCGCGAAGCGCGGTAGGGCGGGTTACGCTTCGCTAACCCGCCGGTTCGTTGACTTCCCTCAAGGCGGGTTACGGCTGGTGCCCTAACCCGCGCTACGCGCTAAAAATCTCTGAAATTTCCGGTGAAGGCAAGTGAGGGTTGTCCGTGGAGGCGGGGAATGCCGCCCTGTTGAGGGGCCTGACACGACTTCAATGGCGTATCATGCCGCACAGGGTCATCATCGAAACGCCACTTTTTACCCGAATCATCAGCGAACTGATGAGCGACGATGTGTACCGCGAGTTGCAAGACGCATTGATCCAACAGCCCGACAAAGGTGATCTTATTCCGGGTAGTGGCGGTTTACGCAAAGTTCGCTGGAAACTCCAAGGTCAGGGGCGACGAGGCGGCGTGCGAGTCATTTACCACTGGGTGGTGGCTGATGAACAACTGCGAATGCTGTATGCCTACGCCAAAAGCCAGCAGGAGAATCTAACGCCAGATCAACTGGCGATATTGCGCAAGATCGTCGAAAGGTGGACCTCATGAACGAAAAAATGTTTGCCGAACTGCTGACCAGCGTTGAAGAAATGGACAAAATTGTGCGTGGCGAACTGGAGCCAGGACGGGTTACCCAGGTAGCTGATTTATCGGTGCGCACGATCCGCGAAAAAACCGGTCTTTCGCCAAACCGTTTTGCGCATCTGCTGGGCGTTAGCCAGCGAACGCTCAAAAACTGGGAACAGGGTCGGCGGCGTCCGATGGGACCGGCGCGGGCGCTGCTCAAAATTGTATCGGCGGCGCCAGAAATTGCGCTCAAATCGTTAAACAACGGGTAGCGTGTAGGGCAGGTTAGCGTAGCGTAACCCGCCGAAACTGGAGCGACGATCTCGTTGGGTTATGGGCTGGCTCCCTAACCCGCCCTCAACTGGCCTAGCCGCTACCCCCCAGCAACGCGATGCACTGTTCCCGTAGCCATTGATTCGCTGGGTCGTGCTCCACATTGGCGTGCCAGTATAGATGCACGTCCAGCGGCGGAGTCGGCAACGGAAACGGCACGATCCGGTTGCCGAACTGGGCGTTGGCGATCCGCGCGTACTGCTCCGGCATGGTCAGCAGCCAATCGGTCTGACTGACCACCCGGCAGGCCGCGAAATAATGCTGGCAGCGCAGGCCAATCCGCCGCCGATACCCCTCCCGGTTCAACTCGAAATCCTCCAGCCCCCGACCCTGACGGCGCGACGAGACCAGAATATGCGTCTGGTCAAGATAATCCGCCAGTGTCAATTCCTCCCCAATCGTCGGATGTTCCGCCCGAGCCATGACGATCAGCCGGTCCTGGGAAACCCGGGTCTGGCGAATCGCATCGCCCACCGGCAAGGGGATGTCCAGCGCTAGATCGAGCGTGCCGGCCGCCAGATCGGCCTCCAGCGCGCGGCGGTCGGTGCGCACGCTGCACAGTTCGATCCCCGGCGCCTCGTTCTGAATCGTTTGGACCAGCGCCGGCAGGATCGTGGCCTCGAACACGTCGCGCAGCCCCAGATGAAACCGACGCTGCGTCTGGCGGGGATCGAAGGGCTGGCTTTGCCGGGCGCTGAGTTCCAGGATTTGCAGCGCCTCCCGCACCGGCCCGATCAGATTGCGGGTCAGCGGGGTAGGGACCATGGCCGAACCCTGGCGCACGAACAGCGGGTCTTTCAGCAACTCGCGCAACCGCCCCAGCGCATGACTGAGCGCCGGCTGACTCAGCTTCAACGCCTGGCTGGCGCGGGTGATGTTGCCTTCCCGGTGGATCGCGTCCAGCACCACGAACAGGTTCAAATCGATGCGGCTAATATGCATGAAATCAATTATACCGTATTCAAACTATTCATTGGATTGATTGAAAGGGGTGGGGTAGGCTGTGTCCATGACCCACCAGAGACCGCTTGCATGAACTTCGCCTATTCCGCCAAAGCGCGCGACTACCTTGAACGCTTGAACGCCTTTATGACCGAGGAGGTGCTGCCCGCCGAGCCGATTTACGAACGGCAACTCGTCCACGGCCCGGACTGGACCCAGTGGCGCCAGCCGCCGATCATGGAGGAACTGAAGGCCAAGGCCAGGGCCGCCGGTCTGTGGAACCTGTTCTTGCCGGAAGCGGAGTACGGTCCCGGCCTGAGCAACGCCGATTACGCGCCGCTGGCCGAACTCACCGGCCGCTCGCCGATGGCGCCGGAAATCTTCAACTGCAACGCGCCGGACACCGGCAACATGGAAGTACTGGTCAAATACGGTTCCCAAGCGCAGAAGGAAACCTGGCTCAAGCCGTTGCTGGCCGGCGCGATTCGCTCCGCGTTCTGCATGACCGAGCCGGGTGTGGCTTCCAGCGACGCCACCAACATGCGGGCCACCGCCACGGTCGAGGGTGACGCGGTGGTGCTGAACGGCCGCAAATGGTGGAGTTCCGGCATTGGTCATCCCCATTGCAAGGTGGTGATTTTCATGGGGCTGACCGACCCGACGGCGGACAAGCACCGCCAGCACTCGATGGTGCTCGCGCCGCTGGACGCGCCGGGCATCCAGATCGAGCGGATGTTGCCGGTGTTCGGGGCCTACGACGGGCCGTTCGGTCACGGCGAGGTCAGCTTTACCGACGTGCGCCTGCCGCTGGACGCCCTCATCGCCGGGCCGGGCCGGGGTTTCGAGATTGCCCAGGGCCGGTTGGGACCGGGCCGCATTCACCACTGTATGCGCGTTATCGGCGCGGCGGAACGGGCGCTGGAACTGCTGTGCCAACGCTCGATGAACCGGGTCGCTTTCGGCCAGCCGCTGGCGCGGCTCGGCGGCAATCCCGACGTGGTGGCCGACTGCCGCATGGTGATTGAGCAAGCCCGGCTGTTGACCCTGAAAGCGGCGTGGCTGATGGACACGGTCGGCGTCAAGGGAGCGATGAGCGAGATTTCGCAGATCAAGGTGGTTGCACCCAGCATGGCCCAGCGGGTGATCGACGCCGCGATCCAGATCCACGGCGGCGCCGGCCTGTCCAACGACTTCGCGCTGACCGCGCTGTATGCCTACGCCCGGGTGCTGCGCATCGCCGACGGCCCGGACGAGGTGCACCGCAAGCTGATCGCGAAGCTGGAATACCAGAAGCAGCAAGCCAAACTCGCCCGGACGGTCTGAGAATTTGGTAGCCCGCTTGCTCTCCTCGCCCGCTTGCGGGAGAGGGGTTGGGGGTGAGGGCCACAGTTTCAAAGACTATCCCCTCACCCTAACCCTCTCCCCCTTGGTGGGGGGAGAGGGAACTGAATAGTTACAGATGCTTATAATTTCGGAGAACAACATGGAATCCCTGATCGATCAGCCCGGTTCGGTGCGCAAGGGCGAGGAATTCGACGTGGCGAAGGTGGATGCCTTCATCAAGGTCCATTTGCCCAGCCTGACCGGAACCCCGGAAATTCGCCAGTTTGCCGGCGGGGCGTCGAACCTGACCTATCTGCTGCGCTATCCCGACCGCGATTTGATCCTGCGCCGGCCGCCGTTCGGCTACAAGGCCAAGTCCGCGCACGACATGTTGCGCGAGGCCAGGATCATGACCGTGTTGAAGCCGGTCTATCGCTACGTGCCGACCGTGGTGGCCACTTGCAATGATCTGGCGGTGATGGAGGCCGATTTCTACGTGATGGAGCGGATCAACGGCATCATCCTTCGCCAGGATTTGCCGGAGGGTTTGAACCTCGGCGTCGAGGACACCCGCAAGCTGTGCCTGAACGTCATTGACCGGATGATCGAGTTGCATCGGGTGGACTACCGGGCCGCCGGGCTGGACAGCCTGGGCAAGGGCGAGGGCTACGTGCGCCGCCAGATCGAGGGCTGGATCGACCGCTATCGCAAGGCCAGGACCGACGATGCGGGCGATTTCGAGGCGGTCATGGCCTGGCTCAAGGACAAGATGCCGGCCAATGACGTAGCCACCTGCCTGATTCACAACGATTTCCGCTTCGACAACGTGGTGCTCGACCCCGCTAACCCGTTTGAGGTGATCGGGGTGCTGGACTGGGAAATGGCCACGCTCGGCGATCCGCTGATGGATTTGGGCAACACCCTGGCGTATTGGGTGCAGGCCGACGACGACGCGCTGTTCCAGCAGGTGCGCCGCCAGCCGACCCATTTGCCGGGGATGCTGACCCGCCGGGAAGTGATCGAGTATTACGGGAGCAAGACCGGCTACCGGGTGGATAACTTCGACTTTTACGCCCTGTACGGCCTGTTCCGGCTGGCGGTGATCGTGCAGCAGATTTACTACCGCTATTTCCACGGTCAGACCCGAAATCCAGCCTTCGCCAATTTTGGCCACATCAGCCGTTATCTGGAAAAGCGTTGCCAGCGGTTGATCGCCGCGTCGAAGCTTTGAGTCTGGAGCAACCGGGCATGAGTGCGATTGTTCTGGTGCGTCACGGTCAGGCCAGCTTCGGGGCCGACGATTACGACCGGCTGTCGCCGCTGGGCGAGGAACAGGCACGGCTGCTGGGCGGCTGGGCCAGGGACTGCGGTTTCGACCTCGGCCAAGTTGCGTTGGGCACAGCTCGCCGCCACCGTCAGAGTGCCGAACAGTGCCTGACCGCTTACGGCGCGGGACCAGCGCCCCAAGACTGGATGGTCGATGCGGGATTCGACGAGTTCGACCACCACGAAGTCCTGATTCGCTTCCGGCCGGACCTGGACGCACCGGGCGCGCTCGGTCACTTCTTGACGCAATCCGATCACCCGCACCGCGCTTTTCAACAGATGTTCGCCGCCGCCGTGGCTCGCTGGATCGGCGGCGCGCACGATGGCGACTACCGCGAATCCTGGCCGGCGTTTCGGCGGCGCTGCCAGGCGGGCCTCGACCGGCTGATGGCGACGGTGGACCCCGTGCGGGCGGTGTGGGTATTCACCTCCGCCGGCACGATCGGCGCCCTGCTGCAAGGTGTACTGGCCATTCCCGACACACGGATTTTCGAACTCAACTGGGCGCTGGTGAATACCGGCGTCACCCAATTGCATTGCCGGCCCGGTCGGCTGAGCCTGGGCACTTTCAACGGCCAGGCGCATCTGGAACGGCAGCGGCGACCCGCGCTGATTACCTACCGCTAACCCCCTCATCCCTGTCTCTTTCCCAGCGGGAGAGGGGAGAGCAGCCTAAGGAAATTGATGATGACGATTCCCAATCCCTTTGATCTGAGCGGCAAGATCGCGGCGGTGACCGGCGCCAGCCGCGGCATCGGCCAAGCCATCGCCCAACTGCTCGCCGCGCAAGGCGCGCATCTGATCGTGTCCAGCCGCAAGCCGGACGACTGCCAGAAAGTGGTGGAGGCCATTCAAGCCGCTGGCGGTTCGGCGGAAGCCATCGGTTGCCATATCGGCGAGATGGACCAGATCGACGCGTTCTTCAAGACCGTGGAGGAGAAACACGGCCGGCTCGACATCCTGGTCAATAACGCCGCCACCAATCCGTATCTCGGCCCCATCGTGGACACCGACCTGGACGCCTTCCAGAAAACCGTGGATGTGAACATTCGCGGCTACTTCTTCATGTCGGCGAACGCCATCAAGCTCATGACGAAAGCTGGCGGCGGCGCAATTGTGAATGTCGCCTCGGTCAACGGCGTGATTCCCGGTCCGCTCCAGGGCATCTACTCGATCACCAAGGCGGCGGTGATTTCGATGACCCACGCCTTCGCCAAGGAATGCGCGCCGCTGGGGGTGCGCGTCAACGCGCTGCTGCCGGGCGCGACCGACACCCGGTTCGCCGCCGCGCTGGTCAACAATCCGGCGATCCTGAAACAGGCGCTGGCGCACATTCCCGCCAACCGGTTGGCGCAACCGGAGGAAATGGCCGGCGCGGTGCTGTATCTGGTTTCCTCGGCCGCCAGCTACACCACCGGCGCCTGCCTGCCGGTGGATGGCGGTTATCTGCTAGTGTAAGCGAGGGCGCATCCCATGAAGGAACTGCAAGGCAAGGTCGCGGTGATCACCGGCGCGGCGGAGGGCATTGGTCGGGCCATCGCCGAACGGGCAGCGGCCAAGGGTATGAAGCTGGTGCTAGCCGATATTTCCGCCGCCAAGCTCGATGAAACCGTGGCGGCGTTGCGCGCGGGCGGGGCGGAAGTCGAAGACGTCCAGGTGGATGTGTCCAGGGCCAAGCAGGTCGAAGCCCTAGCCGCGCGGGCATTTGAGCGTTTCGGCAACGTGCATTTGCTGGTCAACAACGCTGGCGTGGCGCTAGCCAAATCAGCCTGGGAAACCACCCTCACCGACTGGGAATGGGTGCTGGGGGTGAATCTGTACGGCGTGATTCACGGCATCCGGGCGTTCGTGCCGAGGATGCTGGAGAACGGCGAGGAAGGCCATATCGTCAACACCGCGTCGGTCGCGGGCCTGATCTCGCAGCCGGCGATGGCCGCCTACAACGTCGGCAAGTTTGGCGTGGTGACCCTGACCGAGGGCCTGCATCACGATCTGACCCTGCGCCAGGCCAAGCTCAAGGCGTCGGTGCTGTGTCCGGGCTGGGTCAGAACCCGCATCGCCGAGGCTGAGCGTCACCGCGACGCCGATCAGCGTACCGACCTCAGCCGGATCGATCCGGTTACGGCGAAGACCGGTCTGACCATGTTCAAGGCGGTCCAGCAGGGCATCGCGCCGGAGCAGGTGGCCGAGGCGGTGTTCACGGCGGTCGAGAACGGGCGGTTCTACATTTTCACCCACCCGGAAACCAAGGCCGGCGTCGGCGTCCGCATGGAAGACATCTTGCGGGAACGATTGCCGACATTGCTGTCGGTTTGAAGGTGGAGCCATGAGTTTCCGTTCGCTGGTGAATGGGGATGAACAGAGGTAAGTTGCTGATTTTTAAACTATGGCGATAGCTTTTCAGCGGTTGTCGGGATGGCTAGGCAATGTGCTCCTTGGGAACTGACCAGATGTTGGGCCGGAAAGAACCGATATAATAATGACGATACTTAACCGGATGATTTTCAGCTATGCCATCGAACCTCGGAAACCAGATAAATCTTTTTTCCAGCAATGAATCCAGCGCTACGCTGGGATTTGAAACGGTGCTATGGCAAATCGCTGATAAACTGCGTGGCCATCTCGATGTTTCTCAGTATAAGTATCTAGTTTTAGGGCTGATTTTCCTGAAATCACTCGCTGATTTGGTCGATGCGGGACGTGACTCCCCATGGATTCTTCCCGATGGCGCGCTTTGGTCGTCATTGCTCCAACATACCGACGACAAGGAAATTGCCGCTCGCATCGATGAAGTTTTGGAATTTGTCGAGAAACACAATCCAGCTTTAAGAGGAGCGTTACCGAAAGATTTTCAGAGAAGCGGTTTGAAGCCACCACAAATCCAATCGCTATTGGATGCGCTTGCAAAAACTGATTTTAGCTCGAGTCATGGAGGGGGTAAGGATATCTTGGGTCGCGTCTACGAGTACTTCCTTGGACAGTTTGCTAGAGCCGAGGGTAACCGTGGTGGAGAATTCTACACGCCTCATTGCGTTGTGAATCTTTTGGTGAAGATGTTGGCTCCCACCCATGGCGTGGTTTACGATCCATGCTGCGGTTCCGGGGGGATGTTCGTGCAGTCGCAACAATTTGCTGAAGAACATGGCAGTGATCAAGCCAGTCTTCGCCTTTTTGGACAGGAATCTAATCCTGCCACATGGCGCTTGGCGCGGATAAACATGGCAATCCGAGGGCTGAATGCGAATCTAGGTCAGATCAGTGCTGATACTTTCGCCCACAATTTACACGATAGCCTAGTGGCGGACTATATTATAGCCAATCCACCATTCAACCAAAAGGACTGGGGAGGAAAGCGCCTACGGAGTGATAAACGCTGGAAATACGGCACTCCTCCAGAAGGCAATGCCAATTATGCATGGATTCAGCACTTTATATCACATCTTTCTCAAGAAGGTATAGCTGGTTTTGTATTGGCTAATGGCGCATTGACTTCCAATACTTCCGGGGAAGGCCATATTCGAAGGTTGATCATCGAAAATGATCTGATTGATTGCATGGTTGGATTGCCTGGCCAGCTTTTTTACTCAACACAAATCCCAGTATCGATTTGGTTTATTGCCAAGGATAAAAGTGGCATTGGACAGGGTAATCATCATCAGGGATTCCGGGACCGGCGTGGGGAGTGTCTGTTCGTGGACGCACGATCCTATGGGGTGATGGTTGATCGTACCCACCGAGAGTTAACTGAAACAGAAATAAATAAAATTGTTAGCGCCTATCATAATTGGCGGGGAGACGGAGATACAGTTTATAATGATATTCCTGGCTTCTGTCGATCTGTCAGTAGGGAAGAAGTAGGACGTCATAAATACGCTCTTGTGCCTGGAAGATATGTTGGTTTTGATCGGGCATGTATTGGTGAAGTGAACATGGATAGACTTCGCATCGAGCTGACGGAGATCAAAGGTATGTTGCTTGCGGTAGGCCAATCCGCGAAACAGACGCTCAATTTACTGGAAGAGCTTGTCGATGGCTGAACCATTCCTTGAATGTCCTTCTCATTGGCGAAAAGGTACTCTCGAACCTGACTCCAAGGGGGGATTGATCGTTGCGGCCGATACGGGAACGACACCTAAAACCGAGGTTGAGAGATATTGGGATGGCGATATTCCCTGGTTGACTCCAAAGGAAATATCCCGTCGTCGGGGAGGAATTTTCGTGTCGACAACGGAACGAACGGTTACCCGTGAAGGGTTGGTCGAGTCATCTCTAAAGTTACATCCAGTAGGGACTGTTATGCTTACCAAGCGCGCGCCTGTCGGAATGGTGGCGGTTAATACAACTCCCATGACTGTGAATCAAGGATTTTTAGCATTCACTTGTGGACCTCACTTGAGATCAACTTATCTGGCTTACTGGCTGATCGCTAACAGACCCTATCTTGAACAGGTTGCGAATGGTTCAACTTATCCAGAGCTTTATGTCGCCGATCTGTTTGAATTTGAAATTTCCGTTCCCCCATTGGAATATCAGGATCAGGTGATAGAAGTTATTAAGGCGTTACAGTTTGCAGCCATGCTGGCGCTACCCATGGAGCAAGCCTTAGGTGACTCTACCCAGATTAAAAAAATTCATTCTTATCGGGACCGTATGGAGGATCTGGTTAAAAAAGTACTTATTCTTCTGCTTTCTGGAAAATTGGATGTACGGCATGTGGGATCGAAAATATGGATGAGGGGTTTTAAATGAGAAGAATCCTTGAAAAAACTCCAACACTCTGTTTGGAAAATGGGTGCCTAAGATTAGTTGGTCACCAGGGGAAGTGCTCTACTACTCCGGTCGAAGCATGGGCTTTTATGAAAGATAAGGATAAAGATAAGCTCAGTAAAGCTGGCTATGCAACTCCGCGTGGTGGTGCAAAGGGGGCCTACCAAAATCATGTTTATAGGAATAGCCGAGTCATTATTCCATATGAAAAGCTGGCTTTGATTCCAGATATATCCATTTATAAAAATGACTATGTCGTGCGTATATTGCCAGAGCATTGTTTTGAAACTGCTGGTGAACTTAAAAGTCAATTCAGCTTAGTCGATTCAGGAGTTATCATTGGTAATAATGCGTTCGTTTTATACAGAAGCCATGATATTTTTGAGAAATTCCCGCCTCTTGCAAATTGGCATGTGCGATATTTGGAAAAACTGGATGGAACCCGGATAGATCGACGTGTAAAGGATGCTGTGGATCGGGGGCATTATATACTTCGGTTGCCTAAGGTTGGAGGTGGGAAAACTATTACAAAACCCGAACGTATTGAAGGCCCTCCGCAGGGAATATTCGCGCCTGAATATGCCGATGCGGATACAAATTTTCTTTGTCAAGTTGTTCTTGCATGGCAAATTATTCACACGGTCGATAGCCCCTATTTGACCAGCCAAGCTGTCCATATTCAGGCAATTTTGAAATCGCTATCATTGCTTGAGTACCAAATTTATGAGAATAGAGGAATCATAAATAATACCTTCACCTCTTGTCCTTTATGTCTACGTCCAATTCGTTATAGTGAACTACATGAAATGCTCAGGCTTGAAGAGGAAAGCGGTTTGATGAATGCTGCCGAACAAATTGAAGGTGCTACTCGTTCCACGATCGTTAACCTGTTTCATTTCCATCCATTGGTCTATGAGCAACTTGAGCATATACCTGAACAGGTAGCATGGGGTCATGCGACTTGCAACACCAAGCTCGGTCAGCGACGTTGCTATACTTTGCAGGAGTTGATGGATATGAATAATAAGGTCGGGGTACTTCATGGGGAGCAATTCGAGTCGTTTGGATGGATCAGTGATAACCAGGAAATGATTCGAAGCCCCGGCGGTGCTGTTTGGATTCAAATCACTATAGATGCTTCGACTCTGGCACTATCCTAACCCCCGATGGATGAAAGGCGGGGTTCTCTCTTTAGCCAGTCCCGGTTTTTGCCAGCAGCGCCCGCGCGACTTTCGAGGCGGTCGGTCGGTTCAGCGCCTCGCTGATGAACGCGGCGGTGGCCACCAGGGCATCGAGATCGACGCCGGTTTCGATCCCCAGCCCGTTCAGCAGGTAGATCACGTCCTCGGTGGCGACGTTGCCGGACGCGCCCGCCGCATACGGGCAACCACCCAGCCCGGCGATGGAGGCGTCGAACGTCGCCAGACCTAGTTCCAGCGAAGCGTAAATATTGACCAGCGCCTGCCCGTAGGTGTCGTGATAGTGGCCAGCCAGGCAGTCCATTGGCACCGTCCGGGCCACGGCTTCCAGCATCCACTGGGTCTGACCCGGCGTGCCGACGCCGATGGTGTCGCCCAGGGAAATTTCGTAACAGCCCATCGCGTACAGCGCGCTGGCCACCGCTGCCACCTTTTCCGGCGCGACCACGCCTTCGTAGGGACAGCCCATCGCGCAGGACACGTAGCCGCGCACCTTGACCCCGTGACGATGGGCCGTTGCCACCACCGGGCGGAAACGGTCCAGGGATTCGGCGATGGAGCAATTGATGTTGCGACGGGAGAAGGTTTCGGAGGCCGCGCCGAACACCGTAATCTCGGTCGCGCCCGCCGCCAGCGCCGCTTCCAGACCTTGCAGGTTGGGAACCAGGACCGGGTAGCTCACGCCCGGTCGGCGATGGATGCCGGCCAGCACCGCCACGCTGTCGGCCATTTGCGGCACCCATTTCGGCGATACGAACGCGCCAGCCTCGATAATCTTGAGGCCGGCATCGGCCAGCCGGTCGATCAGAGCTAGCTTGACCGTGGTTGGGACGATCTCCCGCTCGTTCTGCAAGCCGTCGCGGGGACCGACTTCAACGATCCGGACGTGTCGTGGCAAGGACATCGGCGGCTCCTTAAAAGCTGTAAAACCCCTCGCCCGCTTGCGGGAGAGGGGCCAGGGGTGAGGGTGGTTTCAACGCCGTTCAATCCGTTTCAGCGGCGGTCCGGCTTTGGTCCGGTTCGGCGGCGAAGTCCACCAACTCCACCCCATCGCCGACTTGATCGCCCACGCCGAAACGAAAGCCGTTGACCACGCCGGGAGCCGGAGCGGTGAGGGTGTGTTCCATTTTCATGGCCTCCAAGATCAGCAGCGGCGCACCCTTGGTCACCCGCGCGCCGGGTTGCGTCAGCAGCGCGATGACCGTGCCGGGCATCGGCGCCAGCAACCCACCTTCGGGGCCGCCGGTTTCGGCATTGAAGTGCAGCGGGTCCACTTGGGCCAGCGGCCAGGTGTGGCCGTTGAGGAAGACGTAGCGGCGCTCGCCGGCCACGACGCAACTGGCGTCCATGCGGCGGCCGTCCAGTTCCACCCGCAGCGGGCCGCGCGAGTTCAGCAACTCGCCCCGGGCCAGCACGGCGCGACCGTCCAGGGTCAGGCGGTAGCCGTCGCGTTGGTAGCCGACCTGGACGCCGCGGGAACGGTCGCCTAGCCGGAATCGGAAACTTCGGGTTGCGTTGGCGTTCAGCCGCCAGCCGTCGCGGTGGCGCCAGGGCGACCGGGGATCGGGATCGCCGTGGGCGACGTTTTGGACCTGCCGCGCCTCGCGCAGTAGTTCGGCCAGCGCCGCCACCAGGAACGCTTCGTCGGGCGCCTCCTGCTCCTTGGGAAACAGAAACGCCCGTTCGCGCTCGATCAAACCGGTATCCAGATGCGCGTTGGCGAAGGCGGGGCAGGCCGCCAGCCGGGATAGAAATTCGATGTTGTTGGCCACGCCGACGACCCGGTACTGGGCCAGGGCTTGCAGCAGCCGGGTCAGCGCCCGTTCCCGGTTCACGTCCCAGACGATCAGCTTGGCGATCATCGCGTCGTAGAACGGGGTGATCGCGTCGCCTTCCTCGACGCCGGTATCCACCCGCACGTGCAGCGATTCCTCCGGCGGCGTCAGATGGGTCAGCCTCCCGGTGGCGGGCAGAAAGCCCCTGGCGGGGTCCTCGGCGTAGACGCGCGCCTCGATGGCGTGGCCGCGCAGCGCCAATTGCTCTTGGGTCAGCGGCAGCGGCTCACCCGCCGCGACGCGCAATTGCCATTCCACCAGATCGAGGCCGGTGATCATCTCGGTCACGGGATGCTCGACCTGCAAGCGGGTGTTCATCTCCATGAAATAGAACTGGCCGGCGGGATCGACGATGAATTCCACCGTGCCGGCCCCGACGTAGCCCACCGCGCGGGCGGCGTTGACGGCGGCCTGACCCATGGCGGCGCGGCGCTCCGGCGTCATACCGGGGGCGGGCGCTTCCTCCAAGACCTTCTGATGGCGGCGTTGCACCGAGCAGTCACGTTCGAACAGATGGATGCAGTTCCCGTGCGCATCGCCGAACACCTGAATTTCGATATGGCGCGGGCGGATCACGTATTTCTCCACCAGCACCCGGTCGTCGCCGAAACTGCTGGCGGCCTCGCGCTGACACGACGCCAGGGCCGCCGCGAAGTCTCCGGTGGTTTCGACCACCCGCATTCCTTTGCCGCCGCCGCCAGCGCTGGCCTTGATCAGCACCGGATAGCCGATGCGGTCGGCCTCGGCCTGGAGCAGGGCAGGGGTCTGATCGGCGCCGTGATAGCCGGGCGTCAGCGGCACTCCGGCCGACTCCATCAGCGCCTTGGCGGCGGATTTGGAACCCATGGCTCGGATCGCGGCGGGCGGCGGGCCAATGAACACGAGGCTGGCCTGAGCGCAGGTTTCGGCGAAGTCGGCGTTTTCGGACAGAAAGCCGTAACCGGGATGGATGGCCTCGGCCCCGGTCTGGCGAGCGGCGGCGATGATCTTGTCCACCGCCAGGTAGGAATCGCGAGCGGCGGCGGGACCGATCCATACCGCCTCGTCGGCCAGCCGCACATGACGGGCCTCGGCGTCGGCCTCGGAATAGACCGCCACGGTGGCGACGCCCAGACGGCGGGCGGTCTTGACGATCCGGCAGGCGATTTCGCCACGATTCGCAATCAGGATTTTCTTGAACATGGTCACGGCTCCACCGTCCAGTTGGGCGGGCGTTTTTCCAGAAAGGCGCCGAGTCCTTCCCTCGCTTCCGGCGTGGCGCGGATGTGGGCGATGCGCTGGGCGGTGTCTTCCACCAGGGGGTCGTCCACGGGTTGGTTGGCGACGGTACGGATCAAATCCTTGGCCGCCGCTTGCGCGCAGGGGCCGCCCGCCCGTAGCGCGTTGACGATCTCCCCAACCTTGGCGTCCAGCGCGTCCGGCCCCGTCAGTTCGTGCACCAGCCCCAGTTCCCAGGCGCGGCGGGCGGCGATGCGTTCGGCGGTGAGAAAATAGCGTGACGCCTGACGCGCGCCAATCGCCCGCAGCACGTAGGGGCCGATGGTGGCGGGGATGAGGCCGAAGCGGACCTCGGAGGTGGCGAAGGAGGCGGCGGTGGAGGCGACGCAAAGGTCGCAGGCCGCCGCTAGCCCCATGCCGCCGCCCAGGGCCGCGCCGTGCACCCGAGCGACGGTGGGTTTGCGCAGTTCGGCCAGGGTGCGTAGCATCGCCGCCAGTTGGCGGGCGTCGGCGAGATTCCGCTCGACCGTGTGGCTGGCGGCGCGCTTCATCCAGTTCAGATCGGCCCCGGCGGAAAAACTCTTGCCCCGTCCGGCCAGCACCAGCACTCGCACGGAATCATCGGTTCCCAGCGCCTGGCAGGCGGTGGTGAGTTCGTCGATCAGGATTTCGTCGAAAGCATTGTGTCGGTCGGGACGGTTCATCCAGATCGTGGCCACACTGGTTTCGCGGTCGATTTCCAGGGTCTGGAACATCGCTAGATCAGCCTTTCGTGGACGGAAACATTTTGTTCATCTTATCCGCTTTATGCTGATTCAGACTTGAACGAACGCGATATTCGATAAAACTTCGAGGATCGCCCCGATCAATGATGCCCGGTTTTCCCGAACCCAATGATTCCTTTTTCCGGCAGCTACCCTCCCGAGGACACCGTGTTCTTGCTCAAGCCGATGGCCATGGCGGGGGTGGACGTGGCGACCAAGGAGCGTTGGATTCAATCCGGCCAGCGTCATTACAGCGAACTGCTGGCGCCCGAGCAGGCGCCGAATCCGCGTTATCTGGCGCTGTTCGAGGCGCTGACCGCGCGTTACGCTCGGCGGCTGGCGACGGAAATCATGGCGTTGGCGCATCATCTGGCGGAGACCCGACCCCGGTCGATCACCGTGGTCTCGCTGGCGCGGGCCGGGACGCCAGTTGGCGCGCTGCTGGCGCGGGCCTTGCGCGGGTTGGGGCGGGCGGAAGTCCGTCATTACTCGATTTCCATCATCCGCGACCGGGGCATCGACGAGAATGCCTTGAAGTTCATCCTGCGGCGAGAGGAGCGGGAACCGGCGGGACTGGCGTTCGTGGACGGCTGGACCGCCAAGGGCGTTATCGCCGGGGAGTTGCGGCGGGCCTTGCGCCATTGGAATGCGCGGCAGCCGGAGCGGCTGGCTGAATCGCTGCATGTGGTTTCGGACATCGGCGGCGTCGCCGACGTGGCGGCGACCGATGACGACTATGCTATTCCCAGCGGTATCCTGAACGCGACCGTGTCCGGGCTGACCAGCCGCTCGATTCTCAACGCCGCCATCGGCCCGGACGATTTCCACGGCTGTGTGTTCTATGCCGAATTCGCGCCGCATGACCGTTCCCGCTGGTTCCTCGACCAGGTAGCCGGGCATTTCGCCGTGGTCGAGCCGAAGACCGTCCGCCACGATTCCGACCGGCGATGGGAGCGTCGTCGGCTAATGGGGGAATTTCTGGCGCGCGTCCATGCCCGTTACCGGGTTGCCGACCGCAATTTCGTCAAGCCCGGCGTGGCGGAGGCGACGCGGGTTTTGCTGCGCCGATTGCCCGATCGGTTGCTGTTGCGCGATCCCGATCATCCCGATGTCGAGCATTTGCGGTTGCTGGCCGGGGAAAAGCGGGTTCCCGTCGTGGTCGATCCGACCATGCCCCTCCAGGCCACGGCCCTGATCCAGGATCTGTCATGAGCGTTATTCCCGTCGATTTTCGCGCGTTGCATCACCCGGAGTCGGGTCACGTTCACGGTCCGCACGAATCCCCGTCAACGCTATCGGCGATGCGGCTGGGTGCTTCGCTGTACGTGCCGGCGACCCGGCCGGATTTGGCGGCCATCGCCAGCGGGCGGAAGCTGCCGGAATTGCGCTCGGTGATCTTTTGCACCGAGGACGCGGTGCATGAACGGGATTTGGAAGTGGCACTGGATCGTCTGGCAGCGTTGCTGCCGGAACTGGAGTTGGGGCCGCTGTTGCGGTTTATCCGCCCCCGCAATCCGGCGGTGCTGCGGCGGTTGCTGCGGATGGATGGCATCGAGCGAGTGCAAGGCTTCGCGCTGCCCAAGCTTGATCCGCATACCCTGGGGGATTGGCTGCGGGTCTGGGACGATAGCTATGGCCATTACGTATTGCCGATTCTGGAAACCGCCGAGGCGTTCGATCGACGCCGGATGGAATTGCTGCGCGACCGGCTGGAGGACAGCGGGCTGAGTGATCGGGTGCTATGCCTGCGCATCGGTGGCAACGATCTGTTGAATCTGCTCGGCATCCGCCGGGCGCGCGGCGCAACGATTTATGACACGCCGCTGCGTGGGGTGATCGCTGATCTGGTGTGCATCTTCCACCCGGCGGGGTATCGCCTGAGCGCGCCGGTGTTCGATTATCTGGATGCGCCGGCAGTGTTGGCGCGGGAAGTCGAAGCCGATTTGCAGCACGGTTTGGTCGGCAAGACCGCCATTCATCCCTCGCAAATTCCGGTGATCGAGGCGTGCTACCGGGCGCCGCGCGAGGACTATGACACAGCCTCGGCGGTGCTGGCGGCGGACGCGGCGGCGGTGTTCAGGCTGCGCGATTCGTTCTGCGAGCCGGCCACCCATCGACGCTGGGCGGAGGGCGTGCTGGAGCGGGCGAGGGTGTTTGGGGTGGCCGCGATTTCCAATGAAAACCGATAGCCTGTTTTATCGTCTGTTCCAGCGTGCGCCGAAGCTGGTAAGTGCAGGTGCAGCCGGACCCGGAGTTTTACGGGCGGTTCTTTGTCGAACTGTTGCTGTATCTGTACCGCAACCGGCCGCCGCATCCGTGGCGGGCGGTGGTGATCTACCCGACCCGCGCCGAGGAGCGGTTGAACGGACAACATTACGGTTCGCTGGTGGGTTTGCCGGAAGTTCGTCGGGTTTATCTGGAGGACTTTCGGGACCGGCCGGTGACGGACGCCGGCGTCGGGCTGATTCAATTGATCGCCAGCGAGCCGGAAGGTAGCCTGGCCCAGGCCGCGCAATTGTTGCAACAGGCGCGCGTGGCGTCCTGGACGGACTGGCCGACCGAACAACTGGCGGATTTCGTGGAAACGATTCTGGTCTACAAATTACCCAAGCTCAGTCGCGAGGAGATTCAGACCATGTTGGGACTGATTGATACCGATCTCAAGCAAACCCGGTTTTACCAGGAAGTCTTCGCCGAGGGCCGCCAGGAGGGCCGCCAGGAAGAAAGCGTGCAACTAGCGCTGCGGCTCTTGCAGCGACGGCTCGGGGCGCCGCTGGCGCCCGCGCACGAACAACGGGTTCGGTGCCTGTCCTTGGAGCAGGCTGAAGTTCTGATGGAGGCGTTGCTGGATTTTCGAACCCCCGCCGATTTAACGGCTTGGTTGGCCGCCCACGAAATGCCATCGGCTTGAGGGCCGGTTCGGCACTCAAGATGAGATTTTTTGATTAAAATCTAGTGATTGCCATTCATGGCGATACCGGCACTCTGCGCAATTCGCAGAGCAAGGTGCTGGAAATCTCTGTAGCAGCTTTTTACAGCATCCACATGAGCCCCGATAGCGCCATCCGCTGGTTTGAGGAAGAACATCGGCTTGCGCGTCTCCATAGCCAGCGGCATCAAGCTGCGATAATGCTTGAGCAGAGCTAGGGAGTAGGGGTCTTGGCCAACTTGGGGAGTCCTTGGATCTGGTTTTTCATCCAGCACGGCGGTGCGATAGATCGCCGGTATTCGTTCCATCCAACGTTGATAAGCTTTAACCGGTCTGGAATCGCGGATGCTGTGTTGCATGACGATATATCCAACCGGCTGCATGGTGCCTTTAGGCATTGATACGTCGGAAGGTCCCTTGGTCAATAGTTCAGCCCAGATGACGCGCCACTCCCGCAAGGTTGGACCCAGGTTTTTAAGTCCTTGCAGAGAAAATAAATCAGGGGCGAGAGGAAGACAGACCTGATCAGAGGCGATGAGCGCCGAGCGATTGATGGCGCCGAGATTGGGGCCAACGTCGATCAGCGCTAGTTCCGCCTCCCATTCAGTGGCTGATACGATGAGGCGATGGAACGCAGTCATGATCCGAAAGGCCGATTCGTCGTGATTATGACAGCGGGGCCAAGCGTCGGACAGCTTGTCTTCAAAGCGGGAGAGACCAAGGTCGCCCGGTACCACTCCTAACGTAGGAGTAATCCTCTCAACGTGGGGTTTGGCGACATCCCCGATACCACGAAGGATGGGCCGCAGGGCTCCGTAAACTGTTTGCGGATGCTCGTCGTCAGGCCATAATTGCTCAAGACGCTCGTCGTCCAAAAACATTGCAGTCAGATTGGCCTGCGGGTCAAAGTCAACAGCCAGTGTGGAAATTCCATGGTCGGCGAACATCCAGGCGAGGTGGTAAACCAACGAGGTTTTTCCCACCCCTCCCTTGTTGTTGAAGAAAGCAATGGTTTTCATTCCTGTCTCCGGTAGACGTTGACCAGAACGGAATGCTCATCGAATTCAAATTGCGCGGGCGGGTTGCCGTTGGCTTCAAGCAGGGCTTGCGCTCGTTGCACGCCATAGCCGAAGCGGTTGACAAAACCCAGTGTTTTCATCGCCTCAGCAATAATGGGGTTGCGGTAAGTGTTCCGAGTAGGAAAATTTTCGCGTGTGGCTTCCCCATATAGACCACCAGGATTCATGATTTCGATGTGGTCGCTAAATACGTAGAATCGAACAGGCATGTTGCTGTCATAATTACGGTGCATGACTGCATTCAACAATAGTTCGCGCAGCGCCCATTCGGGGTAGTTTGGAAGTATTTTTTCCTGTAACCCACCAACCGATTTGAGGCTGTTTTTAATCAGCGCTTTGATCCGAAGCTCCAACTCGCGAAGTATAGATTGCAATTCACCCGATATTTCTGCCTGATCTTCAGGAATTTCAGTTAGGTCGTTACCTGGCAATTTCAAATATTGCACGTAAGCGCCGGGTAAAAAATAACGAGGATTTTTTCCGAATAAAAGAATACCAGCATAAGTCGGACAATCCCGTTCTAGGTTGAAAAAATGTAACGAGCCGAGTTGTAGTTGGATCGACCGTTGGTTGGCAGCAACGGTATCGGAATCGACTGCTTGAAGGCGATAGGCTTCAAACTGTCCTAATGCTAAATCGCCAATGGTACTTTCTGGGCACGGTCGGGCGTCGAAAGATCGGGCCAGCGCAATGCGCCGTTCGGTCAGAATGCGCTCTTCCTGTTCGTTGGCGATGCCTTTGCGCGGTCCGACTCGAATCCATACCCGTCCCTTGTAGCGCACGGGCGGCAGGTCGGACGGCAAAACCTCGATCACGGCTACATCGCCGTCGTCGAAGCTGAAATGGGCTACATTCATTGCCGGCTGTGGCAACACGTTGCCATCGGAGCGGATGGCGCCGAGATTTTTCAGCAATTCGTCCGTGACCTTAAGTCCAGACCGTTGACCGTTATCCCTTACACCAACCAGCAGGTAACCGGGTTGGCGATGATTGGGCAAATCGTTGGCGAAGGCGCAGATCGCTTCGCCGAACTTGTCGGTGTCCTTGGTCGAAATGGTTCTCTCGACGCGATCCAGTTCCAGATCGGCAAGCAGAACGGCAAGCTGATCGTGCGTTAGCATGGCAGTTGGAATCTCCGCCGGATCAATCGAAAATCTTCCCCGGATTCATGATGCCGTTCGGGTCGAACACTTGTTTGATCGCGCGGAGATACTCGATTTCGGTCTCGTCGCGGGTGTAGCGCAGATACGGCTTCTTGGTCAGGCCGACGCCGTGTTCGGCGGAAATGCTGCCGCCGTGACGCTGCAGCACCGCGAACAGATGCTCGCTCACCGCGCCGCACTGTTTCGCGAACGCCGCCGATTCCAGATTTGCCGGCTTGAGGATGTTGATGTGCAAATTGCCGTCACCGATGTGGCCGTACCACAGCACCTCGAAATCGGGATACTCCCGCGCTAGCAAGTCGTCGATTTCCGCCAGCAGCGCCGGCACCCGCGAAATCCGCACCGCGATGTCGTTCTTGTAGGGCTGATGCTCGGCAATCGATTCGCTGATGTCCTCGCGCAGCCGCCACAGCTCCTTGGCCTGGGTTTCGCTCTGGCTGATGACGCCATCGGCCAGCCAGCCTTGCTCGGCGCAGTGCTCGAACAGGGCCAAGGCTTCGTCAGTATGCAAACCGTCCGGATTCTCGAACTCGGTCAGGACGTAGTAGGGCGTCTCGGTATCGAACGGGCGGTGCGAGCCCTTTTTCAGGACGTGGCGCAGCGCCAGTTCCGAAAAAAACTCGAAGGCGCTCAACTCCAGCTTGCCGCGCAACAGGCCGTAAATCGCCATGATCCCGTTCAGGTCCGACACGCCCAGCACCATCACGCTCGGTTCGCGCAAGGGCCGGGTCAGCTTCAGGGTCGCTTCGACGATGATGCCCAGCGTGCCTTCGCTGCCGACGAACAGATACCGCAGGTCGTACCCGCTGGCGTTCTTGATCAAGCCCCGGTTCAGGTCAAGCAAATCACCGCGCCCGGTCACCACTTTCAAGCCCGTCACCCAATCGCGGGTCAGACCGTAACGGACCACTTTGATGCCACCGGCGTTGGTGGCGATGTTGCCGCCGATCTGGCTGGAGCCGCGCGAAGCGAAATCCACCGGGTAATACAAACCCTGGTCGCGGGCGAAATTCTGCACGGCTTCGGTGACCACGCCAGCCTGGCAAGTGACGCTGCGGTCCACGGGGTCGAAATCCAAAATCCGATTCATCCGCTCCAGCGAGATGACCAGTTCCCCGCGACAGGCCACCGCAGCCCCGCTGAGGCCGGTGCGCCCGCCCGAAGGCACCAGCGCCAACCGATGTTCGTTGGCGTAACGGACCAGTCGTTGCACCTGTTCGACCGTTCCCGGCAAGACCACCGCCAGCGGATTCGGCGCGTACAGGCGAGTCCAGTCGCGGCCGTAATTCAGGCAACTGTCCGGATCGGCGCGGACGTGGGCCGGTTCGATGAAAGCGCGGATACCGTCGAGCAGGACGGCGGTTTCGCTTGCGGTGTGTAGGGTCATCGGGAAGATCGCCTGGAGAGAAAAGGGGATGGTTGCCAACCCCGGCCGGAGAGATAATGTTCGACCTCATTCTATCACCGGCGAAGCGGGCGCACCCATGAGCAAGACTTCACTCGACAAGAGCAAGATCAAGATCCTGCTGCTGGAGGGCATTCACCCCAGCGCCGTGGAAGCCTTCCAGGCGGACGGCTACACCAACATCGAGTCTCACCCGAAAGCCCTGGCCGAGTCGAAGCTGCTGGATGCCATCGCCGACAGCTATTTCGTCGGCATCCGCTCCGCCACCCAGTTGACCGCCCGGATTTTCGAGAACGCGCCCCGGCTGATCGGGGTCGGCTGTTTCTGCATCGGCACCAATCAGGTCGATCTGGACGCCGCGCAGGAACGCGGTGTGCCGGTGTTCAACGCGCCGTTTTCCAACACCCGCAGCGTGGCCGAACTGGTGCTGGCGGAAATCGTGCTGCTGATGCGCGGTATTCCCGAGCGCAATGCCTTGGCTCATCGCGGCGGTTGGGTCAAGACCGCCACCGGCTCCCATGAGGCGCGCGGTAAGTGCTTGGGCATCGTCGGTTACGGCCACATCGGCACGCAGGTCGGGCTGCTGGCCGAAGCGCTGGGGATGCGGGTGGTGTACTACGACATCGAAACCAAGCTGACGCTGGGCAATGCTCAACCGTTGCCGTCGCTCGATTCGCTGCTGGATGTCGCCGACGTGGTGACGCTGCACGTCCCGGAAACTCCGCAGACTTATCGCATGATCGGGGCCGAGCAACTGGCGCGGATGAAGCCGGGCGCCCGGCTCATCAACGCCGCTCGCGGCACGGTCATGGATATCGACGCCTTGGTGGAAGCGCTGGAATCCAAGCGCCTGGCGGGAGCGGCCATCGACGTGTTCCCAGCCGAGCCGAAGGGCAACGACGATGAGTTCGTGTCGCCGCTACGGCGCTTCGACAATGTGCTGCTCACACCCCACGTCGGCGGCAGCACCGAGGAAGCGCAGCAGAACATCGGCCTCGAAGTGGCCGGCAAACTGCTGAAATATAGCAACAACGGTTCGACCGTCAGTTCGGTTAATTTCCCGGAAGTCGCCTTGCCCGAACATCCAGGCAAACACCGGCTATTGCATATTCATCGTAATCAGCCGGGTGTGCTGTCGCAGATCAACGCCGTTTTTTCCGAACAGCAGATCAACATTGCCGGCCAATATTTGCAGACCAATCCCCGGATCGGCTATGTCGTGATCGACGTGGATGGCGAAGAGCGCACCGAAACGCTGCAACTCAAGAAACGGCTGGAGGAAGTGGCCGGCACCATTCGCACCCGGATTTTGTACTGACTGCGCCAGATCGTGAGGTGATGAACCATGTCGCTGCGGGATGAATTGCTGAAAGCGGGGCTGGTGTCGGCGGATAAGGCTAAAAAGCTGGATTCCGATGGTCGCAAACAGGACCACCAGCGTAAGAAGAACCAGGCGCTGGCGGAGGCGGACGCGGCGCGACAAGTGGAAGCCCGCCGCCAAGCCGAAGCCGAGGCCGCCCGCAAGCGTGAGCAGGATCGCCGACTGAATCTGGAACGCGAGGCCGAGAAGAAACAGCGGGAATTAGTCGCCCGTGCCCGTCAGTTGATCGACAGCCACCGGCTGAATGATCCCGAGGCCGAGATCCTCTACAACTTTCTCGATAGCGATGGCCGCTGGATTCGCGCCATCCGAGTCACGTCGGCCCAGCGCAAGGCATTGGCCATGGGGCGGTTGGCGATCCTGCGCGGCGACCGCCATGAGTTTGATTTTCCACTGGCGCCGCGCGAAACCGCCATGAAGTTAAGGGAGTTCGCGCCGAATCGGGTGATGGTGCTGCATCCCGAAAGCGATGGTTTCGAGGCCGAGGAAGATGAAAATTTGCCCTGAGGAACAGGGCGATCCCTTGCCGAGACGGCGTGAACTAACCTGCTCTTATATCATCATCTTCTTGTTTAAGCTGCCTGACCATGAACATTCACCTCCCTTAAAAAGGCGGTTACGTCCAATCTACCCTTCGTGACGAGCAAGCCTCCGCCGCAATCGGCGCATCCCTAAACTCACCGCCACCAAGCTCACCGGAATAGCCAATCCTGGCACCAAGTCAGGATTCAATGGCAAACCCAGCTTGTTTAGCGCCTTGACCGCATAACTAACCAGCCCCACCAGGTAGTAGCTCAACACCACCACCGACAACCCCTCGACTGTTTCCTGCAAGCGTAGCTGTAAATCCGCCCGCCGATCCATCGAACGCAGCAAATCACGGTTCTGCTGTTCCAAAGCTACATCCACCCGAGTCCGCAACAAGTTGGCGGCACGGGCGATACGAGCGGATAGCGAATCCTGCCGCTCGCGCACCGCTTTCACCTTGCGCATGGCCGGCGCCAGGCGTCGGTCGGTAAATTCCCGCAGGGTTTGCACGCTGGGCACTCGGCTCTCACGCAGTTCAGCAATACGACGTTCCACCAGATCGTAGTAAGCCCAGCTAGCTCCAAATCGGTAGGTGGTTGAGGCGGTGATCCGTTCCATGCTCGCCGCCAGCGCCGACAGTTCCGCCAGCAGGGCATGATCCTGTTCCAAGCTGGCATTCTGATTCATGCGACTGGCCAGATCAGCCAATCGGCTCTCGATTCGGGTAATCTCGTCACTAACCTGACGGGCCAGGGGAAAGGCCAACATTGCCACGAGCCGGTAGGTTTCGATATTCAGTAGGCGTTGGACCAGCCGGCCCGCCTGAGTGGCGCGCAGCCCCCGGTCTAGTGCCAGAATCCGGGTAAATCCATCGGGATGAATTCGAAAATCGCTCCAGACCATGGCGGCGCCATCGGCGACTTGGCAGCCGTTCAGACTGGCGGTGCTGAACCAGGGGTGCAGGGCTTCGGCCGTCACCGGGGGCTCGGACTCAGGCCACAGGGCCAAATGGGTGGCGACTAGCAGTTCACCGGCCAGCCCCGCTCGCCAGTCCCCGGGTGGCAACTCAATCGGCGGCGCGGCGAACCACTCTTCCCCGGTCACGACCAGACGGATGAACGTATAGGCGGAGAATTCCGAATGCCGTTCCCACTTGAGCCGGAAGGGCCCGCAATCCACGCTGAGATGCACCGCGCCGGGCGCGGGCGGCGCCACGCCGTAATGGGCGCAGAGGCGGGCGACATGGGCGCGATCTCGCTCGATAGCCCCAGTCCCCAGCCCGGACAGGAGTGCCAGATGGGAGGTGAGCCGTGGGGTTTCCAGCCGCTCGAACGGCCGGGCATGAAACTCCCGATCTAGTTCGTCGCGCAGCGGGTGTTCTTGCAGATCCAGCGCGGCCAACGAGGTGGGTGATGCATTCATCGCGTTCATGGCCTTCACGGCAAATAACGGTCGGTAGGGTCCAACCGCTCCAGCAGACGTTGCCGATAGCGATCTTCCAACAACAGGTTGATCGGCTGACGGCGACTAGCGGCCAACCGCAACTGCAATAGCTCCAAGCGAGCGCGGGCGCGCCCACGCTCGCTCTCCGGCAACTGCTGCAAGAGTTGCTCAGCCTCACGCACCTCCTTGCGCAACTGCAACTCGGGGGGCAGAAAACCGGCGTTCTTCAAAATTCGGTAGGCGGCGCGTAGTTCCTCGGGAATCGCCGAATCGTCATCCAGCCGCAACGGCTTGCCTTCGCCGGGCAAGCCGCGCAACTCGCCCCGCTCGATGGCTTCTTGAATCCGGGCTTCGGCGATCTGATCGAGAAGGTGCATGACGACAGCATATCCGAACTGGCCAAGTCCGGCTTGGCGGGAGTGGTCACCGGCTCAAATGCCATCCCCATCGCCGCTCCACTGGTGCAGTGGAACAGTTTTCGGGCTGTCGTGCAGGAAAACCCGTACCTGGCGGGGCTTGACGAATACCAGGTCGCCAATTTGCAATGGATCGGCGGCGTAGCGCTCGCGGGTCATTTCCACCTCGG
Source organism: Candidatus Contendibacter sp. (assembly GCA_031732935.1). GTDB lineage: Bacteria > Pseudomonadota > Gammaproteobacteria > Competibacterales > Competibacteraceae > Contendibacter. The sequence continues at coordinate 35,112 of JAVMKH010000209.1, forward strand.
CGATTTCACCATCCGATGACTGAATCAGTTCCAGCCGCACCAGTGAGCCCAACTGGGATACCCGGCTGATCGTGGCCGTCAGGGTGGTATCGCCGTCCTCGGGTTCGCGCAGCAAGTCAATGTCGTGGGGCCGCACGTAGGCCATGGCTGGCGCGTGTTCGGTGTCGCCATACTCGGGCACCCGCACCCGCAGCCCGCCAACCCGGGCCCAGCCGGCATGAACCCGGCTGTGGAACAAGTTGATGTTGCCAAGAAACTGATAGACGAAAGGGGTGGCCGGCGCGTCGTAAACCTCCTGGGGCGAACCAATCTGTTCGATGCGACCGTGATTCATGACCACGATCCGATCAGCGACTTCCAATGCCTCCTCCTGGTCATGGGTCACGAATACACTGGTGATATGCAACTCGTCGTGCAGGCGGCGCAACCAACGACGCAGTTCCTTGCGAACCTTGGTGTCCAGGGCGCCGAACGGTTCATCGAGCAGCAACACCTGGGGCTCCACCGCCAGCGCCCGGGCCAAGGCGATCCGCTGGCGCTGACCGCCGGACAATTGGCTGGGATAGCGGTTGGCCAGCCAGCCCATTTGCACCAGGTCCAGCAAGGCGTTCACCTTGGCGCGGATGGTGGCCTCGGGCGGGCGGGCGGCGCGCGGACGCACCCGCAAGCCGAAGGCGATGTTCTCGAACACGGTCATGTGCTGGAACAGCGCGTAGTGTTGGAACACGAAGCCCACCCCCCGCTCCCGGACATGGCGGCGGGTGGCGTCCTCGCCATCGAACAACACCTGGCCACGATCGGCGGTTTCCAGACCAGCGATGATGCGCAGCAGAGTGGTTTTACCGCAGCCGGACGGGCCGAGCAGGGCAACCAGTTGGCCGGGTGGAATGCTCAGGTCGATGTGGTCGAGGGCGACGAACGCGCCGAAGCGTTTGTGCAAATTTTGAATTTCGATGCTCACGATAAGGTTTCCATGGCCAGCGCGGAGCGTCGTTGCCGGAGGGCGCGGCGCTCGATCAGGGCCTTGAACGCCAGCATGACCAACGCGAGCAGGGTCAGCAGCGAGGCGCAGGCGAAGGCGGCGGCGAACTGATATTCGTTGTAAAGAATTTCCACGTGCAGTGGCAGGGTGTTGGTCAAGCCGCGGATATGGCCGGATACCACCGATACCGCGCCGAATTCGCCCATGGCGCGGGCGGTGCAAAGCACCACGCCATACAGCAAGCCCCACTGAATATTGGGGAGGGTGATCCGCCAAAAGGTCAGCCAGCCGCTAGCGCCCAACACCAGGGCGGCTTCTTCCTCGTCGGTACCCTGGGCTTGCATGAGCGGAATCAGTTCGCGGGCGATGAACGGCACGGTGACGAACACGGTGGCCAGCACGATGCCGGGCACGGCGAAGATGATCTTGATGTCGTGCGCGCCCAGCCATGGTCCCAACCAACCCTGGGCACCGAACAGGAGCACATAGATCATGCCGGCGATGACGGGCGAGACCGCGAACGGCAGGTCGATCAAGGTGATCAGCACGCTCTTGCCCAGAAACTCGAACTTGGCGATGGCCCAGGCGGCGGTGATGCCGAACACCATGTTCAACGGCACGGCAATCGCGACGCTGAGCAGAGTGAGCCGGATCGCCGTCAACGCGTAGGGATCGGCGATGGCGGCCAGGTAGACACCGACACCCTTGCGCAGCGCCTCGTAAAACACCGCCGCCAGCGGCACGAACAGGAACAGCGTCAGGAAGCCCAGAGCCACGGTCACCAACGCCACGCGGACGAAGCGGGGCTCGGTGGTGGCGGCGGAAACCGGAGTGCGGGGGGCAGAGCCGCTCACGCCGCCACCTCCCCGCCGTTCCGCGTCCGGCTCCAGCGTTGGAGCAGATTGATCAGCAACAACAGGATGAACGAAATGATCAGCATGACCACCGACACCGCCGCCGCGCCGCCGTAGTCGTATTGCTCCAGCTTGCCGACGATCAACAACGGGGTGATCTCCGACACCATCGGCAGATTGCCGGCGATGAAGATGACCGAGCCATATTCGCCGATGGCGCGGGCGAAGGCGAGGGTAAAACCAGTCAGCAGCGCCGGGCGAACCGCCGGGAAAATGATGCGCCGGAAAATTTGCCAGCGACTCGCCCCCAGGCTGGCGGCGGCTTCCTCGACCTCGGCCTCCAGGTCTTCAAGCACTGGTTGCACGGTGCGCACCACGAACGGCAGGCTGATGAAGACCAGGGCCACGATCACCCCCAGTGGAGTGAAGGCGACCTTGATCCCAAGCGGTTTGAGGTATTGGCCAATCCAGCCATTGCCGGAATAGAGCGTGGCCAGGGTGATGCCAGCCACGGCGGTGGGCAGGGCGAATGGCAAATCCACCAGGGCATCCACCAGACGCTGACCGGGAAACCGGTAACGCACCAGCACCCAGGCCACGATCAGGCCAAAGACGGTGTTGAAGGCGGCGGCCAGGAAGGCGGCGCCGAAGGTCAGCCGATACGAGGCGAGTACCCGGGGCGCGGTGACCGCCTGCCAGAATTGGTCCCAGCTCAGGTCGAGCGCGCGTAGAAAAGCCATCGTCAGGGGGATAAGCACGATCAGGCTTAGATAGCCGATGGCGAAGCCGAGCGTCAAGCCAAAACCCGGTAACACGCTGGGGTGGCGAAACCGTGGCGTCATACGCGGCGGTCCGTGCGATCCACGCTTGGGAACGCCGCCATCGAAGCCACCGCGACAGGGGGCGGAAGGGCGCGCGCCATTGGAACTCCGTCGGCGGTGATGAAAAACAATGTCCGGCGCCAGAGAATGCGCCGGGCCGGACGGTGGGCGATCATGGATGGCATGATAAATAATAAAAAAGAATATTCAATCGAATTTCAAAGATTCGATATATATAAAGAGCGTTGGCGGCGCAAGATTCAATCCGGACTGGCCGGAACCAGGGCAAACACGGTCACGGCCCAGGGCTCCATCTGAAAATCACCACCGACTTCCAGCAACAGCTCACCCGGAGCCAGGCGCGGCTGAGCGGTATCGAGCAGACAACGCCAGTGGCCAGCGTCGCGCACCGGGGGGAGGCGGAACGGGACCGCCGTCGGGCTGGCATTGAAAATGACCAGCATGGCATTGTCGATTTCGGGATAACCGTCGGCGGTGAAGTACTCGCCGGCGTCGCCGGCCAGCAACATGCCAAAACAGCGCGCCTTGGGTTCCTGCCAATGGTAGTCGCTCATGGCGCCGCCGCCGGGACTGATCCAGTCGATGTCGCGCAACCCATGGCGCTTGGAAATTTGCAGGCCGTGCATGAAACGAGACCGGCGCAGCACCGGATGTTCCTGACGCAGGTTGATCAGGCGGCGGACGAAATCGAAAAATTCCTGTTCCTCGAGGGAAATGTTCCAATTCAGCCAGTTAATGTCGTTATCCTGGCAATAGGCGTTGTTGTTGCCGCGCTGGCTGCGGCCAAACTCGTCGCCGGCCAGCAACATCGGTGTGCCTTGGGCCAGTAGCAGGGTGGCTAGCATGTTGCGGCGCTGACGCAGGCGCGTTTCCCGGATGACGGGATCGGTGGTCGGTCCCTCGACGCCGTGGTTGTTGCTGAAGTTGGATGGGTGACCATCGCGATTGTTTTCACCGTTGGCCTCGTTATGGCGCTCGTTGTAGCTGACCAAGTCGGCCAGGGTAAAACCGTCGTGGCTGGCGATGTAGTTGATCGTGGCCCATGGCCGCCGGCCGTCGTGCTGAAACAGATCGCTGGAGGCGAGCAGATTAGGCGCCAGTTTGGATAGCATACAGTCGTCGCCCCGCCAGAACCGGCGCACCGTGTCGCGGAAGCGGTCGTTCCACTCGGCGGTGCCGGCGGGAAAACCGCCGAGTTGGTAACCACCGGGACCGATATCCCACGGTTCGGCGATGATCTTGACCCGTGACATGGCGGGATCCTGCCGGATGGCGTCGAAGAAGCCGCCGGCGCGATCGTAGCCGTATTCCTCCCGGCCCAGCGTGACCGCCAGATCGAAACGGAAACCGTCGACATGCATTTCGTTGACCCAGTAGCGCAGGCTGTCCATCACCATCTGCAACACCCGTGGATGCATCAGGTTCAAGGTATTGCCGCAACCGGTGTCGTTGATGTAATAGCGGCGGTCGTGGGGGAGAAGCCGGTAGTAGGAGGCGTTGTCGATGCCCTTGAAGCTGAGGGTTGGGCCCATTTGGTCACCCTCGGCGGTATGGTTGTAAACCACATCCAACAGCACTTCGATGCCGGCGTCGTGCAGCCGTTTGGACATGGCCTTGAACTCAACAAGATCGCCGCCGCTCAGATAGCGCGGTTCCGGAGCGAAGAAGCATAGGGTGTTGTAGCCCCAGTAATTACGCAATCCGCGGTCGGTCAGGAAGCGGTCGTCCACGAAAGCATGGGCTGGCATCAATTCCACGGCGGTGATGCCGAGCGACCGGAGGTATTTGATGGTTTCAGGGTGAGCAATGCCGGCGAAGGTGCCGCGGAGGTGGTGGGGCACGCCTTCATGACGGATGGTGAAGCCGCGGACGTGGGTTTCGTAGATCAGGGTCTGCGACCAGGGAGTTTCGGGCGCGCGATCACCGTCCCAATTGAAGCGGGTATCCACCACCACGCATTTGAGCATGTCGCGGGCATTGTCGCGGGTATCGAACGACAGATCGGCGTCGCGATGGCCCACCTGGTAACCACAGTGTTCGTCACGCAGGTGCAGCGCGCCGTAGAATTGTTTGGCGTAGGGATCGAGCAGCAGCTTATGGTGGTTGAAGCGATGGCCGATCTGCGGTTCGTAGGGCCCGGAAACACGATAGCCATACAGGGCGCCCGGCCACAACCCCGGCACATAGCCATGCCAGACCTGATCGGTATTCTCGATAAGGGCTAGACGTTCGATCTCGCGCTGGCCCGATGAATCGAACAGGCACAGTTCGACGCGCTCGGCATGAGCGGAAAACAACGCGAAATTAACGCCCTTGCCGTCCCAGACAGCACCGAGGGGATAAGGATTGCCGGGCCATACACGAGCGCGGGCGGACATGGGCAGTCTCCTAAGCGGGGTGGATTGTCTTTTGAAGAAATCGTTTGTTTAGAGTCATTTTAAGCGGTATCCGCGATAGTTAGCGGATATCAATATTCAAAACAGGCTTTTATACCATCATCTTAATGTTTCCGATAAAACTCCCGATAACGATAAACTCGAATCGACGGTAAAAAGGGCTCATCCTCAATTCGCACATCCGCCCGCCGCAATCGAGGATTCAATGGAGGATCCGGCGTCACCGCCACGAACTCAGGTAACCGCTCACCGCGCTGCAATGGCACCAAAATCGGCAGGGGAGTTTGCATCAACCGACGCAGCACACCACCACCCTGCTCCAAATCAGCGAAAACGATATTAGCGCGCAGATGCGGACAAACCCCGCGAACACGCGCCAACGGTTCGTCCCCACAAACCTCCACCAAACGTTGCAACTCCAACCGAATCTGTGGAGTTTCAGCACGCTGTTCCAACAGGCGACGCGCTTCGGCCACACTGGTACGTTGAATCACACGCCCCTGTTTAGACCAGGTAAAGCCAATCTTAAGCGGTCGCTGCTCCAACAGTGGAACATGCCGATAAGCCTGCTTCAAATTCAGACGGGCAGCGCCCATGCGCCGCATGGCTACCGCCACGGTTTCCCAGCGTCGATGCAGATCAGCCATCGCATTGTTCGTCTCGACCCGACCGAGATTCTTCAATGCCAGCACAGCGGTCTTAAATTCATCCTTGGCAACATGACAAGCCTGAGCGGTGGACAGAGTTTCCAAACTAGCCCCAACGATACCAGGGCAGGTCAGCGTTTCCCGACCATCCTGGCTGTCTTCATACCAAAGAGCCCGATAGAGCTGAACTGCCTTAAGACGCATATCCAAATTTTCCGCCAATTCCACCTCGGTACGTGATACCCAGACCGGTAGGGCACCATCCCGACGAACCGCCACGCAGAAAGCATCCAGTCGAGCAAGCATCGCTTCGAAAGCGGACAGCAGATTCATTCGCAAAACGACCGACGAAGTTTGCATCCCTATCCTCACCACCTAACCCAATCTTACTAAAGAACCGGTAACTCAACTTCCCCAAACAACGCATCAACTTCATCCAAAGCCTGAAACCTTTCCATTAACCGCACCCGTTCCTTAGTCAAATGAGGAGCAAACAACTCAATAAAGTCATACATATAACACCGCAGAAACATACCGCGCCGAAACCCGATCCTAGTCACATTAGCCGCAAACAAATGACTTGCATCCAACCGCATCAAATCTTGATCCTGACTTGAGTCATAAGCCATCCGGGCAACAATACCCACTCCCATCCCCAAGCGAACATAAGTTTTGATCACATCCGCGTCAGTCGCGGTAAAAGCCACCATTGGCTTCAGTTGCGCGCCACGAAATGCCTCGTCCAACTGCGATCGACCCGTAAAACCAAAAACATAAGTTACCAACGGATACCGAGCAACATCCTGTAAAGTCAGACGATCCAGCTTGGTTAATGGATGATCGCGCGGCACCAGCACACAGCGTTGCCAGACATAGCAAGGCATCATCACCAGATCCTCGAACAGTTCCAAGGACTCCGTGGCAATCGCAAAGTCCACCTCGCCAGATCGCACCATCTCAGCAATCTGTGCTGGAGAGCCCTGATGAATCTGTAAGGTCACCGCCGGATAGCGTTCTCGAAAAAGCTTGATCACCGGCGGCAGGGCGTAGCGAGCCTGGGTGTGCGTCGTGGCAATCGACAAGCTGCCCCGCCGATCATCGCGGTACTCCTCGGCCAAAATCTGGATATTATTCACCTCTCGTAGAATAATCTCCACCTTGAGAATAATTTGCCGCCCAATTGGCGTCATTTCAGTCAGATGCTTACCATTGCGGCTGAACAACTCGACACCCAATTCTTCCTCCAACAACCGCAATTGTTTGCTAATACCCGGTTGGGAGGTATAGAGGCTCTCCGCCGCAGCAGAAATATTCATATTATTGCGAACAATAGCAACCAAGTAGCGCAATTGTTGCAATTTCATGATGGATGATACCCCCTACGAGAAACCAGTATCAAACCAGTCAACGGTGGCAAATCAAGCACCAGCGAGCAGGGATAGCCTAAATGCGATATCGAATCAGCATAAACCATACCGTTACTTATACCACCACCGCCATAAACCGCAGCATCGGAATTAAGAACCTCCTGATAAAACCCAGATAGTGGTACTCCCACGCGATAACCGGGACGGGCCACCGCCGCGAAATTCATGACCACCAAAACTGGATCATCTCCACCACCACGACGCAAATAGGCTACAACCGACCGAGCGGCATCATGACAATCCAGCCACTCAAAACCTTCCTGAGAAAACTCGGAATCATACAGGCTTGCCATGGATAGATAGAAACGATTGAGGTCACGAATCAGCTCCTGTATTCCCCGACACTCCGGCCAGCCCAGCGACTCCCAGTCAAGAACCGTAGCATGGTCCCACTCTCGTTCCTGCGCCAATTCATTACCCATGAACAGAAATTTTTTACCGGGATAAGTCCACATATAAAGGTAAAGCAAACGAAGATTGGCAAAGCGCTGACGACGATCACCCGGCATCCTGGAAAGCAGCGAACCCTTACCATGCACGACTTCATCGTGAGATAAAGGCAGCATGAAATTTTCGGTAAAGGCATATAGCAGACCAAAGGTCAACAACTCGTGATGATGACAGCGCAAAGCCGGATCAGACGATAGATATTCCAAAATATCGTGCATCCATCCCATATTCCACTTCATGCTAAATCCAAGCCCTCCCATCCAGGAAGGGCGAGTCACCAATGGCCAAGCCGTGGATTCCTCGGCGATCATCAAAACTCCTGGATAGCGGCGATGGATGATCTCATTAAGTTCACGTAGGAAAGCAACCGCCTCTAGATTCTCATTGCCACCGAACAAATTAGGTGCCCACTCACCCGATTCGCGGGCATAATCCAGATACAACATGGATGCAACAGCATCCACCCGTAAACCATCCAGATGATATTCTTCCAACCAGAAGCAGGCACTGGCCAGCAAGAAATTCTTCACTTGATTACGGCCATAGTCGAACGCCAACGTACCCCAGCCTCTCTGCTCACGACGACTCGGATCCTGGTGCTCGTATAAGTAGGTACCGTCGAATTGAGCCAGACCGTGCGCGTCCTTGGGAAAGTGGCCAGGTACCCAATCCAGGATGACGCCGATACCGGCTTGATGACAATAATCCACAAACCAGTGGAAATCATGCGGACTACCATGACGACTAGTGGGAGCGAAATACCCGGTCGGTTGATAACCCCAAGACGCATCCAAGGGATGTTCGGTAACAGGCATCAGCTCAATGTGAGTGAAACCCAGCGAGCCGGCATAGGCCACCAGGCGCCGCGCCAGATCCCTATAATTCAGATAGTCGCCCTGTTCGTCCCGCTGCCAAGAGCCCAAGTGGACCTCATAGACCGCCAGTGGAGCGCGTGCCCAACTCCGCCGCCGCTGGGTCATCCACATTTCGTCACGCCATGGATAAGGCGTGCCTTCCATCACCAAGGCGAAATTAGCCGGGCGCCGCTCAAACCAACGACCATAAGGGTCACCTTTACGCAACCGTTCGCCCGTTTCCCGAACCCGAAGCTCAAATTGGTAGCGTGCGCCCGTAGCCACATCAGGGACGAACAGCTCCCAAACACCGCCGCGTCGGCGCAAGGGATGACGCAACCCGTCCCATTGGTTGAAGTCGCCTACTACGCTGACTTGAGCGGCGTTCGGTGCCCAAACCGCGAACAGCACTCCGGCGACATGATCCACCATGCGCGGGTGCGCGCCCAACACGCGGTAAGCATGCAGATGACGCCCTTCGTTGAACAGATGCAGATCATACAAACTAAGCTGTGGAAGAAAATTGTAGGGATCATGAGCGACCTGCTCGCGACCAACGGCATCGGTCCAGGCCAGCCGATAATGTGACGGTAGCGCATCGGCCACACCGCGCCATTCAAACAGATCGGTATCCGCCAACCGCCGCAGTGGTTGATCGATATCGAGCAGGCGCACTTGGCGGGCGCCGGGCAGGAACACCCGTATGATCGAGCGATCACCACGGCCATGGCGACCCAGCACGGCGAACGGGTCCGGGTGGAGACCCATGTGCAACAGCGCGGCGTCGGCCATGATCCGGTCCATGGTGGATGGATCCAGGCTTTGAGGAGTATTACTGTCGTCGGGGTGTGTCATCAAGTTGTGGAGTATCGCATCGGTTCGTTCATACTTCGATCATTCCAGTCAAGGCACCCTGGACGACCAAAACCATAGACCGAAACCGACTATGATTACGGTCGACCAACCACCACGCTTGAAAATCGAATCAGCATAGCAGAGAGGAACAGCAAACGCATGAACGCCGCCATCACTTCACGTTTTGTCAGCCGCCTGACTCGGGAGACGCTTGCGCTGATTCTGGCGGGCGGACGTGGTAGCCGACTTAAACAACTTACCCTGTGGCGCGCCAAACCCGCCACGCACTTCGGCGGCAAGTATCGGATCATCGATTTTCCACTCTCCAATTGTATCAACTCCGGAATCAGGCGGGTTTGCGTATTGACTCAATACAAGGCGCATTCGCTGATCCAGCATATCCAGCGCGGTTGGGGCTTCCTGCGTGGCGAGTTTGGCGAATTCGTGGAACTACTACCCGCCCAGCAGCGGCTTGACGAAGCGTCGTGGTACAAGGGCACGGCCGATGCGGTTTATCAGAATCTGGATATCATCCGCAATCACGCACCTGAATTCGTGTTGATCCTGGCCGGCGATCACATCTACAAGATGGACTATGGTCCAATGTTGGCGCGCCATGTCGAAAGCAAGGCGAACGTCACGGTCGGTTGCATCGAGGTGCCGCGCGAGCGGGCGCATGAGTTCGGGGTGCTGACCGCCAACGATCGCGGTGAAGTCGTGCGGTTCGTGGAGAAACCACAAACGCCGGAGACCCTGCCAGGCCGGGACGACATGGCGCTTGCGTCGATGGGAATTTACGTGTTCGACACCCAATTCCTGTACGAACGGTTGATCGAGGATGCCGAGGATCCGAACTCCAGCCACGATTTCGGCAAGGATCTGCTGCCGCGCCTGTTGGATCGGCATCGAGTGATGATCTACCCGTTTCGCGACGTGCAGACCAAGGCGCAAAGCTACTGGCGCGATGTCGGTACCGTGGACGCCTTCTGGGAATCGAACATGGAACTGGTCGACGTGGACCCGGAATTGAATCTGTACGATGAACGCTGGCCGATCTGGACTTACCAGGAACAGTTACCTCCCGCCAAGTTTGTTTTCGACGACGACGGGCGGCGAGGCATGGCGGTGGATTCCATGGTGGCGGATGGTTGCATCATCTCGGGTGGTTACGTAAATCACTCGCTATTGTTTCCACAGGTGCAAGTGCATTCTTTCGTGCAGTTGCGAGACGCCGTGGTGTTACCCCAGGTGGATATTGGCCGCTACTGTCACTTGAGCAAGGTGATCATCGATCGAGGCTGCATCATTCCGCCGGGTACGGTGGTCGGCGCGAATGCCGAGGAAGACGCGCGGCAGTTTTACCGTACCGAGAAGGGCGTGGTATTAATCACGCGCGAGATGCTGGGACAGGAACTGCAACGGGTCCGTTGAAGCCCGGGCAGCCGAGGCCAAGGGCTGGGGACGAACACACGATGCCCATGGCCCTCGAATTCGTTTAACCTGTCAATCAGTCAATTTCAATTGCAATTTCAACTCAAGGAGTCAACGACGATGAGTACAGATTCGCCCCTCGACCGCCGGCGTGCGGGATTGCTGCTGCATCCAACCTCGCTACCCGGCGGCCCCGGCAACGGCGATCTGGGGCCGGATGCCTATCGGCTGGTGGATTTTATGGGAGCTTGCGGATTCACGGTCTGGCAAACCTTGCCTCTGGGGCCGACCCATGGCGATTTGTCACCGTATTCGGCGCAGTCGGTTCATGCCGGCAATCCGCGGCTGATTGCCCTGGATCCGTTGATCGCGGCGGGCTGGCTGAATCCCGACGGCGGACCGGGTTCGAGCGAGAACGGTTGGACGTACCGCCAGCGGCGCTTGCGCGAGGCCCGGCGCGGCTTTCAGGAACGGGGCGGAGCGGAACGCGGCGCTTATGAGGTTTTTCTGAACCAGCACCGGTACTGGTTGGATGATTATGCCCTGTATCAGGCGATCCGGGCAGCGCGGGAACAGCAGGCTTGGTTCGATTGGCCGCGCGAGCTGCGTGATCGACGGCCCGAGGCGCTGGCTGAGGCGCGGCGGCAATTGGCCGACGCGGTCGCCCAGGTTCAGTTTGAGCAGTTTCTGTTTTACCGGCAATGGGAGGCACTCAAGCGTTACGCCAACGAGCGGGGCATTCTGATATTCGGCGACATTCCACTGTTCGTCGGCTATGACAGCGCGGACGTGTGGGCTCAGCGCGAGGCATTTTTGCTTGATGGCGAGGGAAGACGAACCGTGGTGGCCGGGGTGCCGCCGGATTATTTCTCCGCCACCGGTCAGTTGTGGGGCAATCCGCATTACGCCTGGGAGCGGATGAAGGCCGATGGGTTCCAATGGTGGAAAGGGCGGATTCGCACGCAATTCAGTCAATTCGATCTGTTGCGCATCGATCATTTTCGGGGACTGGAGGCGTATTGGGAAATTCCCGCTAGCGCGGAAACCGCCGTGGCGGGACAGTGGCGGCAAGCACCGGGCGACGAACTGTTCCGGGCGCTGCGAGCGGAGTTTGGCAACTTGCCACTGGTGGCTGAAGATTTGGGCATCATCACCTCCGAGGTCGAGGCGCTGCGCGATACTTATGGTCTACCGGGCATGAAAGTATTGCACTTCGCCTTCGGCGGCGGGGCCGACAACCCGTATCTCCCGCATAACCATATTGTCAATTCAGTGGCTTATACCGGCACGCACGACAATAACACGACGCTGGGCTGGTTCGCGGAACTTGACGAGCGGACCCGCGCGCATCTGTTCGATTATCTAGGCGGCGGGCCGGAGCGGATGCCCGAACTGCTAACGCGGACCGTGTTCGCCTCGGTGGCGCGGCTAGCGGTTGTACCAATGCAGGACATATTGGAACTGGGTGGCGCGGACCGCATGAACCAGCCAGGGGTTGCGGAAGGCAACTGGCGCTGGCGGTTTCGCTGGGAGCAGGTCAAACCTAGTGTTACCGAACATTATCGGCATTTGTTGACACTATACGGGCGGGTGTGACGATGGCGATGAACGCCGATACCCTTTGGAGCTTGTTGGTCACGGTACGCGAACGGCAGCCGCTGGTGCACAACATCACCAACTTCGTGGTAATGAACAACAGCGCGAACGCGCTGTTGGCGCTGGGCGCGTCACCAGCGATGGTGCATTCCTGCGATGAGGTGGAGGATTTCGTTTCGTTCAGTCATGCACTGGTCATCAATATCGGTACGCTGTACTCGGAACAAGTCGCGGCGTGCAAGCTGGCGGCCATGCGCGCGCGCGCGGTGGGCGTGCCCTGGATTCTCGATCCAGTGGGAGCGGGCGCGACATCCTACCGGCGCGCGGTGGCGAACGCACTAGTGCGGTTGCAACCGAACGCGATTCGGGGCAACGGCTCGGAAATCCTGACACTGGTTCGCCAGGCGGGTGGGGGTAGGGGCGTGGACAGCCAGCACGGCTCGAAAGCCGTGCTGGATGCGGCGCGGCTACTGGCGCAAGAAACCGGCGCGGTGGTTGCCGTCACCGGCGCGGTGGACTATGTGACCGATGGCGCGCAAGTAACGGCAATCGCCAACGGCCATCCGCTGATGACCCGCGTCACGGGCCTGGGATGCTCGGTGACGGCGGTCATCGGAGCATTCCTGGCGGTGGAACTTGATCCGCTGGCGGCGACGGTAGCGGGACTGGCCGTATTCGGCGTGGCTGGTGAGATCGCGGCGGAGCAGGCGCGAGGGCCAGGGAGTTTACAAGTAGCGTTGCTGGACGCGCTACACACGATGACGCAAGATGATTTGGCGCAAAGGTTGAAGCTGGAAAAGGTCAACCCTTAAGGATGACGCCAGGTATCACCCAACCCCCTCCCTGAGCGGGAGAGGGTTTTTCAGACAATCTCTCAGACCGGCAACTCCGAACTTCCCATCAGATACTCGTCCACCGCGCGGGCGCACTGCCGCCCCTCGCGGATGGCCCAGACCACCAGTGACTGTCCCCGTCGCATGTCGCCAGCGGCGAAGATCTTGTTGACCGATGTCTGGTAATCGCCTTCACCGGCGCGAACATTACCGCGCGGGTCCAGCGCCACACCCAGTTCCCGCAGCATCCCGGCGTGAACCGGATGGACAAAGCCCATCGCCAGCAGTATCAGATCGGCTTTGATCTCGAATGTGCTGTCAGGAATCTCCACCATGGTCTGCCGACCGTTGGCATCGCGCCACTCCAGCCGCGTGATTTGAATCCCAGTCACCTGGCTGTCCCGACCGACGAATTGCTTGGTCGTCACCGCCCAATCGCGTTCGCAACCTTCCTCATGAGAGGTGGAGGTGCGCAGCTTCAACGGCCAATTGGGCCACGTCAGCAGCTTGTTCTCGTGCAGCGGCGGCTTGGGCATGATCTCCAACTGGGTCACCGAGCGCGCACCCTGGCGGATCGAAGTGCCGACGCAGTCGGAACCGGTGTCGCCACCACCGATCACTACCACTTGTTTGTCCGCGGCCGAGATCGCTTCATCCGCGACTTTCTGTCCAGCCACCCGGCGATTCTGTTGGGTCAGAAAATCCATGGCGAAATGGATACCGCGCAGCTCACGCCCCGGCACGTTCAGGTCGCGCGGCTGTTCCGAGCCGCCGGCTAGCACCACGGCGTCGAACTCGGCCAGCAGCGAACGGGCGGGAATATCGGCGCCGATGTGGCTGTTGGGGCGAAATTCGACGCCCTCGGCCCGCAGTTGCGCCAGCCGACGGTCGATCAGCCACGCTTCCAGCTTAAAGTCGGGGATACCGTAGCGGAGTAGACCGCCGATGCGGTCGTTTTTCTCGAACACCACCACGGCGTGGCCTGCCCGCGCCAGCTGCTGGGCGCAGGCCAAGCCGGCGGGGCCGGAGCCGATCACGGCGACCCGCTTACCGGTGCGATGGGCGGCGATCCGCGGGGTCACCCAGCCTTCGGCCCAACCCTTGTCGATGATGGCGCACTCGATGTCCTTGATGGTCACCGGCGAATCATTGAAGTTGAGGGTACAGGACGCCTCGCAAGGCGCCGGACAAATACGCCCGGTGAACTCCGGAAAGTTGTTGGTGGAATGGAGCACATCCAGCGCCTCGCGCCAGTTGCCGTGATAGACCAGATCGTTCCAGTCGGGAATGATGTTGTGGACTGGACAACCGCGATGGCAGTAGGGAATACCGCAATCCATGCAGCGCGCCGCCTGCTCACGCACGGCGGGTTCCGGCAGAGCGGCGACGAAGTCGCGAAAGTGGGCGATCCGCTCGGTGACCGGCGCATAGCCATGCTCGTGGCGGGTGATTTCCAGAAAACCAGTTGGCTTACCCATATCATCAAGCTCCCACGGCCAGACCGGCCTTCTCTTCTTGGCGGGCGGCGCGCTCCTTCGCCTGCATGTCCTGCAACGCGCGCCGGTAATCCAGCGGCATGACCTTGACGAATTTCGGCAACAGATCGCGCCAACGCTCCAGCACTCGATAAGCAGGCTCGCTGCCGGTACACAAGTAGTGGCGGGCGACCAGTGTTTGCAGGCGTCGCGCGTCGTGCCTCAGCATGTCTTCCGGCAGCGCGGCCTGGGCCAAGTCGCTCCAATCATCGCGCAAGACTTGGACGTTGAGGGTTTCTTCAAGGTCGTTCAGTGGCTCCAGAACAACCATGGCCTTGTTGGCGCGGCGGGCGAAGTCCCCGCTTTCATCCAGCACGTAGGCGATGCCGCCGCTCATGCCGGCGGCGAAGTTGCGGCCGGTCTGGCCCAGGACGACCACCACGCCCCCGGTCATGTACTCGCAACCGTGATCGCCGGTGCCCTCGACCACGGCCGAAGCGCCGGAGTTGCGCACGGCGAAGCGTTCGCCGGCCACGCCCCGGAAATAGCATTCACCGGCGATGGCACCGTACAGCACGGTGTTGCCGACGATGATGTTTTCCTCGGCGCACAGACGGCTTTCGGGGGAGGGACGGACGATGATCCGACCGCCGGAGAGTCCCTTGCCGACGTAATCGTTCGCCTCGCCGATGAGATCCAAGGTGACACCGTGGGCCAGAAACGCGCCGAAGCTCTGACCGGCGGTACCGGTCAGGCGGATGTGGATGGTGTCATCCGGCAACCCGGCATGGCCGTAGCGGCGGGCGACTTGGCCAGAGAGCATGGCCCCGACCGTGCGGTCGCTGTTGCGGACCGGCGTTTCGATACGCACCGGCTGGCGGGTCTCCAGGGCGGGCATGGCCCGAGCGATCAAGGTGTGATCCAGCGCGCCGCTCAAGCCGTGATCCTGCTCTTCGCAATGATAGGTGGCGACGCCGGGCGGGGCCGATGGCATGGCCAGCAAGCGAGTGAAGTCCAGCCCGCGCGCTTTCCAGTGGTGGATGGCACGGCGCATGTCAAGCCGGTCGGCGCGACCGATCATCTCGTCGAAGGTGCGGAAGCCGAGTTGCGCCATCAGCCCGCGGACCTCCTGGACCAGGAAAGTGAAGAAGTTGATGACGTGGGCTGGCTGGCCAGGGAAGCGCTTGCGCAACTCCGGATCTTGGGTGGCGACACCGACCGGGCAGGTATTCAGGTGGCACTTGCGCATCATCACGCAGCCGGCGGCGATCAGCGCGCCGGTGCCGAAGCCGAACTCATCGGCACCGAGCAGGGCGCCGATCACCACGTCGCGACCGGTGCGTAGGCCGCCGTCCACCTGGACGGCGATGCGACCGCGCAAGTGGTTGCGCACCAGGGTCTGATGGGTTTCGGCCAAGCCGATTTCCCAAGGCGAACCGGCGTTCTGGATCGAGGTTAAGGGGCTCGCGCCGGTACCGCCGTCCTCGCCGGAGATGGTGACGTGGTCGGCGTGGGCCTTGGCCACGCCCGCCGCCACCGTGCCGACGCCAATCTCGGAGACCAGCTTGACGCTGATGGCGGCTTTCGGGTTGGCGTTCTTCAGGTCAAAAATCAGTTGCGCCAGGTCCTCGATGGAGTAGATATCGTGGTGCGGTGGCGGCGAGATCAGGCCGACGCCCGGTGTGGAATGGCGCACCCGGGCGATCCAGCCGTTGACCTTGTGGCCGGGCAACTGGCCACCTTCGCCGGGCTTGGCGCCCTGGGCCATTTTGATTTGCAGCGCATCGGCGTTGACCAGGTATTCGGCGGTGACGCCGAAGCGGCCGGAGGCGACCTGCTTGATGGCCGAGCGGGTGGAATCACCGTTGTCCAGCGGGATATAGCGGACGGGATCCTCGCCGCCCTCGCCGGTGTTGGATTTGGCGCCAAGCCGGTTCATGGCGATGGCCAGGGTGGTGTGTGCCTCCCAGGAGATTGAACCGAACGACATGGCGCCGGTGGCCAGGCGCTTGACGATCTCGCTGGCGGGTTCGACCTCCTCCAGGGGCAGCGGCTCGCTGGCGAAGCGAAACTCGAACAGGCCGCGCAGGTTGCGCAGGTGGTCGCGCTGGTCATTCATGGTCCGGCTGTAGACCTTAAACTGCTCGTAGTCGCCGGAGCGGACCGCATGTTGCAGCAGCGAAACCGTTTCCGGGGTCCAGGCGTGCTGCTCGCCGCGAATGCGGAACGCCAGCTCACCGCCCACGTCCAAGGCGTCCCGGTACAGGGGCGCATCGCCGAAGGCTTGCTGGTGGCGGGTGGCGGTTTCCTGGGCGATTTCGTTCAGACCGACGCCTTCGATGACGCCCTGGGTGCCAGCGAAGTAACGGTCGACAAACTCGGCCGCCAAACCCACCGCCTCGAAGATCTGGGCGCCGCAGTAGGACTGGTAGGTGGAAATGCCCATTTTGGACATGACCTTGAGGATGCCCTTGGCGATGGCTTTGGTGTAGTGCTCGTGCGCCTCGGTTTCGGTCAAGGGCTGCGGCAGGTGCGCGAGCGAGGCGGACAGGGTGTCAAACGCCAGCCAGGGGTTGATGGCTTCGGCGCCGTAGCCCGCCAGCAAGCAGAAGTCGTGAACCCGCTTGGCCTCGCCGGTCTCCACCACCAGGCCGACCTCGGTGCGCAGTCCAGTGCGGATCAGATGGTGGTGGACGGCGGCGGTGGCGAGCAGCGCGGGCAGGGCGATGTGGTCGGCATCCATGTCTCGGTCGGAGAGAATCAGGATGTTGTCGCCGCGCCGCACCACGTCGGCGGCTTCGCGGCACAGGTCTTCCAGCGCTCGGGCCATGCCGGCGGCGCCGCGCTCGACCGGGTAGCAGATGCTGAGCGTGCGGGTGCGAAAAGCCCGATCCACGTGGTATTCGATTCGGCGGATGCGCTCCAGATCGACGTTGGCCAGGAGCGGCCGCTTGACCTCAAGGCGCTTCTGGCTACCGGCGCTGTTGGGGTCGAGCAGGTTCGGGCGCGGGCCGATGAAGGACACCAACGACATCACCAGCTCCTCGCGGATCGGGTCGATGGGCGGATTGGTGACCTGAGCGAATTTTTGCTTGAAATAGTCGTAGAGCAGCTTGGGCCGGTCGGACAACACGGCGGGAGGAATGTCGCGACCCATCGATCCGATCGGATCTTCGCCGGCCTGCGCCATCGGAGCGAGAAAGGCGCGCAAATCCTCCTGGGTGTAGCCGAACGCCTGCTGGCGGCGCAGTAGGGTGCGCGAGTCGGGCACCATCGGGCCGATTTCGGCCGGCAGGTCTTGCAGGCGGATTTGGGTAGTGTCCAGCCAGCTCTGGTAAGGGCGGGCCGAGGCCAGTTGGGCCTTGATTTCGTCGTCGCCGATGATGCGGCCCTGCTCCAGGTCGATCAGCAGCATCTTGCCGGGTTGCAGGCGCCATTTCTTGACGATTTTTTCCTCGGGAATCGGCAGCACACCCATTTCGGAGGCGAGGATGACCTGACCGTCGTCGGTGACCAGATAGCGAGCGGGGCGCAGGCCGTTGCGGTCCAGGGTGGCGCCGATCTGGCGGCCGTCGGTGAAGGCGATGGCGGCGGGGCCGTCCCAGGGTTCCATCAGTGCGGCGTGGTACTCGTAAAAGGCGCGGCGCTGGGGGTCCATCAGCGGGTTCTCGGACCAGGCTTCCGGCACCATCAACATCATAGCGTGCGGCAGCGAGTAGCCACCAGCTAGCAGCAGCTCCAAGGCATTGTCGAAGGTGGCGGAGTCGGAGGCGCCGTCACCGATCAGTGGCCACAGCTTGTCCAGATCAGCGCCGAGCCGGTCGGAACGCATGCTGCTGCGACGGGCCAGCATCCAGTTGATGTTGCCGCGCAGGGTGTTGATCTCGCCGTTGTGGCAGAGGTAGCGGAACGG
>JAVMKH010000210.1:0-10553 GCA_031732935.1 Candidatus Contendibacter sp.
TTGCGGCTGGATGGGGATAAGGATGGCACGCCGTGCGAGGCGTTGTGTCGGTGATGTTGGAAATGGGCGGCGCATAGTAACACCGCGCCTTGTATCAAAACGCCAAGCAAGGCGGGCGTTTGTTGATTCGCTGGCGCAATCAAGGGTAGAGGATGATCGGGCGGATTGCGGGTAGCGTGCTCCTGCTGCTGGCGCTGGCCGTTGCGGGGATGCCCGCCTCGGCGGAAACCCTCGCGGGCCGGGTGGTGGGCGTGGCCGATGGCGATACCTTGACGGTGCTGGTCAGCGGTAATCGTCAGGTCAAGATACGGCTGGCGGGGATCGATGCGCCAGAGCGCGGTCAACCCCACGGGTAAAGGAGGATGGGTGCCCGTTCAATATCACCTTGGACAGTTCCCACCGACCGATTTGGATTGGTCGCGGTTGATCCCGCTCTTAGGGCCAGCTTCCGCCGCCGTGGCGCGTTACGATGGCATCTTGGCGGCGATCCCCAATGCGGACGTGTTGCTGTCGCCGTTGACTACTCAGGAAGCTGTGCTTTCGTCTCGGATCGAGGGCACCCAAGCCACCATGGGCGAGGTGCTGGAATTCGAGGCCGAAGGCGATGCACCCGGTCTGAACGAGGAACGCCGCGCCGACATCCGTGAGGTCCTGAATTACCGCTCCGCCCTGCGTCACGCGGAGAAGATGCTGGCTGAAATTCCCCTCTCGCAGCGGCTGATTCGTGAGGCGCATAAGGTTTTGTTGTCGGGGGTTCGGGGTCAAGGCAAGGCGCCTGGTGAATACCGACGCATTCCCAATTGGATTGGCCCAGCGGGTTGCCCCGTCGAGCAAGCGCGCTTCGTGCCCATCTCCGCTGAGAAACTGCCTGACGCCATGAGTGGTTGGGAGCGCTTTGCTCATGAAGATGCCCCCGATCGACTGGTGCAGTTGGCGCTGCTGCACGCCGAATTTGAGGCGCTGCATCCCTTCCTGGATGGCAATGGCCGGTTGGGACGCATGCTGGTCCCCTTGTTCATGTGGCAGAGCGACCTGATCAAGCGTCCCATGTTTTATGTCAGCGCCTTCCTGGAAGCCCATCGTGATGAGTACTACGAGCGCTTGCTGGCGGTCTCGCGCGACGGCGACTGGACGGGCTGGTGCTGGTTCTTCCTCCGCGCACTGAGGGCGCAGGCCGAGGAGAACCAACAAAAAGCCACGGCCATCCTCGGCTTGTACGAGCGGATGAAGTCCGAGGTCGTGAATCTGACCCACTCGCAATACGCTATTCGCGCCCTTGACTGGATCTTCGGGCGGCCCATTTTCAAAAGTTCGGATTTCGTGGTGAGCGCGGGGGTTCCAGAACCGACCGCCAAGCGCATCGTTCCGGCTTTGTGCCAAGCGGGCGTGCTACGCGTGCTGGTGAAGGCGAGCGGCCGTCGGGCGGCGACACTTTGCTTTCCGGCCCTGCTGAACATTGCGGAAGGACGGGAGGCGCTTTGAGGCGCATGAATGCGATGCAAGGGGGTTTGTGGCGCGTCGTATTACGACTTATGCGCTACAAACTCGGTAGAGGCGCTTTCGTGCTCCACAACCTCCGTGGATGGAGAAGGGGACTGACGGCACGGTGAAAAGGCGGTAGCAAGGCCAGAATCGGCGCGGGTCCGGTCGGAAGGAACGTGGCGCTGCGGGGCCAAGCGCACCTGCCGCGAAATGACGAGGTGCGAGGAAGCGCGGTTCTACCTCACGCAATGTGGGGTAAGCCGGTTGGATGGCGATGGGGACGGGCGGCCGTGTGAGGGGTTGTGCCGGTAGTCAGCGAGTCATCAAGCTCATGATGAAGAATCATGAATTGTGTGCTAGGCGAAAATTACGATTATGACAACATCTCCGATACCCATCGATGATTCGCGGTTGATGCTGCCGTTTCGACCGCGCGCGCGGCTGCTGCAACTGTTTGGCGATCAACTCATAGGCACACCTCGTCTGGCCGTCTTCGAACTCGTCAAGAATGCTTACGACGCCGATGCCGAGACCGTCACGGTAACTTTGAAGGGACTTAAAACGGACAATCCCACCATCGTCGTGGAAGACGACGGCGATGGAATGGCGCTTTCAACGATCAAGGATATCTGGCTCGTGCCTGCGCACGATCATCGAGAGCTTCAGCGTAAGGCGTTGAAAAGGACGAAACTGAAGCGACTGCCCCTTGGAGAAAAGGGGCTCGGGCGTTTCGCGGTACACAAACTGGGTGATCGCATCGAACTGGTGACTCGTGCCAATGGGCAGCCTGAGTGTGTTGTCGATATTGACTGGTCCGTTCTGATCGAAAAACAGTTTCTCTCAGATGCGGAGGTCGTTGTAAAGACCCGGAAGCCGGAGGTCTTCACAAACGGGAAGACCGGAACCAGGTTAACCATCAGCAAACTGCGTGAGGTAACGTGGTCGCGAGGCGAGGTTCGGCGTCTGCTTCGACAGATCACATCCATTGCGTCGCCGTTCACTAAACGATCTGATCGTTTTGAAACCGAATTGAAGGTTCCCGATCATCCGGATTGGGTTACGGGCATTCCGGATGTCGATGTACTACTGAAGCGTGCTCCCTGGTATTTCAACTTCTCCTTCAAGAAAGGCGTGCTCGAATGGACATACGAGTTCAGAGGTGTGACCGGTATCAAACTTGAACGGCGAAAGCGGTCGGAAAAAAACGGAACCCTGCTCATTGCCCAGGAACGCGATATCGATCTTCTGGGAACGGATCAGGGAAACAAATCGGCAAAGCCCAGGCGTGTTACGGCGGACGCGACGGTTTCCGATGGTATAGGCACCGTCACGGGTGAGTTCTACGTATTTGACCGCGACCGCGAGATTCTGACCAGGCTGGGTGACAGCCAGCTCGTCCAGAACTTTCTGGATGAGAATGGAGGTGTCCGCGTCTATCGGGACAGCATTCGCATCTACAACTACGGCGAACCCGGAGACGACTGGCTTGGTCTTGATCTGCGCCGTGTCAATACGCCCACGCGCAACATCAGCAGGAACATTGTAGTCGGTGCGATCGACCTTTCGCTTGAGCAGAGTCATCAACTTACTGAGAAGACGAACCGAGAAGGGTTTGTTGAAAACGCCACCTATGGCCGGCTCAGAAAGATCGTCTTGGGAGCACTTGCGATTCTTGAAATCGAACGCAAGATAGACAAGGACAACATTCGTACTATTACCGGCAAGGGGAATGACCCCGAAGTGGCCAACATCACACAGCCACTTCAGGCATTGAGGGAAGCCGCCAGTAAGCACCCTCTATCCAAGGTACTCGATCCGCTAATCAACAAAGCGGAAAAGAACTACAACGAGATGCGGGACACGATGCTCCGGGCCGGGCTGTCAGGCATGGGCTTGGCCATCGTGTTTCACGAAATCGAACAGGGTGTCCGTGTCCTGCATGACGCCATCGAGGCCGGGCGAAGCCGCGAATTCATACAGGTCCAAGCCCGTCAATTGGTCCATATCCTCGATGGTTTCAGCGAACTTCTCCGCAAGGGAGAACAGCGCCCCAACAGCATGAAGCAGCTCATCCGGCGTGCCAGGGACATCAACCGTGTCAGATTCCGAAGCCACGCAGTCAGTCTCGACTGCCCCGCGCTGGAAGAAGATGTTCCTGACATCGAAAGAAGGTTTGCGTTCGGCCTGCTTCTCGGAGCACTGAACAATCTTCTGGATAACGCCTTCTACTGGTTGCAGGTGCGTTGGCCCGAAGGTTGGAATTCGAATTCATCCAGGCGAAAACTGTATATCAACATCGAAAGAGATTTCGCAGAGGGGCCGGCAATCATCGTTGCCGACAACGGCCCTGGTTTCCAGGACGATCCTGAAAGACTGACCCGCCCCTTCTTCAGCAGACGGCCCGACGGCATGGGAGTGGGGCTCTACTACACCAACATGGTCATGGAACTGAATGGCGGGCGACTGGCCTTCCCCGATGCGGATGAAGCCAATGTGCCGGATGGCTTCGACGGTGCTGTGTTGGCTCTGGTATTCGGCAATGGGGGTAAATCATGATCTTCTCGGCACCGCGCTTTGTCGTTGTAGACGATAAGGAAACTCATCTGCTGGCCATCACCAGGACGTTGCAGCTTCTTGGAGCCCCGTGTCTGGGAGTGAGATATGACGGGACAGAAGAACTCGAACCTGACCATTTCAGAGGTGTGCGCTGTCTGTTCATGGATCTTCATCTCATAGACGGCGTGGCAAGCACGGATCATCGGCGTCATTTCGCCCATATCGCTGAGATACTGGAGGGCAATATCAGCGCAAGTGGCGGCCCCTTCATCCTGGTCGTATGGAGCCAGCTTCAGAACCTGGACGGTGAGCTGCGCGACTATCTCGATGAAAGCATAGATTCAGAGAGGCCGCATGCACGCCCACTAGCGGTTCTTGGACTGGCCAAGGAAAATTTCATCAACCTCGATGATGGCACCATAACTAACTACGAAGGGCTGCGTAAGGAGATTCTTGATAAAATCACTGCGAATCCGCAGATTGCCGCTCTTCTCGGATGGGAAGCCGACGTGCTGACAGCCGCCGGTGACACGCTGGCAGAACTGCTGAAACTGGTACCGGCTGCGGAGCGGGTCAGCAACTCCTACCCGAGAGCGCTGGACACTATCCTCAGCCGTCTTGCGCGCGAGGCTGTCGGGCGTCCGAATGTCGGGATCAATCACAGAACCGCTATCACAACGGCGCTGGCTCCAATTCTCGCTGACCGGGTGATCAATCAGAAGGTCGCTCCAGAGACGGCAGAACTGTGGACGCGGGCGGTTACGCGATACAACGATGACTCTCTTCAGAATGCTTCGGTGGAGGAAGCCGGCCGTATCAACCGGATGCTGCATGTGGCGATTCTGGGTTCCGAGACGATTCTTCCTACCGACTGGGGGGCTGTCGTCGATGTGGAAGAAAACATCTGGAATTCCGATGACCGGCTTCGCCAGCTATTTGATGGAAGCCGCAGCGAGCTGCTGAAGGAAGAATTCAAGATCAAAGAGGCCGATTACGGAAAGTGCCGTCCCTGCCTCGTCAGAGTTGGAGCCGCTTGTGACTACGCACAGAAAAGGCGCGGGCCTCTGACCTATCTCCTTGGGTTGGAGATTCCTACCAACCTGAAGCGCAGTAATAAGGCGTCTGGAGCAGAGTGGGAATCGCCGGTATTGATGGTGAATGGCGATGGAACGCCGTTCCGTCTGCACGTGAATGTCCGCTTCAGCCTCGTGCGGCCGGCATCCAGTTGTGGAGGATGGAAGGTTCGATACCGTCTTCGGGAACAGTTGCTGATGCTGCTGCTTTCGCACTCGACTGGGTATACGGCACGACCAGGAATCGTGCAACTACCAGCCAAGTGATGGTGATGTAAGCATGGATATCCTGGCACCTGAGCAGCGTTCAAGTCTGATGTCCCGGATTCGGAACAAGGACACTGGACCAGAAATGAAGGTTCGGCGGTTGGCTCACGCTCTCGGTTTCCGGTTCCGGTTGCATCGTCGCGATCTGCCCGGAAGTCCCGACTTGGTTTTCCCGTCGCATCGAAAGATCGTCTTTGTTCACGGATGCTACTGGCATCGCCATGAAGGGTGCCGATACGCCTACTCTCCAAAGTCGAATACCAAATTCTGGCAGTCGAAGTTCGAGGCGAACGTTACCCGAGATCAACGCGTGGCAAGCGCCCTGGAAACACTTGGCTGGGATATCCTGGTGGTCTGGGAGTGTGAGACCCAGAACGCGGACATCTTGCGCCTGCGCTTGACCGAATTCTTGAGGAGTAGCAAGGGGGCGGCTAAGCATGTCGGGTGACAGACATCTGGCTGGACTCAAGCTGGAAAGGCTCGCCTCGGGTGCGTCGCCACGGCTGTTTGAGCTTTGCTCGGGGTGCGGCGGATTCTCCCTCGGACTGAAGGCGGCTGGCTTCGAATTGGCCGCCCATGTGGAGATGAATGACGAGGCCAATGCCACATATGCGCGGAACTTCGCTCCGGATGACCCTGTGCGCTCGAAGCAGTGGTCCCGTTCTCGGGACATGGTTTCACAGTCAATGGACGAACTGATCGCGGACTTCGGATTGCCCGGAAAACCGCAGACCACCTTCGATGTTCTGGCCGCGGGACTTCCCTGCCAAGCATTCGCTCGCATCGGTCGATCCAAGCTCCGTTCCGTTAAAAGTGATGAAGACGCCTTCAAGAATGATCCGCGCGCCTTGCTCTACCATCGGTTCCTGGAGATAGTCGATGAGACCCGACCTCTGGCCATTCTGCTGGAGAATGTGCCTGACATCATGAACTTCGGCGGGCGCAACGTGCCGGATGAAATCGCGCGAGAACTCAAGGTGCGCGGATATGCTACCCGATACACGTTGCTGAACGCGGCATTTTATGGCGTACCCCAGCTTCGGGAGCGACTCTTCCTCATCGCGGTAGATGACACCTTGAAAATCATCCCAAAGTTTCCTTCACCGACCCACTACATGGAATTGCCGCGTGGCTACGAAAGCAGTCGTGCGGTCGCACTCAAGCATGTCAGAGAGGAGGATTCGCATTTCTCTCCTATTCCAGTACCCAAGAGCAACCTGCCGTCTTCGATAAGCACCGATGCGGCGCTGTCCGATCTTCCGTTCATCTCGGATCATCTGCGGGATATATCGATCCTTCGCAGGAAGAAGGTGTTAGACAGGTTACCGTATCGTGAATGCAGTGCGCTTTCCGCATATGCCGAGCTGATGCGGAACTGGAATGGCTTCGCCACTTCCAACAGTGTCAGCGGAAATGTGATACGACTGACCGAGCGTGATTTTCCAATCTTCGGTCACATGCCTCAAGGTGGTGATTACCCGGTAGCGTTGCGGATAGCACGCCAAATTCTGGAAGAAAAACTCCAGCAGGAAAAGGTTCCACTAGAGCCAGGATCTACTCGCTATAAGGCGTTGGAGAAAGCCACGGTTCCGCCATACGATGTGAACAAGTTCCCCAATAAATGGTGGAAGCTCGATCCTGAAACTCCGTCCCGGACGTTGACAGCCCATCTCTGCAAGGATACGTATTCTCACATCCACTACGATGGAAGACAGCAGCGTATGATTTCCGTACGAGAGGCTGCACGTCTTCAATCCTTTCCCGATGGATTCGAATTTGCTGGAGCGATGAATTCATCGTTTCGCCAGATTGGCAACGCGGTTCCTCCACTACTTGCCTTCGCTGTTGGCAAGGCACTGATGGAGACACTTGAGCAGGCTGTCACCGACATACTCGCTGTTAGACACAAGGTCGCCTAACGCCAAGCCTCAGCAGACCCGTGCCACGAGGCATCTTTAATCCATGGGCATCTTCCATGCCATTGCCGCGCCCGGTACGGAGGGTATTATCCATGAAGGAGTTATCAGTACCGGCTCATTTTTTGAGCGCTTGGGCGGTTTCAATTTGAAACAGGGGATTTCACGCTGCTTCAAATTGAAACGAGCGCCTGGCGATCAAGGGGAGCCATCCGGCCTCAACACTGCCGGCGAAGCGCCGCGCCGGCGCCGAGCGTGATACCATGCGGCGATGATGAAGATACTTGTTCGAGGTGGCGCGAGGGATCGCTTCGCCTTGGTCCGATGACTGCAGGTGTGCTCTGGTTCGGGTGGTCGTGCAATAACCTATGCCGCTGATGGCAGCGTAGCTACAGCGTAGCTGATCGAGTCGTTTTGGCCTCCGGCTATAGCCGGTATTTGGTTGACAGCCCGCGCCCGGTTGTTGATTCAAAAGGTGTTTCGTCTGACTCGAAATCGGATGGGGGCTTAGCCGCCCCACGTGGGTTCGAATCCCACCCTCTCCGCCAAATCAACGGCTTGCTTTGCCCGTTCCGACTTATCGGCTACGCCCTTTCCCTTTACGTGACGTGAGTTCTGGATAAAGGATGGGGGATGGCCCTTGGAGCGGAACCCACTAAGGTTTCCGGTGATCACCTTGGCTCCCGGTGAGCGAGCGACCACCACGCCGTCGTTGTTGGACAGGACCACCACCGGTCGACCTTCAAGGCGCGGATCGAACACCCGCTCACAGACCACGTAGAAATGGTTGGCGTCGATCAGGGCGAGCGGTCCCGCCCGGGCCACAACCGGTGAATTGCCCACCGCACCACCCCCCAGATCGTTGCGTCGGACCCGGCATCAAGCGACCGGTCCGGGGCCTCGGGATGGGCCGATTGCAACACCCGTCGTCCCTGGGCGTCGCGGCCCAGCCGGCGCAGGGCGAACGCCCCGTCCACCACCGCCACCACCAGGCTGCCGGTGCTGGGCGGCGCGGCCCGGTCCACCACCAGCAAATCGCCGTCGTGAACCCCGGCCCCGGCCAAGCAGTCCCCGCTGACCCGCAGCAGGAAGGTACTCACCGGGTGGCGGATCAGGTGCTCGTCCAGGCTCAGGCGGCGTTCGACAAAATCATCGGCGGGAGAGGGAAAGCCGGCCGGCACCGGCGTCGCCAGCAGCGGCCAGCCGAATTCCGGTTCGGCGTCTGGCGCGCGGTCAAGGGCCAACTCCAGCCAGGGCGGAATCGCTCGTGCAAGAGGCGCTGCGGCGACGGATGCGGACATGGGGATTACCTCCGATGGGAACGAAACCACCCGTTAACCGTTTGGGCCTGGGGGCGTCGAATAGAGTACAAATGTACTCAAAGCATAGGGCAGACCAGCCGAGACGTCAAGCGGATCTGCCGATAACAACAGGGTTTGAGCAGGATCCTTTCTTCCACGAGGACCGGGCGGCGTTCTGTTAAAGTTTAGCTCCCTGGCTCATCACAACCATTGCCCGCCCGGCGGGATTGCCGAATACGGCGCAAAGCGTCCAAGCAGGAAATCGTCGTCTCCCGCTCGTTCGGCCGGCCGGTGTCCGACCTGATGGAGTTGCAATCGGCCGTCGCCCACCACGTCGCCCGCGCCGCCGCCCAACTCCGCCGCCAGCCAGGGGGTCGCGGCCCTGGTTCAGCCGGGCCGATGCTACCAGGGGACCGGGGTGATGTTGCTGGACCTGAGTCCAGCGGCGCGCGCCCAGGCCGATCTGTTCGCGGTGGCCGGCGATGCCCGCGCGGCGGCTTGGTGGGCGGTGCTGGATCGGATCAACGCCCGCTGGGGCCGGGGCACCCTGCGTACGGCCCGTGAAAGCTTCGACCGGTTCTGGGCCATGCGTCAGGACTGCCGCCCGCCGGCCTACCCAACTCGGTGGGATGACTTACCGGTCGTGCGAGCGGGATAAAGGACCGCAAGGCGGTTTGTCCCATCTGCCCCTGCGGTGGACCGGTAAAAAGCGATTCAGTCGCGGCGGGGAACGGGCTTTGCCGTTGAGGTTTGTAACCGTTGCTGTTCTGATCGCGTTTGATCGGGTTACCATTCGGCTGGACCCGCATCGGGGCCGCTCAGTATATACTTCAATTCTGAAGCTCGTTTCTTCACAAGAGTTACTCTGTAGTCCTCAATTATAAAATTACCGGTAGACCCTGTGTTTCTGTTGACTTCCGTTATAAATGCAAGGCTGGCATCACGATATTTAAGCCATGCTTCTTGACTTTCTTTAAGTTTCTTCTTTCCATCGCTTGAAAGCGATTTCATTGCTTCACTGTATATCGCGTTTAATTCTTGATCGGCTGCCTTATAACGCGCTGAAAGGCAATCCATAATAAAAATCGAATCTTCTGATCGACTACCGCACTCTTCAGCGATAACTGAATTTGAAATAACGTATAGACCTGTACATATAGCGGCCATAAATTTGATTTGCATGGTTATTCTCTGCGTGATCAGCATTCTGCCCATCCAGTTTATCACCGCGTCAACGGTCATTGAGCCTTCAGTCATTGTTGCAACCTCGCGCGATGCCATCGCACGCGGGAGCGCCACCCCGGCGGCGCGCTACGCGTCGCCCCTGACAGCTCAAACCGCAGACACCGGCACCCATACAACGGGGCCGGGCCGGACGGCTGGCAATGGATCGCGCCGACGGGCGCGGGCATTGCGAGCGGCGATGAAGGAGGGAGAATGAGGAATGCTATTTCGGTGAAAGACTGTTGTGATTTTGTAGCGACGCCATGAGGATTTCAAGTGGATGAACGCGGTATAAGGTTGATTTTGTAGGGGATACGCGCCTAATTGGTTGTTTGGAAAAGCCTTATACCGCGCTCGAAATCGGATGGGGGCTTAACCGCCCCACGTGGGTTCGAATCCCACCCTCTCCGCCAAATCAACGGCTTGCGCGCCGTTGCCTAGCCTCCTCAAAATTCACGACTTCGGACTGTAGTGATAATGTAACGTGAGTTCTGGATAAGGATGGGAGATGGCCCTTGGAGCGGAACCTGCTAAGGTTCCCGGTGATCACCTTCATCGTTTCAGGAGTCACCCCCATGCACTTGGAAGACCTGTACTGCGATGTCGATGATTTCCGCCGGCTGTTCCTGCCCGCCTAGCATCGCCAGATGCTCATCGAGGGTACGCGCTAGCGGAAGCGGTGAAGTGGACCCCATGTCCAGACAATTTTGGGTCGAATTTAAGGTAGTGCCTCT
>JAVMKH010000211.1:0-2825 GCA_031732935.1 Candidatus Contendibacter sp.
GTACGCCCTGTGCGAGGCGTTTCCCGACGTGCCGTTCACCTGGCTGGAATTCGAGCGTGGCGGCCAAGGGGTGTTTTTGTTGAATGCCGCGCAATTGCGACGATTGTGAGCAGCGCGGGCAAGGAGCGAGAGGCTCGGTTCCGACAGAAATGACCCAAACACGATGGTGCGACTCGGCATCGTTGATCGATGGCGTACCGTCGATTGGGGGTCGAGCTTGAACGGTAAACCACTTAGACGAGCGGGTGCAAAAAGCTGGGCTTGGGCAATCATCGTTCTAGGCATCGGCTTCGTGGGCAGCACCTCCGGCCGGATGGCCGATCTCGGCGTGGTGCCCATCGCCGACGAGGTCAGGGTTTTGCAAGACCTGTTGGCGACGCCGGCCGATGGTGTGTCGATCATCGCCACCTCGATGGATACGGCGATGTTGTGCCAGCAAATTCGTAAGCTCGATAAAAATTCTCTCATCATCGCTTCGGAGTGGGCGGCCACCGAACGGTTAATCGAACTCGGTGGCAAGGCGGTAGAGGGAGTGGTCATGGTGCAACCTTTCGACCGCACCAGCACCGCGCCGCGTTACCTAGCCTTTTACCAGGACACCGCGACCGGTTTCATCTCGAGCCCGGCGTTGGCGGCATCGCTGCCTTCGACGCCGCCAACGTGGTGCTCGACGCGCTCGCCCAGCGCCAGGCGGGGCACAGCATCGAGGATATCGTGCTGGCCATGCGCTGCTTCGATGACGTCCAGGAACCGATCATCTTTAACGAGTTCGGCGAGATGAAGCGGAGCCCTCGCATCACGGTCGCGCGCGACAGCCAATTCATGTTGGTCGAGTAAAGCCATGTTCTCTGCCCGACCCCTGCGGCTTTGGCTGGCGTTGCGCATCATGTTGGCGGGACTGGTTCCGCTGGCGGTGGTGGCCGCCCTCATCCTGGGGGTGCTGCTACCGCAACTGCGTGCGGACCTCGAAATCCACTATCAGACCCTGGCTCGCGCCATCGCCGGTCAAATCGAGATTCACCTGCTCGGTGCGGAGCGCGAGTTGCGCGTCGTCGCGGAAGACCTCCGCAACCACCAGCGCGGCCTCCCAGCGTCGCATTGGTTTAGTCATCTGGACGCGCATGCCGAAACGGGCTACATGTTCGCGGCGATTTACATCATCGATTCGGACGATTCGACGTACTCGGTCGGTCTGCCTCAGGCCGAGCGCCACCATCGCGATGATCTGTTGGGGCTCGATCTTGCCAAGTGGGCCATCCTGCGCGAGGCGCGCGAGCGGAACGAGGCAGTGTGGTCGGAGACCTTCCTGTCCGCCGTGACCGGCCAGCTCGCCGTGGCCTTGGCGATTCCGGTGGCCGAGCACACGCTCGTCGGCGAGATCGCCATCGATCGGCTTTCGAAATTCATCGGTCGTTCGCCCGCCGAATCGGGGATCGTGACGATGATCCTCGACCGCCAAGGCCAGATCATCGCCCATTCCCGGGCCGCCCTGAATGGCCAGCAGCCTAGTCTCGGCCACCTCCCCATCGTCCGCGATGCCTCGGAAGGGCGCTTCGCGACCCGCAGTTTCGAGTGGGACGGCGAACGGTTCGTCGGCATCCCGGTCACCGTTCCGCAACTCGACTGGATCGTGCTGGTCGCGCAACCCCGCAGCGAGGCGTTCCGACCGTTTTTGTCCACCTTGTGGGTGCTGGTGGCCGGCGTGCTGGTGGCCCTGCCGTTGGCAACCCTCGTCGCGTGGGGGCTGGCTCGCGGCTTCGCGCGGCGCATCGGTCGCTACGCCGAACAAGCCCATGCCATCGCCGAAGGCGACTACGACCAACCGTGGCCGAATTCCCGGATCCGGGAATTCGACGGTTTGGCGAGCGATCTCGACCGGATGTCGCTCGCCATTCGCCAGCGCGAGCGGGACCTGGCGACCAGCGAGGCACGTTTTCGGTCCGTGATCGGCAATGCCCCGGTGGTCCTCTTCCAGTTCGACGAGCGCGGTATTTTTACCTTCAGCGAAGGCAAAGGGTTGGCCGGCATCGGGCGGGCAGCCGGCGAAGCGGTCGGTCGGTCCGTATTCGAGCTTTACCGCGACTATCCCGAGATCTGCGACTATGCCCGCCGCACCCTCAACGGAGAATCGGTGCGATTCAACACGCGGATTGGGGAGGTCTTTCTCGACGTTTACGCCAACCCCGTGCGGGCTGTCGATGGTTCTTTTCAGGTAATAGGCGTAACGGTGGACATCACCGAGCGCCAGCGGGCCGAAGAGGCGCGGCGGGAGAGCGAAGCGCGTTTGCGCGCCGCCATCGAATGTATCCCCTTCGACTTTTTCCTGATCGGTGTCAATGGTCGCTATGCTCTGCAAAACTCAGTCTCCAGGAAACATTGGGGAGACATGGTTGGCAAATGCCCCGATGACGTCACCGACGACGCGGCAACGCTGGCACATTGGAACGAGAACAATCGCAAGGCCCTTGCCGGCCAGATCGTCGATGAAGAGGTGCGTGTCACTATCCATGATGAAGAGAGTTTCATTCATAACATCATTGCGCCAATCGAGGATGCCAGTGAAATCAGGGGCATCGTGGGGCTAAACATCGACATCACCGACCGCAGGAGGAGCGAGGAGGCGCTACGGCAGGCGAACCTAGTGGTGGAAAACAGTCCGGTGATGCTGTTCCGCTGGAAAGCCGAAGACGGTTGGCCCGTGGCATTCGTCTCGCATAACGTCAAACAGCTCGGTTATTCCCCCGGGGAACTCCTCGATGGATCGTTTCACTTTAGGCCATTTCCGACAAAGATTTTACCCATCATGCAGGCCGAACCAAGATGTC
>JAVMKH010000211.1:2835-10553 GCA_031732935.1 Candidatus Contendibacter sp.
GGGAGTGAGCAAATTCTATCTGAATGGGGAGATTGTTTTTCGGAAATCACCTTATTTCGTTGGTATACTATGAGGATTTGGAACGAATCTGCCAGGAGGTGCGGGGGTATTCCGAAAGGGGCGTGGATCAATTCCAGCAGGAATATCGAATCGTCGCCAAGGACGGCACCGTGCGCTGGATTGATGACCGGGTCGTCGTCGAACGCAACGCGGAGGGGGAAGTCACGCATTACCAGGGCATCGTCATCGACATCACCGAGCGCAAGCGAGTGGAAGAAGCGTTGCGACAATCCCGGAATCTTCTGCAAACCGTCCTCGATACCATTCCCGCGCGTGTATTCTGGAAAGATCGTCATTCGAGATATTTGGGCTGTAATCGACCCTTCGCGCTCGATACTGGCGTCGATTCGCCCGACGAGATGGTGGGTCGAGACGATTACCAGATGGGTTGGTGGGAACAGGCCGACCTTTATCGAAGCGACGATAAGCAAGTTTTGGAATCCGGCAAATCAAAGCTTGACTACGAAGAGCCCCAGGCGACGCCCGACGGTCGCCATATTTGGCTGCGAACCTCCAAGGTCCCGCTTCGGGATGCGGATGGCGTCATCTTCGGCATTCTGGGTACATACCAGGACATTACCGCGCACAAACAGGCGGAAGAAGCCATCCGGCGCACCAACCGGCAGCTTCGGATGCTCAGCGACTGCAACCAGGCGTTGATTCGCACCACCGATGAAATGGAATTACTGACCACGATTTGTACAATCGTCGTGCAGGAGGGCGGTTACCGCATGGCTTGGGTGGGTTACGCGGAACAGGATGCGTCCAAAACGATACGGCCGATAGCGCACGCCGGATTCGAGGATGGCTATCTGCAATACCTGAATATCACTTGGGTGGACGACGAACGCGGTCTTGGTCCTATGGGCACCGCCATTCGCACCGGACGCCCCAGCCTCGTCCAGAACATCGCCAGCGACTCGCGGTTCGCGCCTTGGCGCGCGGAAGCGGCAAAGCGCGACTATGCGGCCGCGTGCGCCCTGCCTTTGACGGCCAGCGACCAGATCTTCGGGGCCTTGGGCATTTACTCGTCGCTGCCGGATGCGTTCGGTGCTGAAGAAATCGACTTGTTGAGCGAACTGGCCAACGATCTGGCGTTCGGCATCGCCGTGCTGCGCGCCCGGCTCGAGCGCGAACGGGCTGATGCGGCACTCAAGGAAAGTGAATTTTTCCTCAGAAGGTCCCAAGAGGTGGGAGACCTGGGTTCCTACTATTTCGACGCCCGGACGGGCACCTGGGTCAGCTCCGAGAAGCTGGACCAGATATTCGGCGTCGATGACGCCTTCCCGAAAACCACGAGCGGCTGGATCGAACTGGTTCATCCGGACCACAAGGAAGAAATGCGCCAACACTTGACCGATCACGTCCTGACCCAGCACAACAAATTCGACAAGGAATACCGCATCGTCCGACGCGACGACGGCCACGAGCGCTGGGTCCATAGCCTGGGCGAACTCGAATTCGACGAAAGCGGCGTCCCGATCAGGATGATCGGCACAATCCAGGACATCACCCAGAGGAAGCGGGCCGAGGAGGCCTTGCGGGCCAGCGAGGCCCTGCTTGCCAAGACGACAGCGGACGCGCCGGCCATGATCTACCAGTTCCTGCTGCGTCCGGATGGTACAAGCTGCTTCCCTTACGCCAGCGCCTGGTGTTGGGACATGTTCGGCGTGCTGCCGGAGGTGCTGCGGGAGAGTGCCGCGCCCCTGGTCGACCTGATTCTTCCCGAAGACCGGCCCGGCTTCGAGGAATCGGTGGCCCGCTCGGCGCGGACCCTCGAGCCCTGGCGCCATGAATACCGCTTGCGCTCCGCGCGCGGGGACATCGTCTGGCACCAGGGCATCTCCAGGCCCGAGCGACAGGCCGACGGCAGCATCCTCTGGAGCGGTATCTTCTTCGACACCACCGAGCGCAAGCGGACTGAGGAGGAACTGCAACGATACCGGGAACACCTGGAGGAGCTGGTCGCCGAGCGTACCGCCGAGCTGCGCCAGGCCATGACCCAACTGGTGCAGGCCGAGAAGCTGGCGGCGCTGGGCCATCTGGTCGCCGGGGTCGCGCACGAACTCAACACCCCGCTGGGCAACGCGCGCACCGTCGCCGGTGCCTTGGGCGAGCACCTGGGCGAGTTCGCCGCCGCCGTCGAGTCTGGCGTTCTGCGCCGTTCCCAGGTGGATGCCTTCCTCAAGCGCGGTTGGGAAGCGGTCGACCTGCTCGAACGCAACACCGCTCGCGCCGCCGACCTGATCGGCCACTTCAAGCAGGTGACGGTGGACCAGAGCAGCGCCCGCCGCCGCCGTTTCGACCTGCGCCAGACCGTCGAAGAGCTGCTCGCCACCCTGCGACCCCAGTTCAAGCACACCGCCCACCGCATCGAGCTGGATATTCCAGCCGGCCTGGAGTTGGACAGCTACCCTGGCCCCCTGGAGCAGGTCGTCACCAACTTGGTCACCAACTCCCTGATCCACGGTTTCGCCGGGATCGAGGCCGGGCTGATCCGCATCGGTGCCGTGCTGCTCGGGTCCGACCGCGTCCAGCTCGACTACGCCGACGACGGGATCGGTATCCCGGAAACGATACTGAAACGAATCTTCGAGCCATTTTTCACCACCCGGCTGGGCCAGGGCGGCAGCGGGCTGGGGCTGTACATCGTCTATAATCTGGTCACCGGGGTTTTGGGTGGAACCGTTCGGGTTTGCGGTAAACCCGGCCACGGCACGGTTTTCACTTTCGTTTTGCCTCGAACTGCTCCGATTCGCTAGCCCGACGCAGTATTGCTTTCCTCCGACGAAGTTCGCCTCCCGACCTTTTGAAAAAGGACGAGCGTTAAAGAGGTAATGCCCTCCATCGGACAACGGTGTCTTTCCCGCCAATCCCAACGATATTGCGGGCAAACAGAAATGGAGGCTTTCGGGTATCGAAGGACTGCGATGATGCGTGTTCGAGCCAGGAGATTTCCATGACCGACACGATGATGGCGTTACGCAAATTCGTTGCACCGGAATTCGTTTTTGGCACCGGAAGCCGCAAACTCGTGGCCCGCTACGCCAAACTCTATGGTGCGCACCGGGCGCTGCTGGTCACCGATCCCGGCCTGATCGCGGCTGGCTGGGCCGGAGAGGTGGAAGCGGTCCTCGCCGAGGAGGACATTCGATGCACGCGTTTTGCCGAAATCTCTCCCAATCCGCGGGACCACGAAGTCATGAAGGGTGCCGCGATTTTCCTCGAAAATCGCTGCGACATCATCGTCTGCGTCGGCGGCGGCAGCGTCATGGACTGCGGTAAAGGGATCGGCGTGGTCACCGCCAGCGGCCGGCATATTTTGGATTTCGAAGGAATAGATCAGATCGTCAAACCGGCACCCCCCTTGATCTGCGTTCCAACCACCGCTGGAACATCCGCCGATGTCTCTCAGTTCGCGATCATCACCGACACCGAGGAGCGGGCGAAAATTGCCATCATCAGCAAGGCCGTAGTGCCAGACATTTCGTTGATCGACCCGGAAACGCTAGTCACCAAGAACGCCTATCTGACAGCATGTACCGGTATTGATGTACTGGTCCACGCCGTCGAAGCTTTCGTGTCGGTCGCCCATTCCCCCGTCACCGACCTGCATGCTTTGGAGGCCGTCCGCCTCATCCACGAGAATCTCCATGCATCGATCACTCGACCCCACGATATCGAACTGCGGCAGCGTGTGATGTTGGCCAGTCTTCATGCTGGCCTCGCCTTTTCCAATGCCAGCTTGGGCGCGGTACACGCCATGGCCCACAGTCTCGGCGGCTATAAGGATCTGCCGCATGGAGAATGCAACGCTTTACTGCTTGATCGGGTCATGGCGTTCAACTTCGACACCGAACCCGAACGCTTTACCAAGATTGGGGAAGTTATGGGCATCGATTTGCGCGGCATGACCTTGAAAACGCGGCGCCGAAAGATTCTCGATGTCGTTGCCGAATTCCGGTGCACGGCGGGCGTGATCGGCACCCTCGGCGATCGTCGGATCAGAACCGATGATGTGATAGAGCTAGCGCGCAAGGCGGTGGTCGATCCCTGCATGGTCACCAATCCGCGTCGGGCCAAGGCAGCAGACATTCAGGCCGTTTATGAAGAGGCGCTCTGAACTGCCCGAAGACTGGGATGCGTTGCGCGAGAAAATTATTGGTCTCGGCGAGCGTTCGGTCCGCAAAAGCTACTACCCGGAACTTCAGCAGCAATACGCGGAGCTAAAACGGTTCCGCCAACTCCTCGACCAGAGCAGCGAACTCATCCTCGTCTTCGATGTGGCCAGCTTGCGGGTGGTGGACGCCAATACTACGGCGCGCCAAACCCTGAAGCACCTTGGGGAAAGCCTGCAAAGGGTTCATCTTTCGGAACTCCATCCCACTTTTGGCGAAATGGCGCTGGAAGCGATCGCAAGACCGGGGCAGTCAATTTTGGTGCAGGCCAAATACGGGTGCGCGGATGGAGCGGTGCATACCCTGGACGGCTGGATCAAGGTGGTCACGGTGGACGATCAGCAAACCGGAATGCTGATCGTCCGGGATATCTCCGTCCGTATACAGGCGGAGCAGGCTTTGCGGGAAAGCGAGGCCAAGTACCGTCGCCTTCACGAGTCCATGCGGGACGCCTTCGTCAGCGTCGATATGACTGGCGTTCTTCTGGAATTCAACTCTGCCTATCAAGCGATGCTCGGCTACTCGGAAGAAGAACTGCGCCAATTGACTTATCAGGACCTCACTCCCGAGAAATGGCATGCCTTCGAAGCCAAAATCGTGGAAAAACAAGTGCTGGAGCGAGGATATTCGGACGTTTACGAGAAGGAATATCGCCGGAAAGATGGAAGCATTTTTCCGGTTGAACTACGCACGATTTTGCTACGCGATGCGGCTAACCAGCCGACCGGCATGTGGGCTATCGTGCGCGACATCACCGACCGCAAACGAGCAGAAGCCGCGCTGCGGGAGAGTGAGGAGCGTTTCACCAAGGCTTTCCATCTTAGCCCGGCGCCGATGGCCATTACCGAAATCGACACCGGCCGCTTCCTCGACACCAACGCGCAAGTGCAGCGCATGTTGGGCTATACCCGCGAGGAGATGGTCGGCCACACCTCCACGGAACTCGGCGTCTGGGTCGATCCGGGCACGCGCGAACGGATGATCGCACAGCTCCGCACGGATGGGGTTTTTCGGGAAATGCCGACGCGCTTTCGAACCAAGACGGGCGACGTTCGAGAAGTGCTCTGGTCGGTGGAAATCATCCACCTGGGCGAGCGGAATGTTTTGTTGTCTCTTATATTCGATATTACCGAGCGCGCGCGCGCCGAAGAGGCGTTGCGCGAGAGCGAAGCGCGCGTCCGGGCGAAACTGGACAGCCTTTTATCCCCCGAAGGCGACATCGGCACGCTGGAATTGGCCGATATTCTCGACGTGCCGGCCCTCCAGGCCACGATGGACGAATTCTTCAAGCTCACGCGGATCGGCGTGGGGATCATCGATCTGCGGGGGCGGGTGCTGGTCAGCACTGGCTGGCAGGATATCTGCGTAAAATTTCACCGGGTCCATCCGATCACCTGCCAGAACTGCCTCGAAAGCGACATGGAGTTGTCGCGCGGCGTAGAACCGGGCACGTTCAAACTCTACCGCTGTAAGAACCAGATGTACGACATCGCCACGCCCATCGTGGTGGGCGGACGGCACTTGGGCAACCTGTTTCTGGGGCAGTTCTTCTTCGACGACGAACCGCCGGATCGCGAACTCTTCCGCGCCCAGGCCCGACGATACGGCTTCGACGAACAAGAGTATCTCGCCGCGCTGGACCGGACGCCGCGCTGGAGTCGGGACCAGGTCGGCACGGTCATGGCGTTCTACGCTCGATTCGCCTACCTGTTCTCGACTCTGAGCTACGGCAACATCAAGCTGGCGCGGAGCGTGGCGGAGCGGGACACGCTGCTCGACTCGTTGAAAGCGAGCGAAGCGCGGTTGCAGGAGACCGGGGAATTTTTGAGCACGCTGCTCGACGCCATCCCCATACCGGTTTTCTACAAGGACGCGGCAGGTCGTTATCTCGGCTTCAACGAAGCCTTTACGGTGTTCTATGGCAAGAAGCACCAGGAACTGGTTGGCAAAACCGTATTCGATCTTGCCCCCCGAGAACTGGCCGAAATCTATCACGCGAAAGATCTCGAAATCCTCCAACACCCGGTTCCGCAGGTTTACGAATCGCGCGTGATCGACGCTCAAGGTGCCGCTCATGACGTGGTTTTCCACAAGGCCACGTTCGCCGATTCCAACCACTGCGTTCGCGGATTGATCGGCGTGATTCTCGACATCACCGAGCGCAAGCGGGCGGAAGCGGAATTGCAGCGGCACCGGGAGCACCTGGAGGAACTGGTCGCCGAACGCACCGCCGATCTGCGCCAAGCGATGGACCAACTGGTGCAGTCCGAAAAATTGGCGGCGCTGGGTAGCCTGGTCGCTGGCGTCGCCCACGAACTCAACACCCCGCTAGGCAACGCTCGGGTGATCGCTGGTACCTTGGGCGAGCATCTGCGCGAGTTCGCCGCCGCCGTCGAGTCCGGCGCCCTGCGTCGCTCCCAAGTGGAAAGGTTTTTGAACCGGGGCCGGGAAGCGGTGGACCTGCTGGAGCGCAACGCCGCTCGCGCCGCCGACCTGATCGGCCACTTCAAGCAGGTCGCCGTCGACCAGACCAGCGCCCGCCGCCGCCGCTTCGACCTGCGCCAGACCGTCGAGGAACTGCTGATTACCCTGAAACCTCAGTTCAGGCGCACCGCCCACCGCATCGAGCTGGACATCGCCCCCGGCCTGGAGCTGGACAGCTACCCCGGCCCGCTGGAGCAGGTCATCGCCAATCTGGTCAGCAACTCCCTCATCCACGGTTTCGCGGGCGGGGAGGCCGGCTGTATCCGGATCGAAGCCGCCTCATTGGACGCCGACCCCATCCGGCTGCGCTACAGCGACGACGGCGCCGGCATCCCGGACGCGATCCGGCATCGCATCTTCGACCCCTTCTTCACCACCCGACTGGGCAGTGGTGGTAGTGGCTTGGGCTTATACATCGTTTATAACTTGGTTACAGGGATGCTTGGTGGAACCATTCAGGTCCATGGCACCCCCAAGGCGGGAACCACCTTTATCCTGACCCTGCCCCGCTGCGCTCCCGACCACCCTTCTTTAAAAACGCTGGTGCGATCAACGCATCGAACCGGTTGACGAGCGGGATCAAATCGCCATTACCAGATTTATCAAGCGAATGAAATCGCTACTTTCCATCACCACCCTGTTGAGCCTTTGGCCGCAACAATTCTCGTTCTGGCGCCTCTTACCCCCGATGGGTTGGAGCTTCCCATCCTGAACCCGCAACGAATTGACAAAAATAGCCAAAATGAGACTTGTTGCCCTGGCTGTCGCGCGTCGCCCTGGCGAAACTTCCGCTTTTTGGATAGGCGGGCCAGCCATCGTCAGCGCCACCCCGCCTCATTTATCCTCAACTTAGGTAATGATACCATTTCCGAATGAATATTGAGCTTTTGGTGGCTTTTAGTAGGTTGGACTGAACGTAGTGAAACCCAACATCCCGACCTAATTGTTGGGCAACGCTCCGCTTTTGCCCAACCTACGCCCTATGCCAAACGGTAT
>JAVMKH010000212.1:0-520 GCA_031732935.1 Candidatus Contendibacter sp.
GCACCGCAAGGTGGGCGATTTCGCCAATGCCCATCCGTCGGTCGATCCGGAAGCGCCGTTGCTCGATGCCCTGAAACTGCTGTCGGAAGGGTATCTGCGCCTGCCGGTGGTGGGACCGGATCGCAAGCTGGTCGGCGCGCTGTCGTCGCTCACCATCCTGCGACGGTTCCGGTTCTGATCGAGCGTGGGGAGTGGCCAGTAGCGCATCGGGAACAGGAAACCGAACTTCCCGTCTCCCCGTCTCCCCGTCTCGCTAACCCATCACGAGGAATTCCGCTATGCAACGGAGAACCCTGCTCAAGGCCCTCGGCGCGGGGGCGTGGACCGGCGCCGGTCTGGCGCTGGGAGGCGTTGGCCGTCTGCTTCAGGCGGGGGAAGCCGCTGGCCCGCCCGCGTTGGCGGCGGTCAAGAATGGCGAGCCGGAGGCGCTGTTCGACAACGGCATTCAAGCCCTGGGCGGGATGGGGCGCTTCGTCAAGAAGGGCCAGACCGTGGTGGTCAAGCCCAACATCGGCTGGAA
>JAVMKH010000212.1:530-10497 GCA_031732935.1 Candidatus Contendibacter sp.
CAACACCAACCCCCGCCTGGTCCGCCGCATCATCGAGCATTGCCTGCAAGCCGGCGCGAAGGAAGTTTACGTGTTCGATCACACCTGCGACGGCTGGCGCGACAGCTACCGGACCAGCGGCATCGAGCAGGCGGTGAAGGATGCCGGCGGCAAGCTGGCGCCAGGCAACAGCGAGAGTTATTTCCAGACGGTCGCGGTGCCCAAGGGACGCCGGTTGCATGAGACCAAGGAACACGAACTGGTATTGCAGGCCGACGTGTTCATCAATGTCCCAGTGCTCAAAAGTCACGGCGGAGCCACCTTGACGGTGGCGATGAAGAACCTGATGGGGGTGGTCTGGGATCGCGGCGAGTGGCATTCCAACAACCTGCACCAGTGCATCGCCGATTTCGCCAGTTACCGCAAGCCCGATTTGAATGTGGTGGATGCCTACAACGTGCTGATGCGCCACGGGCCGCGCGGCGTGTCGGCGGCGGATGTCGCCAACCTGCGTTCGCTGTTGCTCTCGACCGATCTGGTGACGGCGGACGCGGCGGCGGCCAAGCTATTCGGCTTGGAGCCGGACGCGGTGAGCTATATCGGCATCGCGCACGAGATGGGCGTGGGCCGCAAGGATTTGGAGAATCTGGCGATTCGACGGATCGCGCTTTGAGCGCCGAACCCGCCGCCGCTCTTCCGGTGAATCCATTGGCGCGCGGATTTTACCCAAGGCTAAGCCCTGATTGGAATTTCTCGATGATTTCGCTGGTTGATCGTGTGCTCGCCAGGCTGGCGGAGTTGATCGGTCAGGGACGTTTCGAGGACCTGGAATCCGATACCTTGGAAATAAAGCCTGTTCCCGCCGATGGGGGCCAATGGCGCGAATGTTACAAAAGCGTCAATGCGTTCTTGAATACCCGAGGAGGTATCCTGATTCTGGGTGTGAAGGAGGAAGGTCAGGGCGCGGAAAGGCATTATGTCTTTACCGGCTATCAGGAACACGCTGAGCCTAAGCTAAAGGAACTCGCCGGATTATTCACTGATCGCGATGGCCGCCCGCTCAATTTGAGCGACTGCCTTCCATCCATGGAACTCAAACTGTTCCTGGGCGAGCGCGTGGCGGTGGTGTATGTGGATGAATTGGCCGCCGACCAGAAATATTGCTTCTATCAACGCCAGGCGTATCGCCGCGTTCTCACCGGTGACCACAAGCTCAAGGACACTGAAATCGAGGCGCAGGAAGAATTCAAGGAAGAGGCACTACATGCGCGGGAATTAAAGATTGTTTCTGGAGTAACCCTGAACGATCTCGATCTGGATCAACTGAACGAATACATCCAGCAATTGAATCGAACCGTCAGGGTCGAAACCATAAAACCCGATTTGGGGACCGCCATTCCGTTCCTGGAGCGAAAACACTTCATGAAGGACGGCAAGGTTACCACTCTGGGGATGCTGGTCTGCGGCAAATATCCCGGCGACTTTCTGGGATTTCGCAGTCAGGTCCATGGTTACGTGGATGTTCCCCAGGAGATTGCCCAGGACAAACAGGACCTGTGCGACAACATCCTGCCCCTGATGGAAAGAAGTCTGGCCTATCTGCTGCGCAATATCCAGGTGGGCGTCAGCGTGGCGGCCGGCGGTAGTTATCGGCCGCAATATCCCGACGACGTCTTGCGCGAGACCGTCAATAACGCACTCGCTCACCGCGATTACACCATCGACCGGCAGGTGATTATCACCATCAAACCTGGAGAGTACCTGTCGATCATGAATCCGGGTGCTTTCCGTCGGCATTTGCTTATAGAGACTGCTCATGGACCCATCTTGCGTCGCATCATTCCCGAAGCCAAGCCCCGCAATCCCAAACTGGCCGATGTATTGCGGGTTTTTCGCAAGTGGGAAGGGAGAGGCATCGGAATGGCGACTCTGGTCAATCTCTGTTTGTCGGATAAGATGGATTTACCCTATTATCGACTTCATCAGGAAGAAGTTCGTCTGTTCATCCGCGCAGGCAAGCTATTGGACGAGCGAATGGAGCGGCTGTTCGCTTCATTCGACGCCTATTTGGAAAATAAACTGAAGGGCTTGGCACCCACCGAAAATCAGAAACGGGTATTGGCCTACCTGATCAAATCCGAATGGGACAATGAACTGCTGCGTCATACCATTCTATTGACGCCCGATAACAACCATTACCAGGAGCTATTGGCGCTGGAGCAGGCTCGGTTAATTGACAAACACCCGAAAAGTCCCGCCTTGTATTCTCTTTATATCGTGGACCGGGAACTGATGAAGCAGGATTATTTGGATGAATTACGCGCCTTGTTTGGAACCTTTTTCGATGCCCTGGATAACTTCGTCAAGGGCGTCCTGAGCGTGGTTTACCGATTCAATCATTACTCCAAGGAT
Source organism: Candidatus Contendibacter sp. (assembly GCA_031732935.1). Taxonomy (GTDB): domain Bacteria; phylum Pseudomonadota; class Gammaproteobacteria; order Competibacterales; family Competibacteraceae; genus Contendibacter. The sequence goes on from JAVMKH010000212.1 coordinate 2,922, forward strand.
CGAACCGCCAGCGCCAAGCAAACCAGTTTTTTTCTCTGGGCGCAGAATGGCGGTGGAGCCATGAACGAGATCAAGGCGTTCGATACCTTCTATCGCAAGGTGCGTTATACCTTCAACAAGCTGGAGCAAGCCGGTTTTGTGGTCAAAGACCCCACCGGTCGGGGCTACCTGCTGAACGAAAACTATCGGCGCGATCATCTGGCCTGATCCAGGGCTTTTCAGTTTTTGAGCAGAATACACAACCATGAAGTGCGCCACCCCTCCTTGACCAAGGAGGGGGAAATTTCAAAATCCGTATTGCACGCTCTTAGTCCGCGCGGGAACGACGTGCGGCTGACAGGAAACCGGAAGGAGAGAAACCCGATGTCCGCGCAACTCCAACCCCGTTGGCTGTCCGTTGAAGACTATCTCGCCTTCGAGGAACGCAGTGAGATCAAGCACGAGTATATCAACGGCGAAATTTACGCCATGGCCGGGGCCAGCGCCCGGCACAATCAAATTGCGGGTAATCTGTTCGCGCGCCTGCTGGCTCACTTGCGCGGCTCGCCTTGCCAAGTCTTTTTCGCTGATGTCAAGTTGCATCTCAAGGAACTGGGCGCGGACATTTTCTACTACCCCGATCTGATGGTTTGCTGCGATCCCAACGATCGTGATCCGTACTACCGCACCCGGCCCTGTCTAATCGTCGAAGTGCTGTCCAGCGGGACCGCCCGGACCGACCAGCGGGAAAAGCTCTTTGCCTACGCCCGGCTGGACAGCCTGCAAGGCTATCTGCTACTGGAGCAGGATCGGATCGGCGCCATCCTGCATTGGCGGGAAGGCGGCGACTGGCGGCGGGTGGAATTCAACGATCCACAAACGGAATTAACCCTGCCCTGCGCCGGTCTGACGATTCGATTGGCGGAACTGTACGAAGGAACCGGCTTGCCGGAGGCGTCGCCGAACGCCGAAGGTTCATCTTGACTACACTTCGCTCAAAGCCGACGGAGGATTGAACGCAGGCGACCATGAATCAGATGTGGCTCAAGAAAATCCGGGTCGTGGTCTCGCTGATCTTCCTGGTGCTGACCACGCTGCTGTTCGTGGATTTCGAGCGGTTCGGCCCACCGCTCGCGCAAGCCGTGCGCTATCCGCAGTTCGTGCCGTCGCTGCTGAACTTCACCCAGACCTTCGCCTTGGTCGCCACTGGGTTTTTGCTTGTACTGGGGCTGACCCTGCTGTTCGGCCGGGTGTACTGCTCGATGATCTGTCCGCTGGGCACGCTGCAAGACATCATCATCCGCGTCGCGGACAAGCTGCGCAAACCGCGCAAGATCAAGTTCAGACCCCAAAAATCACATGATGCGCTGCGCTACGGCGTACTGGCGCTGACAGTCGCTCTGTTCCTGAGCGGCAGCACCCTGGCGTTGACCCTATTGGACCCGTTCAGCAATTTCGGCCGCATCGCCAGCGATCTGTTGCGACCGCTCTACATCGCCGCCCATAACGGTGTGGGATCGTTGCTCGAAGCTTTGGGGCTGTACGGACCGTTTCCCTTAGCGTGGAAAGCGCCGCCACTGGCCACGCTGGCGTTTCCGGCACTGTTCCTGGCCGGGCTGATTTGGCTGAGCGCCCGGCATGGCCGGCTGTTCTGCAACACGCTCTGCCCAGTGGGCGCGCTACTGGGGCTGGTCTCGCGCTTCGCCATTTTCAAGATCCGAATTCCCAAGGACGCCTGTCTCATCTGCGCCCAATGTTCGATTCACTGCAAGGCCGGCTGCATCCGGTTGAAGACCAAGGACGTCGATTTCAGCCGCTGCGTGGCCTGTTTCAACTGCATCACGGTTTGCGAGGCGCACGGCATCGGCTACGCGCGACCGACGCCGATAAAACCTCACCTCTCACCCCCTACCCCTTTCTCACAAGGAAAGCAGGGAGTGTCGCGGCGAGCCTTGTTGCGGGGCGCGGCGACGGCGTTGGTCGGCTGGGCGGCGCTGCCCGATTCCCCCTCGGCCGAGGCCAAACCGCATAATCGCGTCCCAACCGTGCTCGCCAATCGCAAGACCTGGCCGACAGCGCCGCCGGGCGCCGGCGATCTGGCCCGCTTCAACGATCTTTGCACCGCCTGCCATCTGTGCGTCGGCGCCTGTCCTTATGGCGTGCTGCAACCGGCGTTGCTGGATTACGGCCTGTCCGGCCTGTTGCAACCGCGCATGGACTATACCAGCGGTTATTGCAGCTACGAGTGCAATCTGTGTGGCCAGGTTTGTCCGACCGGCGCGATTCGACCGCTGGCCCTGGCCACCAAGCAGATCGTTCAGATCGGCGTGGCCCACTTCGTTCGCGACAACTGCATCGTGTACACCGACCACACCGCCTGCGGGGCTTGCGACGAGTACTGTCCCACCAAGGCGGTGCACATGACCCCCTACCAGGATGGCCTGACGATCCCGGAAGTGCGGGAAACGCTGTGCGTCGGCTGCGGCGCCTGCGAAAATGCCTGTCCAGCTCGGCCGCACCGGGCTATCTACGTGGATGGCCATCCGGTCCAGCAGCAGGCCGCGCGGCCCACTTCCAAACCCCTCGAACGGGAGAAGACGCAAGGTGAATTTCCATTTTGACCGGCAGCGATTCACCACGGACACGCGGCGGCGATGAGCATTCTGTACTACGACTGCTTCGCCGGCATCAGCGGCGACATGCACTTGGCGGCGCTGCTCGACCTGGGCGTGGACTACGACGAACTGGTCCTCGAACTGACCGGGCTGGGCATGGAGGGTTATGGGGTGCAGGCCACGCGAGCCAGCCGCAAGGGCGTGTTCGGCACCCAGGTACGGGTGGTGACCGACCCGAACCAGCCCGCGCACCGCGATCTGCGCCAGATCGAGGCGATCATCGGCGCCAGCCTGCTTCAGGAATCGGTGCAAAGCCGGGCGATCGCGGTGTTCCGCCGCCTGGCCGAGGCCGAGGCGCACATTCACGATACCTCGCCGGATCGCATCCACTTTCACGAAGTGGGTGCGCTGGACGCCATCGTGGACGTCGTCGGCGGCGTCATCGCCCTGGACCGACTGAATGTGGATCGCGTGCTGTGCTCGCCGGTGGAACTGGGCGGCGGCATCGCGCACTGCGAACACGGCGTGCTGCCGGCCCCCGCCCCGGCGACTTTGGAATTGCTCAAGGGCGTTCCGGTCAAGCTGGGGGGCGTGCCGTTCGAGGCGACCACCCCGACCGGCGCCGCGTTGCTGGCCACCCTCGTCGATGAGTACGTGACGCGCCCCGAACTGATCATCCACCGGGTCGGTCATGGCATCGGCCACCATGACGGTCCCATCCCCAACGTGCTACGGGTATGCCTGGGCGAGCGGCCGGCGGATGGCGAGGATCGGCGGGAACTGTGCGTGCTGGAATGCAATATCGACGACATGAACCCGGAGTGCTACGACCATGTGCTGGGACAGTTGTTCGCGGCGGGGGCGAACGATGCCTGGCTGACCCCGGTTCTGATGAAGAAGAACCGGCCGGCCACCGTGCTGAGCGTATTGTGCGCGCCGGATCTGGCACGGACCCTGACCGAATTGCTACTGATCGAAACGACGACCCTGGGCGTGCGTCAGTACCCAGTAACCCGCACCGCGCTGGCGCGGGAACTTTTGCATGTGACGACCCGCTACGGCGAGGTCACCGTCAAGCTCGCCCACCATCAGGGACGGCCGTTGCGCGGCAAACCGGAATACGAAGACTGCAAGCGGCTGGCGCTGGAACGGCGCGTGCCGATTCACGCGGTCTACGCAGCGGTGCGGGAAGCCCTGTCGAGCCACGAACTGGGGCCGGAACCGGCACGGCCGTCCTCATGAGCGCCGACACCGTATTGGCCGAGGCTGGCTTTCAACGCCTGCTGGAGTTGCTGCGCGGGCTGGGCTCGGTGGCCGTGGCCTGCTCCGGCGGACTCGACAGCAGCCTGCTGCTGGCGGCGGCCCGACTGGCGTTGGGCGACCGGGTACTGGCGCTCACCGTGGCGACGCCCTACATGGCGACCTACGAAATCGTCCAGGTCGGGGAACTGACGCGGACGTTGGATGTGCGCCACCGGGTGCTGAACCTGCCGATCCCGGCGGCGATCGTCCGTAACCCGCCCGATCGCTGCTACCGTTGCAAACAAGTCTTGTTCGTCGAACTGAAAGCCATCGCCGCCGAGGAAGGGTTCGCCTGCCTGGTGGACGGCAGCAACCGGGACGATCTGGCCGACTACCGGCCGGGGATGCGCGCCTTGCGCGAGATGGAAATTCGCAGCCCGCTGCTGGAAGCCGATTTGGGCAAGACCGAGATTCGTCGTTACGCCCGCGCCCTGAATCTACCGGTGTGGGACAAGCCCGCCTCGGCCTGTCTGCTGACGCGATTGCCGCACGACACCGAGGTCGATCTCTATTTGCTACGGCGGGTGGAGGCGTCCGAACAGGCGTTGCGGACGCTGGGTTTCCGCACGGTTCGAGTGCGCTGTCACGGCGATCTGGCTCGCATCGAGGTGAATCGGGCCGAGCATCCCCGCTTGCTGGACGAAGCCGTCGCCGACCAGGTGACGGCGGCGCTGACCGGTTGCGGTTTCCAGTACGTGACCCTGGATTTGCGGGGTTACCGGATGGGGAGTTTCAACATTCCCGCCTTGGAACAGAGTTCCGATACTGTCTAGTCATCGTCAAGGATTACCGGCGGTGGGGGCGGCGGCGCCGGGATGCAGGATTTTTTCTCGTATTGGCGCTGGGCGCTGCAATCGTCATTGAGATAAGAAGGCTGGGGCTGGCCAGGCGGAGAAGATGGATTGTTGACGCAACCAGGTCCAACGGACAGAGCCAAGCCAAGAGCGGTGAAGGTCATCAACGTTTTGAACATGGAAAGGAATCTGTGTGAGGTTACCAGCGTTCGGCGGAGTGGTGAGGGACTGGTCCCGCTTAGCGCATGACCATGTCATGGCCATGCAGCTTACCGAAGCGTCGCCCATGACGCCAACCCCAACGATCGGCTGGATTGGCCATCGCCGCATCCGGTCATGGAGCAAAGAGTCATGAACGAGGCGTCCTTGCGGGCGTTGCTGGAACAAGTCCGTTCCGGTGAACTGGCGGTCGAGGGAGCGGTGGACCAGTTGCGGGAACTGCCGTTCCGCGATCTGGGCGAGGCGGTGCTGGACAATCATCGGGAACTGCGGCGTGGCCATCCCGAGGTGATCTATTGCGCCGGCAAGACCGTGACCCAGGTCAAAACCATCGTCGCCGCCCTGCTGGAAGGCAACGGCGACATCCTCGCCACCCGTGCGACCGTGGAGATGTATGAAGCCGTGGCGCAACTCTGGCCGGCGGCCCGCTACAACCCACTGGGGCGCGTCATCGTCATTCAGCGTCGCATCCGTCCCCTAACTGAAGCCTACATCGCCATCGTGACCGCCGGCACGTCCGATCAGCCGGTGGCCGAGGAGGCGGCGGAAACCGCGCTGCTGTTCGGCAACCGGATCGAACGGATCAACGACGTGGGCGTAGCCGGGCTGCATCGCCTGCTGGCTCGGCTGGATGTGATCCGCGCGGCGCGGGTTTGCATCGTGATCGCCGGAATGGAAGGCGCGTTACCGAGCGTGGTGGCCGGCCTGGTGGCCCGCCCCGTGATCGCGGTGCCGACTAGCGTCGGCTACGGGGCCAATTTCGGCGGCCTGTCAGCGTTGCTGGGAATGCTAACTTCATGCGCGGGCGGAGTGGGCGTGGTGAACATCGATAACGGTTTCGGCGCGGCCTGTCTGGCGAGCCTGATCAATCAGCTTTGATAAGGAAACGAGCGATGACAACGCCCAAACCGCTGTTGCTGGTGGATGGTTCGTCTTGGCTGCATCGGGCCTTCAATGCCCTGCCGGCGTTGAGCACGAAGTCCGGCGAACCGACCGGTGCTTTGTACGGGGTGCTCAACATGCTGCGCCGGCTGTTGGCCGACTATCGGCCAGACTATCTGGCGGTGATATTCGACGCGCCCGGCAAGACCTTCCGCCACGAGGCATTTCCAGACTACAAGGCGCATCGGCCACCGCTGGACCCGCAACTGATCCAACAGATCGAGCCGCTGCACGCCTGCGTCCGGGCCCTGGGATTGCCGCTGCTGCAAATAGCGGGGGTCGAGGCGGACGATGTGATCGGCACGTTGACCCGGCAAGCGACGGCCAGAAGTTTGCCGGTGCTGATCGTCAGTGGTGACAAGGATTTGACGCAACTGGTGAACGAGCGGGTGCGGATGCTGGACACCATGAAGAACGTGGTGACCGACATCGCCGGAGTGGAACAGAAATTCGGGGTGCCACCGGCGTTGATCGTGGATTGGTTGGCGCTGGTGGGCGATACCTCCGACAACATCCCCGGCGTGCCCGGCGTGGGCGCCGTGACCGCCGCCAAGTGGTTGCGCCAGTACGGTTCGCTGGACAATCTGGTGGCGAATGCCGCCGCGATTTCCGGCAAAATCGGCGAGAAGTTGCGGGCCGGGCTGGAGCAACTGCCGCTGTCCCGCCAACTGGCGACCTTGGATTGCAATGTGCCGCTGCCCGTCGTATTCGAGGATTTACGGCCCGCACCCCCGGATGCCGACGCATTGCGGGTGTTATACGAACGCTATGAATTCCGCTCCTGGCTGCGAGAGTTGCCCTACCCTTTCCCGCTTGCGGGAGAGGGGCCGGGGGTGAGGGTTGAAAATTCGGCAACCGAGCCTCTCGCCCTCTCGCCCTTGGCGGAAGGAGACGAGATTCAGACCCAGCCACCCGTCTATGAGTCAATCCTCGATCAAGCATCCCTTGATACCTGGTTAGCGCGGTTGAGCGCGGCGGACTTGTTCGCCTTCGATACCGAAACCACCAGTCTGAACTATCTGGACGCCCGCATCGTCGGTGTGTCCTTCGCCGTCAGTCCCCGCGAAGCGGCCTATGTCCCGCTGGCGCACGACTATCCCGGCGCCCCGGATCAGTTGAACCGGGAGCGCGTGCTGGAACAATTGCGTCCGCTGCTGGAGGACGAGAATCGACCCAAACTGGGCCAGCATCTCAAATACGACGCGCATGTGCTGGCCAATCATGGCATTGCCTTGCGGGGTATCCGGCACGACACCCTGCTGGAATCCTATGTACTGGACTCCACCGCCCGGCATGACATGGATTCGTTGGCGGAGCGGCATCTCAAACTACGCACCATCCATTACGAGGACGTGGCCGGCAAGGGCGCAAAACAACTGACGTTCAACCAGGTGGCGCTGGAGCAGGCCGGACCCTACGCCGCCGAGGACGCCGACGTGACCTTGCGCCTGCATCGTTGCCTGTGGCCGCGACTGGAACGGGAATCGGAGCTGAAACGGCTTTATGAGGAGATGGAAATTCCACTGATTCCAATCCTGGCGCGGATGGAGCGGACGGGGGTACGGGTGGACTCGGCGGCGCTGCGCCAGCACAGCGGCGAGTTAGCGAAGCGGTTGTGGGGGTTGGAACAACAAGCTTACGACCTGGCTGGTGAACGCTTCAATCTGGGTTCGCCCAAGCAGTTGCAGGCGATTCTGTTCGAGCGAATGGGTCTGCCGGCGGGGA
>JAVMKH010000213.1:0-52151 GCA_031732935.1 Candidatus Contendibacter sp.
AATCAGACTGTCGGCGGGCAGGGCGCGGGCTTTTTCCAGGGCGCGGGCGTTGGAACCGGGCATGTACAGCATGCTGCGGCGGGGACGGGCGGATTTGGGCATGGGTACATCTCCTTGGAACTTTGAAGTTATGGAACTGCAAACCATGGAAAGCCAGATGCGGGGGTCCGCGTTACTTTGCGAACCGAAGGCGGCTAATCATACACCCATGGTCTTGATGGAAGGAGGGGCTTAAGGCACTTGTCGCCTACCGGTTCCTCGTGGTCGACCCGCGCTTGTCCTGAGGTCGGCAAGAGTGGACGCCAAGGAATCATGTTTTGCCGAGTTGAGATTGATAGAAGCGCTGTTCGAAGGCGGCGGGTGACAAATAACCCAACTGGGTCTGGAGGCGCTGACGGTTGTAAAACAGCTTGATGTATTCGGTGATCTGATCGATGGCCTGCTGGCGGGTCTGGAACCGGCGTGGGTGGACGAGTTCGGTTTTCAAGATGCCCCAGAAGCTTTCGATGGGGGCGTTGTCATGGCAGTTACCGCACCGGGACATGGAGGGCTGGAAGCCGTGCTGGTGGAGACGTTGTTGGTAGTCCCACGCGCAATACTGGCCGCCGCGATCCGAGTGACAGATCAAGCCCGGCGGGAGACGGCGGGTTTGCAGCGCCTGTTCTAGCGCTTGGATCACGAGACTTTGGCGCGGGTGATCCGCCATCGCGTAGCCGACATCGCTGAACAGGAAGCCTCCTTGGCCATGGAACGCGCGGCGCGGTTGGCGGAGCAGTTGCGGTGGCTGGGCATCGGTCCTGATCCGGTGTGAACCGCCGGGCGTCAAAGCACCTGCTTGAGAAACGTCTGCGCCCGCGGCTCCTTGGGCGCGGTAAAGAACTGAGCGGGCGGGGCGTCTTCGAGAATCCGCCCGGCGTCCATGAACATCACCCGGTCGGCGACCTCGCGGGCGAAGCCCATTTCGTGAGTGACCACCGCCATGGTCATCCCTTCCCGCGCCAGTTGCTTCATCACGTCCAGCACTTCGCCGACCATTTCCGGGTCCAGCGCGCTGGTTGGCTCGTCGAATAGCATCACCTTCGGGTCCATCGCTAGGGCGCGGGCGATGGCTACTCGCTGTTGCTGGCCGCCGGACAGCCGGGACGGGTACTCATTCGCCTTCTCGGCGATGCCGACCTTGGTCAGCAGCTTCATTGCCTTCTCGTTGGCCTCGGCCGGTCCGCGCTTGCGCACCACCCGCTGCGCCAGCGTCACGTTCTCCAGCACGGTCTTGTGGGGAAAGAGATTGAAGTGCTGGAACACCATCCCGACCTCGCGGCGCACCGCGTTGAGGTTGGTCTTGCTCCCCGTCAGGTCGATGCCGTCGATGATGACCTGACCGTCGTTGAACTCTTCCAGACCGTTCAGGCAACGCAGGAAGGTGGACTTGCCGGAGCCGGACGGACCGATGATCACCACCACCTCACCCTTGGCGACTTGGGTGGAGACATCGTCCACCGCCCGCACGACCTGGCCACGGCCATCGAACGTCTTGATCAGATTTCTGACCTCAATCACTGCGAGCGAACCTCCGTTCCAGCCAAAAGAGCAATTGCGACAGCACGGCGGTGACCAGTAGGTAGAGCAGGGCGACCGTGAACCAGATTTCAAAGGTGGCGAAACTGGAGGTAATGATCTCTCGCCCACTCTTGGTCAGATCGGTGATGGCGATGACCGATACCAGCGAGGAATCCTTGATCAGGCTGATGAACTGCCCGGCCAGCGGCGGCAGCACCCGTTTGAACGCCTGCGGCAGCACAATGTAAATCATGGTCTGCGTGGCGCTCATCCCCAGCGACCGGGCCGCCTCGGTCTGGCCCTTGGCGATGGACTGGATGCCGGCGCGGATAATCTCGGCGGTGTAGGCCCCGACGAACAGCGCCAGCGCGCCGACGCCGGCCACGACGCGATCCAGGTTCAGCACGGTGCCGATGAAGAAGTAGAAGATGAAGATCTGCACCAGCAGCGGCGTGCCCCGGATCAGTTCGATGTAAATGATCGCCAAGCCGCGCAGGGTAGGGTTTTTCGAGATGCGGCATAGGCCGGTGATCAGGCCGATGGCCAGCCCGACGAAGCCGGAAACGAAGGAAATCCAGATCGTGACCCATAGTCCTTGGGTCAGTGGCCCGACGCGCCATTCGAAATGGACGCCGACGGTGTCGTTCTCGGCGACGGTGTCACCGACCTTGACCTGGGCTTGTTCCACCGCGACCGCGACTGGCTGGCCGCCGCCCTCGGGCATGATCTCGATGCGGTTCGAGCGGCCCTCGGGCGTGATCGCGCTGACCCGACCAGCGACCGGAGTGTCTTGCGCGACTTCCGCTCGATAGGCGAAGTATTGCGGCACCCGTTCCCAGCGCCATTCGTAATGAATCCGCTGGGTGGCGACCCACAGACCGACCGCCAGCGCCAGCAGGATCACGACCAGCAGCCCCTGCCAGGGCCACTGGGCGGTATGTCGTTTCAGTGGCACGGCTACTGCACGTCTTTCAGCCAATCGGTGTTCTTAAACCATTTCTGGTGCAGCTTGTCGTGGGTTCCATCCTTCTTGATCTTGGCCAGGAAGCCGTTGAGCGCCTTCAAGAATGCGGGATCACCCTTGGCGATGGCCCAGCCGATCGGCTCGTCGGTGAAGGGCTGGTCCAGAAAGACGAGCTTGCCCTCGCCGCGCTGGACGTTGGCGACCAGGTTGTAGGGACCATCGTAAACGAAGGCGTCCACCTTGCCGTTGACCGTTTCCATCACTCCCTCGGCCTCGGTTTCATAGGAGAAATATTGCGCCTTGGGAATGTATTTCTTGGCCGCGATTTCTCCAGTGGTGCCCAGCTTGGAGGCGACCTTGTACTCGGGCTTGTTGAGATCCTTGTAGGACTTGACCTTGTCGGCCAGATGGTCATGCCGCTCATGATGATGTCGCACTTGTTGGTGAGCAGGGCGGGGATAATGCCATCCCACGCCGTGCTGACCAGTTCCAGCTTGGCCGCGCCCAAATCCTTTTGCATCAGCGCGGCCAAGTCCGGGTCGAAGCCGATGATTTGTCCACGCTTATCCGTCATTTCAAACGGCATGTAGGCCGGCTCCAGGCAAACCCGCAGGCCATCCTTCTTGATTTGCTCCAGCTTGCCCGCCCAGGCGGGCGACAGATTCAGGCTGAACAGGGCAAGGGCGGCCAGCGCAACCAGGCGAGTTTTCATGCGGAGATTCTCCTTGGGGTGGCGACGATTATTGAAATTTAAGTGTAGTGGCGTTCCACGCCGTTCTCACGGCGCGGAACGTGGTCGTCATAAAATATTACCGTTTCATTTCCAGCGGGGATAGCGGGCTTGACGAGCCGCTCAAGTCGATTTGCCTTCGTCCAGCAGTTCCCGGATCACCATGCGGATGCCACACTTGGGGCAGCGCGGCATCTCTTCGATGGGGATGTAGATAATCTCGGTATGCCGGCACTTCGGGCATTCGACCTGCACGGGTTCCGCCTTGTCGCGTTTCATCAGCCAATTCCTCGCCTAGGGGGTGGGGTGGGCACAGAGTCGGGCGATGGCCCGTTCGAACCGGCTTAGACCCTCCTCGATTAGTTCGTCGGGGATGATCAACGCTGGGGCCAGTCGGATCACGTCCGGCCCGGCCACCAGTACCAGCAGACCCTCGTCCAGGGCAGCCTTGATGAACTCCCGGCTGCGCCCGCGCCAGGTTTCGGCCAACTCGCAGCCAAGCAGTAGACCCATGCCGCGCAATTCCCGAAAGACGCCAAAGTGTTCATTGATCCGACGCAGGCCGGCCATGAAAACCGCGTGCTTGTGGCGCACGCCAGCCAGCAGTTCGGGGTCGCTGAACAGTTCCAGCGCCGCCCCGGCGACCGCGCAGCCCAGCGGATTGCCGCCGTAAGTCGTGCCGTGACTGCCCACGTTGAGACTAGCGGCAATCGCGGCGGTGGTCAGCATGGCGCTAATCGGGAAGCCGCCCCCAAGGCCCTTGGCGGTGGTCAGGATGTCGGGGGTGATGCCATAACCCATGTAGGCGTAGAGATGCCCGGAACGACCGTTGCCGCACTGCACTTCGTCGAAGATCAGCAGCGCCTTGTGGCGGTCGCACAATTCGCGCACCCCTTGCAGGAATGTCGGGGTGGCGCTGATCACGCCGCTTTCGCCCAGCACCGGCTCCACGATCACCGCGCAGGCCTGGTCGGAAATCGCCTCGGCGAAGGCAGCCAGATCGTTGAACGGAACATGCGTGATGCCCGGCGGCAGCGGTTCGAAACCCTCGGTGTATTTGGGTTGGCCGCCGACAGTGACGGTGAACAGGGTACGACCGTGGAACGAGGGGGTGAAGGCGATGATCTCGCGCTTGTCCGGGCCGAAATGGTCAGCGGAGTATTTACGCGCCAGCTTGAGCGCGGCTTCGTTGGCCTCCGCGCCGGAATTGGCGAAGAATACTCGCTCGGCGAAGGTCAGTTCGCACAGCCGGCGGGCCAGTTTCAAGGCCGGCTCGTTGGTCAGCACGTTGCTGACATGCCAGAGTTTTTGCGCCTGCTCGGTCAGCGCCGCGACCAGTTTGGGATGGGCGTGACCCAGCCCCGTAACAGCGATGCCGCCGGCGAAATCGATGTACTCGCGCCCGTCCTGATCCCACAGGCGGGAACCTTCTCCGCGCACCGGGATGATCGCCGCCGGAGCGTAGTTGGGCACCATGATTTGATCGAACAGCGCGCGGGAAACGGGGGGATGGTTCATCGGTACGATCCTGAGCCAATTTGCGGGTGTCAAGGAAAGCAGTGGAGAGCGAGGGCCGGCGGTACGACAGGGTGAGGGGTATTTCACCTTTGCCGTTTTTTTGACGATACTCTATTTCCGCGAGACGAACCACCGTTCGCTGTGTTCGACGGACCGGCGGTATGCCTGGAAGTCATGGCCTATCGCTCCGCCTAATCTTCGTTTTTGAATCGAGGTGAACTTCGACATGTCGCTGCGGACCATTCCCGAATCCAGTTATCTGATGCGGATGGCCGATGGGACCATCAAGCAGGTCAATCCGTTTACCGGAACGGAAGTGTGGACCGTTCCGGGCCGGGGCAACCGGCCGCTGGGGATCAGTTCGCACACTCCCGTTCCCCTCGACCCGGCCCGGCATGACGCGCATTGCGCGTTTTGCGCCCGGCGCTATCTGGAGACGCCGCCCGAGAAGGCGCGGCTAATCAAGATCGACGACAAATTCACCACGCTGCGCCATCTCCCCTTCGACGCGCTGTTCGACACGGTGGCCGAATTTCGCCGGATCCCCAACCTGTTCGAGATCGTCTCCTTCGATTATTGGCAGAAGAATTTCGGCTATAAGCTGCCGGACGCGCTCGAAGCGCACAAGCGCAACTATCTAGCTTCGGAAGCGGGCCGTTACCATGTCCTCAAGGTGGTGGAACAACGCTTGAAGGCCGCTGGGGTGGACGAGGCCGTTTGGGACCGGATGTCCCTGGACGAGCGGCTCCAGTTCGCCAACGCCTTCTTCGGCGGCGGCCACGAAGTGATCGTCGCCCGGCGCCATTTCATCGACGGCGCCACCCACGACCATCAACTGGCGTCCTCCGGCGCCCTGACCCCGGAAGAACATTACCAGTATCTGCGCTTCACCATCGACGCCATGCGCGATCTCTACATCAACAATCGCTATATCCGCTATGTGGCGGTGTTCCAAAACTGGCTGAAACCGGCCGGTGCGTCCTTCGATCACCTCCACAAGCAATTGGTGGCCATCGACGAGCGTGGGGTCCAGAACGAGGTGGAGTTGGAACGGGTTCGGACCAATCCCAACTTCTACAACGAAGCGGCGGTCAACTTCGCCGGCTATCGCAACCTGGTGGTGGCCGAGAACGATTACGCCATCGCCTTCGCCGGATTTGGCCATCGGTTTCCCACGCTGGAAATCTTTTCCAAAAGCGAGCGCAGCCAGCCGTGGAATCACTCCCCGGACGAACTGCGCGGCATGTCCGATCTGGTCCATGCCTGCCACGCCGCCAGCGGGTCCGAGATTCCTTGCAATGAGGAATGGTATTACAAACCGCCGGACGTGGATGTGCCCATGCCGTGGCGGATACTGCTCAAGTGGCGGGTTTCGACGCCGGCCGGATTCGAGGGCGGCACCAAGATTTATGTCAATACCATCGATCCCGAGAGCTTGCGCGACCGGGTGGTGCCAAAGCTGTTCCAACTCAAGAACGAGGGCCGGATCGCACCGATGAAGATTGCTTTCGAGTGTGCCTGCGTGCCCAACTGCCTCCACTACAACCCCGCCGTGCGACAACAGGAATCTTCCCATCCCGAATTCCCGCCCTTGTCGGAGGGTCGGCGTTGGGACGAGTAATACCATTTTTCCAATGGATTTTATTCAGAATCATGAAACGGATCCCTTCCCAGACAATTTTTAGCCGAATTTCAAGGTAGCGCCTCTGCATCTGTTGCCGACAGGGTGGCCACCCTGTCAACAGACGAAACGGCGTGTCGGGCTGGCGCGGCGGCGAAGCAAGACCTTGAGGTAGGCTGAAAAAAGTGGACGCCAAGACTCTCTAGACTTGGAGAAGGAGGTGAGCCATGCAACGACTACCCCGAGGGGTGTACACGAAAGAGTTTCGCGAGCAAGCGGTGCGGTTGGTGCTGGAAGAAGGGCTGCCGATCCCGCAAGCGGGGCAGCGGCTGTCGATGTCGCCCAAGACGTTGGCGAACGGGGTGGGGGCGGCGCGACGCGGCGAATTGGCGGTGCTTGGTGGTCGGCGGAAGCCGTCGACGGAGCGCGCGCGGGAACTGGGGCGCTTGCGTCGGGAACTGGCGGAAGTAAAGATGGAACGCGACATTTAAAAAAAGCCGCGGCTTACTTTGCCCGAGCATCGCTGCCCGGTACGCGCTGATGGACACGCTGCGACGTCGATTTCCCCTCAACATGATGTGCCGAGTGCTTCAGGTCTCGCGCAGTGGCTTTTATGCCTGGCGGCAGCGACCGCCCTCGGAACGGAGCGGTCAGGAAGGGCGATTGCAGGCCGAGATTCAAGCCGCCCACGAGCGCACCCGCCGGACCTATGGCCCCGAGCGACTGCAACGCGATCCGGCGGCGCACGGGGTGCGGGTGGGCGTGCATCGGATCAAACGCATCCGCCGCCAGCTGGGGCCGCGCCGCCAACAAAAACGCCGGTTTCGCGTGACAACGGATTCGCGCCATGCCTTGCCGGTGGCCCCGAATGTGCTGGGGCAATGTTTTCGAGTCCAGTGTCCCAATCAGGCGTGGGTCGGCGATATTACCTACGTGGCCACCGATGAAGGCTGGCTCTATCTAGCTGGCCTCAAAGACCTCCACAGCGGCCGGATCGTCCGCCTTGCGTTGCGCGTCATCCGCCCTGTGTTCGGCAATCTCATCTTTGTTGGGCAACATTTCCCCTTCCAGCGTGAACCAGCCATAGGTATGCCGTCATCGCAGGGCAAATCGTCTTGGGTGGGGAGGCGAATGGAAGAATCCGCGGCGGGCGGTGGCAAGGGCTACGAGGTGATCCTATTGCTCATCATTGTCTCCTCCTGGTTGGCGGCAATTCGCCGAACGAAGGTTGATTTATAGAGAATAATAGCAACATGTGCGCAAGCGTCACCCCTGAAGTCCAGCTTCGGGCAGCGATTCATATCTTATCCTGATGGTATTATGAATACATAAGTCACATTTATTACGACCCCGAATAAATGACAGGGCGCCAAGGGGGAAGCAGTGAGTTCCAAAGAATGGCGGGATGGGTTTCTACGCGAACGCGGGTTATCCGCGCCGGACGAGCGGCCGTTGTATGCCTATCGGTGTAGCGACGGGGAATATGAAATTGCCAGAAAACGGGTGTGCAACCTCATTCGCAACCGTGAACTATTCAGGCGCGAAGATCCTATATTGCCGATCTTGTTCTGTTTGTTTGCCGCCGAAGCTTGGCGACGCCACCATGAGGCTGGCCCCTGGAAGTGGCAAACCGTGTTGCGAGAAGTGGACACCGCCGGGATTGAACACAGCACGCTGGTTGGCTGGATTGAACGAGGTCTGCGTTATTGGGGTCGCAAGCTGATCGTCAATTCTAGTGGACGTGAGTTCCTACTGACTATCGCCTGCGAAGGCGGACTGCCATTGAACCTTCTACGCCGCGAAGGTAGCGGTTTGCGCCGTTATTTTCGCGCCCTGCTCGAAGAACTGCCGCGCTACGACAAAGTATCGGTCGAACTGGGGCGCGAATTGGCCGAACGCTTGCGAGACCGTTTGCCTTCCGGTCTGCGACAGGAAGTCGTCTACCAACTGAGCGGCAACCTCATCACCACTATCTGGAATTTACAAGCTCAGGTTGTGGGAAATAGCGATCCCATTGGCGCTCTTAACCGATTGAAACCCGACTGGCGCGACGATCTGCCGCTCAGCCTCGGTGATACCGTTACCGAGGTACTGCTGCGCAATCTGGTTGAGGATGCGGCGGAATTGCGTCGCCAACCGCCAACACCGCTACGCTGGCAATGCAGCTTAGAACGGGAATCCAACGGTGGCTGGCAACTCACGCGGCGGCTGGCCTTACCAGGATCGTGCAGCGGCGAACAGCTTGCCGACTGGACCGGGCTTGGGCCGGATCAGATGCCCAACCGTTTTCGCCTGTTGCACGAGGGCCGTGAAGGATTAGCGCCGGTGGCGCTGATCACTCAGATTCGCGGCGCTGGCGCTGGCGCGATCTATCGCATCGAACAATCAGGGCAAGCACCGTGTATCCAGGGTCTGGTCGCCATGGCGGGGCAACGCTTGCAATTGGCTGCGTCACAAACCTATCCAGTAGCCGCTATCGGCGATGAACCGCTGAGCGATTATCTGCCGTGGGCTTTCCGCGACGAAGACGCCAATCCGCGCCCTTTCCTGGGCCAAGGATATTTACACACTCAGGCTAGCAGCCTGCTTATCGCGGTTCCGACCGATCACCAGGTTATCACCATTGGGCAAGGCGCGGTGGAATCACTGGGATTGCTGGCGGGGGTAAATCGCGCTTTGTATCGAATCAAAGGCGCTGCCGATGTTGTCTCGCCCGATAACGAGCACTGTCGCTTTTTCTGCGCCGCGAGTGACGAACCTATCGAAACGCTGCGTCTTGCCGGTCCGACCTTTCCGCAAGCCCTGAACGAGCGGACAGTGTTTCGGGGAATGCCGTGGCTGGAAAAACGCCTGCCGCATGGGAATCCTGAACGGGTCAACACGCTGGAATGGCGGCCGGCGGATGGCGGCGATACCCATTGGCGTCCGATGACGACAGCCTGTGTTGGGAATGTTTGGGTTCGCTGGATCGAAAATGGGATTTTACGGTTCCGGGCACGGGCCGCGATCATGCCAGCATCCGCCAGCGTCGCGATCACGACCGGGCGGGTGATGCTTGCCGGGCTGACTGGCGCCAAGGTGCGCATCAGTCCGCTGGCGTCCGCCAGTATCGCAGTCATACCGACCCCGGAGGGCGCAGTGCTCGATTGCCAGGTCACGCAGGGCGCTGGTCCGGAACGGTTCAACATCGTTCTGGACTGGTTGGATGGTCGCACTCTGGATTTGGAACTCCCGTTTCCAGTGCAGGGCGCGATCTTTAGCCGGGGTGGAGCGAGCTTGCCGCCAGGGGCGGTGATTCCCGTGGGGCGACTGGGGGCGGTGCGCGCCGTGGCCCAAGCGCCTGACGGCGGTGGCGGATTTCGGTTAGAGGGTGAATTGCGGGCGGAGGATATTGATCAGGCATTGCAACGACTGCTTTGGCTGAACGAGCCATTGTGCTTGGTCGGTAACGGACGTTGTGAGTTGGAGCTGCATACCCTGCAAGACGCCATTACCCGACTATTCTCGGCGACCGCTTCGCTGGATGCCCAAGTGCGGCTGAGCATCGTCGGTCAGGGGAGTCAAAGACTGGCAACGATCACGGTTGCCCGTTTCGATCTCTTCTTAACGCGAGATTGCGAACGCGGTTGCGTGCGGCTTGGCGGTCAGCCGGAGCCAGATTGCGCCGAGCGATTGACCATCACGATGTTGCCGCTGTGGGAACCCGAGAGGGAACCAGTAACACTGGTTCGCCGCGACGATGAAACTGCTTGGAGGGTTCCACTGCACCTTGAAACCGGGCCATGGCTGGTATTAGGCCGCGATGGGGGTTGGCTGCGAACGCGGCCCCTGCTGTGGACGGTAACCGCCAGTTCACTACCCGATTCAGATTTGACCGAAGCGGTCACCGAATCAGGGGCCGATGACAGCGTTGCAACCCCTGGCCTGATCGAAACTATCCGTAGCCCGGAAGGTGCGCGCGGTGAACGCTTCAAAGCCCTGTTGGCCGCCATGGCCGAACGACCGCAACATCCCGACTGGCCGCGACTGCTTCGTATTCTGGATCTGACGCAGGAATTACCGGCTACCTCACTCGATTTGTGCCGCTGCCTGGGGGAAACACCCGCTGCCGCCATAATGGCATTGCTATTGGCCGATGACTCGGAATTCGAGCGAACTTGGTCGCTGGCGGAACAACTACCATTCGACTGGCGACTGGCGCCAGTCGCACTATGGCTGAAGATGACCCGGCTTCGTTTCGACAATCTGCGCACAGCGCTTGAAGGCACCGGACTGGGTGAAAAATTTGTTCATGAACAGTTTGATGTTTTCCGCCAGCGTCTTTCAACTCGTGGAGAAAGCTGGGAGACGCTCGGCGAGTGGTTGCAAAAAGACCTGTTCCCGAATCTGCCGGTGACTTGTCGTTCCATGCTCAATCTCGCTAAAGCAGCGCCCACAACACTTGAATACACCTTGGGGGCGGCTCAACAAGATCTATTTAGGGGCCATATCGATGAGCAATGGCCAATCTTGCTATATATCCTCGAACAAGCCGAAACCAAACTACCCACGTATTGGCGATTTGGACGCGAAGAAACATTCCACCGCCCGGTATTGTGCGCGCCGTTCCTGGTAGCGACGCTGGCCTTACGGAATTGGAGTCATGCTCCAGCATTGCTGTTCGAGTTACATCGAGCGCGAGATTTCGACCCTCCCTGGTTCGATACCGCTTACGCAACCGCCCTGTGCCTGGGACTGGCCGGTTTGACGACCAACAGTTAAGAACCCCACTGCATGAATGCGCCTACCGGGTTTTTCACCTCACTGACCGATCAACTCAATCGCCGCGCCAGCCGCGCCGTGCTAAGTCAACTCGGCTTCCGCAATGATCCGCTACGAAACCATCTGCGGAACTGGTTTGAACGAATGGCCGGTTCAGAGGGGTCCTTTCTGGCCGATCCGGTGTTCGAGGCTACTTTCGGCTGGACGCTAGCGGAAACTACGCTCGGCGCGTTGGCGGGAACGCTGCTGCATCCCGATCTGGTCCGCGCGCTCGGCAACCCCCCCTCGGAATTTGCCGAGGAATATACCTTTCCCGCAGAGCGGCAGCCTTACCAGCACCAGATTGAGGCGTGTGAAATGCTACTGGCCGGGGGGCCACCACGTTCGGTGCTGGTGACCAGCGGCACCGGTTCCGGCAAAACCGAATGTTTTCTGTGGCCGATTCTGCACGATCTGGCCACCGAAGCCGCCCGCTCACCGACGCCGCTCACCGGCGTCCGGGCGCTGTTCCTTTACCCGCTCAACGCGCTGATCAAAAGCCAGCGGGATCGCCTGGTGGCTTGGTCGGAACCGTTCAAAGGGCGCATCCGCTTCTGCTTGTACAACGGCAACACGCCCTACCAGTCGCCCCCAAGACGCGATCAACCGTATGCCAGCGAGGTTTTGGGTCGCGATGTGTTGCGCGCCGACCCGCCGCCGATTCTGGTCACCAACGCCACCATGCTTGAATACCTGCTGGTGCGAGCCGACGACCGACCGATTCTCGATGCTTCTCAAGGGCGGTTGCGCTGGATCGTGCTTGACGAAGCGCATACCTACATGGGTTCGCAAGCCGCTGAAATCGCCCTGCTGTTGCGGCGGGTGCTGCATGGCTTCGGTTGCCGCGCCGAAGACGTTCACTTCGTCGCCACTTCCGCGACGTTTGCCAGTGATGAAGACAGCCAGCGCCAATTGCAGGAGTTTTTGGCCCAGGTCGCCGGCGTGCCCTCCGAGCGGGTACGGGTGATCGTCGGCACCCGGCGGACGCCGCCACTCGATCCAAAAATGGCGGCGATGGCTCGTCCGCTGCCAGCACCGGCGGTGCTGCGCGAAATGACACGGGAAGGTCTTTACGATGTCCTGGCGGCGAACCCACCGGCGCGCGCCGTCCGACAACGGATTACCGAAGGCGCGGCGCGGTTGTCGCAACTGGCGGAAATCCTCTTTGGACAGAGCGATGAGATCACGCGCCGCAATACGCTGGAACTGCTCGATCTCGCCACTGGCGCGCACAATGGCGCCGGCGAACCCTTTCTGCCGTTGCGCGGCCATTTTCTCGAACGAGCACAAACCGGCCTTTGGGTCTGCGCCAATTTCATCTGTCCCGGTCGAAAAAATACGCCGCTTGACAATGCGCGCTGGCCGTTTGGCCCGGTGTTTCTGGAGCGGCGCACTCATTGCCCGGTTTGCAGCATCCCTGTTTTTGAATTGGTGCAATGCGGCGAATGTGGAGCGCAATATCTGGCGGCGCGGGAAAAGAATGATGTTGATGCTTCCTGGCTCCTGCCCCGGCCTTCTCCCGTCGACGAGGATGAGTTTCAGCAAGAACTGGAACCACCCGAGACCGAGGAAGATGAGGACAACGAACCCGTGGCCGACCCCCGGCAAGGACTGCCACGACTGCTGACCGAACCCGGACAGAGCCACCTGTCCGGCTGGCTTTCAAAGGAAAATTGCTTCGATTGCGCCACTGAATCCGGTGCGCGGGTGCATGTCCGTGGGCCGGAAGAGGATGGCCGCCTGCACTGCCCGGTGTGTGGCGAACGGGAAAAATCCCCGATGAGCTTGTTCAAACCGGCCCGGCTTGGTGCTCCGTTCCTGCTCGGTGTGGCGATACCTACTTTGCTGGCCCACATGCAGCCCTTTGGGAAGAGCGACCCACTGCTACCGCTCGATGGACGGCGGCTGATCACCTTCAGCGACAGCCGGCAAGGCACCGCCCGTTTCGCAGCCAAAGCCCAGCAGGAAGCAGAGCGGAATTATGTACGCAGTTTGCTGTATCACCACATTGCGGAATCGGCCCGGCCAAGGAATGGCGAGGAATCGGCAGCGCTGCGTCAACAGCTTGCGGAACTTGAACAGGCGCAACAAGCTAATCCAAATCTGTCATCGGTTCTTGGCAAGATCATTCACGAGAAACGCGCCAAGTTGGCCGAACTCGACGCGCCGCCGCTCGGTCGTCTGGGGTGGAATGAGGCAGTTCAGCGGTTGTTGGCGGAATCCGGCTTTGAGCGCTGGATGCTGGCGGGTTTGAAAGAGCAAACCGGCGGCGAACTGAGTGACAGCGAACTGGCCCACCTCTGCCTGTTGCGGGAATTCTTCCGCCGCTCGAAACGTCAGAACTCGCTGGAAACGCTCGGTTTGTTGCGCTTGCGTTATCCCGCGCTGGCTAACGTCACAACCGCTCCTGACGGCTGGCGACAAAGGAATTTCAGCCTTGACGACTGCGTGATTTCCTGGGCGTGGCGCTGGATCATTACGTCCGGGCGATTTCCGCCGTGGAAGTCACTCGCCAGCAACTCCGCTGGTTCGGTTTTCCGGGGCGGGGACGCTACCTGATCGGTCCGGGCGAATCTGGCAAACCCCGGCAACAAGCGTCCTGGCCGCAAGCCCGGGGCGGTTCATTACGCAACCGCTTGGTGATTTTACTCGCCCATGCCTTGCAACTCGATGCCAAGATCCCACAAGGCGCCAGCCTGATCAATGAATTGCTGGTATCGGCCTGGCAGACATTGGGTAACGCCGGCCTGTTGCAACGCTTTGAGGAAGGCTACCGGCTGAGCTTGCCGCAAACCGCCGAGATCGCCGAGGTTCGCCAGGCCTGGCTTTGCCCGATCACCCGCCGACTGCTGCCCCTCGCTTTCCGTGGCCTCAGTCCCTACATGCCGACCGGCGCCAACCAAGATTTGGCGCAATGCCTACGGGTTGAGATGCCGCGCGTACCCAACGCCTTCTGGCATAACGCCGATCCTGAAGACATTAACCACTGGCTGGAAAATGACGAGCGCATTCTGCGCTTGCGCGAATTGGGCGCCTGGCCGGAATTGAGCGACCGGATCGCCAGTCACGCCCGTTTTTTTCGCGTCAAGGAGCATTCGGCACAGATTTCCGCCCCGAAGCTGGAACAGCGGGAAAAGCTGTTCAAGGAAGGCAAGCTCAATGTGTTGAGCTGCTCCACCACCATGGAAATGGGCGTGGACATCGGCCATCTGTCGGCGGTGGCAATGAACAACGTACCGCCGCATCCAGCCAATTTCCTGCAACGCGCTGGCCGC
Source organism: Candidatus Contendibacter sp. (assembly GCA_031732935.1). Classification (GTDB taxonomy): domain Bacteria; phylum Pseudomonadota; class Gammaproteobacteria; order Competibacterales; family Competibacteraceae; genus Contendibacter. The sequence goes on from JAVMKH010000213.1 coordinate 14,466, forward strand.
GCCGGGCGTCGGCGGGAAACCGCCGCCGCCAGTTTCACCCTGTGCAAGGCTTCCCCCATGGGGACGCCGTATTTCGCAATCCGCTCTGGCCGTTCATCACCCCGCTGGCCGCGCCGCACGTGTCCCTGCAAAGCGAGCGTATCGTCAGCCGGCATGTTCATGCGCTGGCGCTGTCCGCATTTCTCGGTCGCCACAGCCGGAATTTGCACCGCCTGACCGCGCGCTGGTTTTTCGAGACGACCACGCCTGATGTCACGGCGCCTCATGCGCGATTTGTCGAATGGTGCCGAAGCGACACGAACCAGGACGCTCACTTGATGCAAGGCATTGGCCAACTGGTGCGCCGAAGCAGTCTCGAAGGTCTTGAATCGTCAGCATTGCTGAGCGCCACCGCCGATGCGATTGAACAAGCCGCCGCGCATTGGCAGGAAGAGATTGACGCCTTGCGCGATGAATTAGCCTTGGTGCGGGATCGTCCAGGTATCCAAGGGAAAAGTCCCGCCGAACGCGCCCTGGAGATTCAATGCCAGCGCATCGAAGATGAATATCTGCTCAGCGAACTGGCCAACCGGGGTTTTTTGCCCGGCCACGGTTTTCCCATCAACGTGGTCTCCCTGCGCACGACCACCGCCAAAGAACTGGAAGCGCGGCGGAATCGCTTGCAGGCGGCGGCGCGGGAAGACAACCGGATGCGGCGTAACGAATCGCCTTCCCGCGATCTGGCCATTGCGCTGCGTGACTACGCGCCAGGGGCCGATACCGTGCTGGATGGCCGGGTTTATCGCAGCAGCGGCATGACCTTGAACTGGCACATCCCAGCCGATCAGGACGGGCCACCGGAAATTCAGGCCATCCGGTGGGTTTGGCGCTGCGGCTCCTGCGGCGGCAGCGGCGTTCGCCCCACCAGGCCGGAGCGCTGTCCGCATTGTAGCTATGCCGGCAATAAACTCACCCGCTACGAATATTTACAGCCGGCCGGCTTCGCGGTGGACATCCGCTACGAACCTCACAATGATGTCAACACCCCGCAATATATTCCAGTACGCGATCCGCTGATTTCGTTGGAAGGCGCGGCGTGGGTCTGGTTGCCGACGCCGGCGCTGGGTCGCTACCGCTACAGCACCCAGGGCCACTTGTTCCACCGCTCCGATGGTCTGCACGGCGAGGGTTACGCCGTTTGCCTGCGCTGCGGCAAAGCCGATTCCATGCCTGATCTTGAGAGCCTGAAACTGCACAAGCGCCTACTCGGTGGACGGGATCACGACCGCGAAACCGAATGTCCCGGCAATCACGAAGATTGGGCGATTAAACGAGGCGTCCTGCTCAGCATCGCCGAACGCACCGATATTCTCGAATTGCAATTGCGCGAGCCGCGCAACGACACCCCGCTCGACCGGATCACGGCGTATTCGCTCGGCGTCGCCTTGCGTCGGGCGCTAGCTAGCAAGCTCGGCATCGAGGACCAGGAAATCGGTTGTGCCGTTGCTCAAAGTCTGGATGCGGCGAGACAGCCGGCGTACTCGATTTATCTGTATGACACCGCGACCGGCGGCGCGGGTTATGTGACCGCCGCCGCACCGTGGCTGCCTGGGCTGTTCAAGCAGGCGCGCGACATTCTCCAGTGCGCCCGTGGGTGTGACGGGACCTGCCACGGCTGTTTGCTCAGCTACGACACGCAGTTTCATCTTGACGATCTCGACCGCCACCGGGCATTAGCGCTGCTGGATAGCAGCTTTCTCGCCGATCTGGAACTGCCGCCCGAATTGCGGGTATTCGGTCCAGCTACCCAACTCGAACTGGAGCCAACCGTGCTGGCTCTGCGCCGTGAATTCCAGCACGGCGCGATTAGCGAATTGCGGCTATTCCTGGGCGGCGCAGTGGAACACTGGGAGCCACTGGCGTGGCGATTACGGGATGAGTTGCTGAGAGCCAGCGCCAGCGGTACGCGGATCGTATTGATTGCGCCACGCCATTGTCTTGACCGATTGCCGGCGCCGCTGGCCGATGAACTGGCCGCCCTCCTGCGCTTCGTTGGCGCGCAATTGCGCGTCGCCCTGGATCAGCCGACCGTGGGAACCTCGTCGCTGCCGCTTGCGATTGAGCTGAGCGGCAAAAACCACCGTGTGCGCTGGGCCGCCAGTGATTCGAGCGCGCTGGCGCCAGGGCCGAACTGGGGCAACAGCTTTCAACAAGCCCGTTTTCCGCGCTTGAGCAGCATGGACCAACTCCCGCCGCTGCCGGACGAGTGGCCGGTGTGCGCGCCCGAAGCATTGCGGCATCCACCCGCCGACCTATTGCACGAACTGGCGATTACCACCGAGTTGAACGGTGCCAGCAACGGCTTTGGAAGCCGCGCCTGGACGCTGATCAGCCAGCGCGTCCCGGAACTTGCCCGCCGGTTATCGGATAAAACGCCACTGGCGGAAATTGCATACAACGACCGCTATCTACGGTCGCCACTGATGTTGCTGTTGCTGCGCGACTGGCTCGAAAACCTGAGTGGCCGACAACCCGACACCAGGATTATCATCGCTACGGCAACGCTGGAAGCCCGCGATACCGGTGAACCCCGCCTGCTACACCACGACTGGCGCGATGGTGACGACCGCCGCGCCGTGTTTGAAGCCTTGTTGAACACACTGGGTGCTGTCACGTTTTCGGAAGTGGCGACGCATCACTTGCCCCATGCGCGGGAGTTACGTTTGTGCTGGATTGACGGCGCTTGCTGGCGAATGCGCCTCGATCAGGGTTTGGGCTACTGGCGGATCATACCGGGCGTCCGCGCGGCGTATCCCTTCGACAGCGCGCCGGAACGACAAGCGTCCCGCTTGGAAAACCATGCGGTTCAAGTCACGGGTATGGACTTGCGGTACCCGACCTTTTGGTATCTGGGCGAAGTTCGCACATGAATCCCCGTAGCTCATCCTAACTGCTGTTTTGACTGTAATGGATATTGCCCGTGACTCCGAAACCCATAACCCACGTCAAGGCCAGTCCGGTCGCGCTAGCAGCCGACGCCAGCAGCGAGGACGCTTTTGTCGCCGTCATCGGCGCGTGCCTGCGCCACGCCGAGGCCAATCGACCGGCGGTGCTGGATGGACAAATGGAGGGCGTTCATCAGATGCGGGTGGCATTCCGCCGGCTGCGATCCGGCCTTAAGATTTTCCGTCCGCTGATTTCCCGCGAAGCCAGCGCCGCCTTGGTGGAAGACATCCGCTGGCTGAACGGCTTCCTAGGCCCAGCCCGCGACTGGGACGTATTCCTGGAAGAAGGCATGGCGCCAATACTGGCCCGTTTCCCGCGCAAACGCGGCCTGGCTCTGTTTCGAACCAAGGCCGAGGCTATCCGCCAAACCCACCATTGCACTCTGCGCGAGGCCCTGGCCGATCCCCACTATCGGCAACTGACGCAGGCGCTCGCCGCCTGGCTAGACGACCGCGCCTGGCGGGAGAAGCTAGACGACAAACGGCGGGAACGGCTGGCGCAACCGACAGTGGATTTCGCCACCCCATTACTCGGTCGCGACCATCGGCGGGTCGAGAAACAAGGCGAGGCATTCGTCGAGCTTTCCGCCGTGGAGCGGCACAGGTTACGGATTCGCATCAAGGAGCTGCGCTACGCTCTGGACTTCTTCGCCAGCCTGTACCCCGCGCCGACGGTCAAGGCCTATCTCGGCGCGCTGGCCCGGCTGCAAGACAGCCTGGGTATCATGAACGACATCGCGGTCGCGCGCCGATTGCTGGACGAGGCGCGGCTGCGAACCGTTTCCGCCGCCCGCCAGGTTATCGAGGGCTGGTACGGCTGCCGGCTGGACGTCCAGGAACACGCCTTCCATGATCTCTGGCGGGGTTTCATGGCGTGCGAGCGGCCCTGGAAGGATTGATCGACAACCGCTCAACACACCGCTCGGCTACACTTTCGATCATTCCATCACGCGCCAACCGCGTTCTTACAATTCCCCGCCCCGTCCCTAAGGAGAACCGCATGAGCGATCCAACCCTGACCCAGCGGTTGACCGAACTGATCACCACGAAACCTATCATCCCCGCCGATCTGGAGCACGCGGCGCTGCTGGTGCTGGATGCGATAGCGAACGCGCTGGCGGGACGGGTAAGCGAGCCGGGAGTCATTTTGTCGCGCTGGGCCGAGGCCACCGCGCCGACCGACGCCGCGCGCCGCGCCTTTCTGCTGGGAACGCTGACCCACATCCTGGAAACCGACGATCTGCATCGGGCATCGGTCGTTCATCCTGGCTGCGTCGTGGTCCCAGCCGCCTGGGCGGTGGCGGCGCGGGAAGGTATTCGCGGCCACGCTATGCTGCGGGCGGTGCTGTGGGGTTTCGAGGCGGCGACCCGGGTCGGGATGGCGGTTGGACCGTCCCACTATCGTCTGTGGCATAACACCGCGACCTGCGGTCCCTACGGCTCGGCCATGGCGACAGCAGCGTTGCTGCGCCTCGATGCGTCGGCGACAGTCAACGCTCTGGGCAACGCGGGCGCGCAATCCGCTGGACTCTGGCAATTCCTGGAAGCTGGCACGATGACCAAGCACTTGCACGCCGGGCGGGCGGCGGAAGCGGGCGTGCTGGCGGCGGATTTGGCCCGACATGGCTTCACCGGACCGCCGACGATGCTGGAAGGCGCGAAGGGTTGGTTCGCCGCCACCTGTCCCGATCCCGATCCCGAGGCGATCACGCGCGATCCGGACAGTCCCTGGCAGTTACTGCTGACCTCGGTCAAGCCTTGGCCCTCCTGCCGCCACACTCATCCGGCCATCGACGCCGCGCAGGAATTGCGCCGCCACGTGGTGGTCGGCTCGATCGAACAAGTCGAGGTGGAAACTTATCCGGCGGCGCTGGAGGTTTGCGACCGGCCCGCGCCGCGGAGTGACTACGAGGCCAAGTTCTCCTTGCAACATTGCGTGGCGGCGGCATTGAGTCAGGAAACGGTGGATTTCGCCACGTTCACCGAACCGACGCGGCGAGATCTGGCGGGACTACGGGAGCAGGTGACCGCGCGGGTCGCCGAGCCCTATGCCTCGGCCTACCCCAAGGCTTGGGGTAGCGCGGTGACCGTCACGATGCGCGGCGGCCAACGCCTGACGGTGCGGCGAACGCACGCCAAGGGTGATCCCGAGGCGCCGCTGACGCCGATTGAATTGATCACCAAGGCGCGGATGCTGATGACTCACGGCGGGGTCGGCAAGACTGATCGGCTCATCGACGCCATTCTGGCCCTGTCCGACGACGAGGCGCTACCAGAACTACCTTGATGAGCGTCTTTGACGACATGTTCAGTCGGCCAGTTGCTTTTAAAACAAATTGTTTCTTTTTTGCCAAAAAACAACAAAAAGTAGTGTGTTTACTCTAAATTTCCTGTTAAGATAGGCAGCGTGTGGCAGGCGTCCTTTCTCCTCTGTCTGCCGCACATCCTCCTTTGGTGGTTTTTGGCCGGGCGCCTTGCCCGGCCTTTTTTACTTCAGGTTCCCGGTTGGGACGCCACGCGCCGATGTCGCAGCAATACTAGCGACCGGCCTTGCACCGGATAGGGGTCCTCGGAAGGATGCTGAAAACCCTCGGTCGGCTGGCTGTGCGGCAGCGCGGTATCCACCACCACCTCGAACAGCGTTTCATCGCCCGGCATCGGCAATACAAACGAAATTTCCTCGTGATGGGCATTGCACAGCAGCAGAAAATCGTCATCCATCAACGAATGCCCGCGTTCATCTCGCTCCTGCAAGCCAGCACCCGGCAGATACAGTCCCAGGCAACGGGCATAGTCGTGGGTCCATTCCTCGTCGTTGATTTCGCAGCCGTCGGGATTGAACCAGAAAATGTCGCGGATGCCGTCGCCATGAATGCCCCGAAAGAAGTGCCGGCGCCGGAAAGTCGGATGTCGCTGGCGGATCTGGATCAGACGCTGGGTGAAAGCCAGCAGTTCGCGATTTTCCCGCAACCAGGCAATATCCCAGTTCAGCCAGCTCAGTTCGCTGTCCTGGCAATAGGCGTTGTTGTTGCCGCGTTGGGTGCGGCCCACTTCGTCCCCGGCCAGCAGCATCGGCACGCCTTGCGACAACAGCAGGGTCGCTAGCAAATTGCGCCGCTGGCGCAAGCGCAGGGCGAGAATTTTCGGATCCCCGGTGTCGCCCTCCACGCCGCAATTCCAACTTCGGTTGTGCGATTCGCCGTCGCGATTGTCTTCCCCGTTGGCCTCGTTGTGGCGTTCGTTGTAGCTGACCAGATCGTAAAGGGTAAAACCGTCGTGGGCGGTGACGAAGTTGATGCTGGCGCAGGGCCGGCGACCATTGTGCTCGTACAGATCGGCGGAACCGGTCAGCCGGTAGGCCAATTCACCAATCAAGCCCCCCTTGCCGCGCCAGTAGTCGCGCACCACGTCGCGGTATTTACCGTTCCATTCGCTCCAGCCCGGCGGGAACCGGCCCACCTGATACCCCCCTTCGCCCACGTCCCACGGTTCGGCGATCAGCTTGACCTGGGACAGCACCGGGTCCTGCTGAACGATGGCCATGAACGCGCCCGCCTGTTCCACCGCCTGCTGGCCCCGCGCCAGGGCGGCGGCCAAGTCGAAGCGGAATCCGTCCACGTGCATTTCGGTCACCCAATACCGCAAGCTGTCGGCGATCAGTTGCAATACCCTCGGCTCGGCGGTGTTCAGGGTGTTGCCGCAGCCGGTATAGTCCATGGTGTAGCGCGGATGATCCGGGGCCAACCGATAGTACGTGGCGTTGTCCAGGCCGCGAAAACACAGGGTCGGGCCGAACTGATTGCCCTCGGCGGTGTGGTTGTAGACCACATCCAGAATCACTTCGATGCCGGCCGAGTGCAGGGTTCGCACCATGCTCTTGAATTCGTTCACCGGATGGTCGGTGGACGCATAGCGTGGGTCCGGAGCGAAATAGCCGATGGGGCTGTAACCCCAGTAATTGCGCAAGCCTCGGTCCAACAGGTGACGCTCGTCCACGAAATACTGGATCGGCAACAACTCCACCGTCGTCACGCCCAGCGCCTTGAGATAATCCACCACCGGCCCGCAGGCCAAGCCCGCGTAAGTGCCACGCAGATGGGTCGGCACGTCGGGGTGGCGCAGGGTAAAGCCGCGCACATGCAATTCGTAGATCAGCGTGTCGTGCCAGGGCACGCGCGGCGGGCGGTCGTCGCCCCACATGAAGGCGGTATCCACCACCTGACATTTGGGTATCCCCGGCGCGCTGTTACGGGTGTTGAAGCTCAGGTCCTCGCCGCGACCGCCGATTCGGTAGCCAAACTGGGCGTCGCTCCAGTGAATCTGTCCGACGATGCTCTTGGCGTAGGGGTCGAGCAACAGCTTGTGCGCATTGAAACGGTGGCCCTCCTCCGGCTGGTAGGGGCCGTGGACCCGGTAGCCATACAATAAATCGGGCCGGGCTTCTGGCAGATAGGCGTGCCAGACGCCACCGGTGCGCTCAAGCAGCGGAATTTGCGCGATCTCGTGCTTGCCCTTGGCGTCGAACAGACAGAGCACCACTTGCTCGGCGTGTTGCGAAAACAGGGCGAAGTTGACGCCTTCCCCATCCCAGGTTGCTCCCAGCGGATACGGCCGGCCGGGCCAGATGGTCGTGGTGGATTTATTCATCAGCACTCTATACGAAGTAGCATCAGACGCCGGGTGCAGGTCCGGGCGCCTGATGCCAAATGCCCGATTATTCGCTAAACGCCCGCATGGCGGTCGTCACCTCACCCGGTCCGACCGCCGTGATGCCGCCGGCGGTGACCGTATAACGGCGCCGATCCAGCTCGGGGTCATAGCCGATGCGATCACCCGCCTCGATGACATTGTAGCCGCCGATGATGACGCGCCGCAGCCGAGCGCCGCGTTTGATATGGACATAGTCCTGAATGATGCAATCCTCGATCTCCACGTCGTCCTCGATGATGACCTCGCGACGAATGATGGAGTTGCGGATGGACGCGCCATGCACCAGCGAGCCGGCGGCGATCACGCCGTTCTCGACCTGGGCGTTGATCAGGCGAGCGACCGGCCCCTGATAATTACTGGAAAAGATCCGCCACTGCGGGTTGAACACATCGAAGCGCGGCGTCAGCCCCAACATATCCTGATGAGCGGCGAAATAGGCGTCCAGGGTCCCCACGTCCCGCCAGTAGGCCGGTTCCTCGTAGGATTTGGAGCCGGGAACCTTGTTGCTGGAAAAGTCGTAGGCAAACAGCCGATGGGTTTCCTTCAAATGGGGCAACACATTCTGACCAAAGTCATGTTCCCCCCGGCTATGAGCCGCCTTGAGCGCTTCGACCAACACGTTGGTGTTGAAAAGGTAATTGCCCATCGAAGCATAGGCGCGGGAGGGATCACCCGGCATCGGCGCCGGATTGGCAGGTTTTTCCTGAAACTCGCGCACCCGGCCATCGCCATCGGCGGCGATGACGCCAAACCCCTTGGCGTCCGCAAGGGGTACCGGCAACGCCGCCACCGAGACATCCGCTTCGCGCTCGCGGTGGAAATCCACCATCTGCTGTAGATCCATCCGGTAGACGTGATCGGCGCCGAACACCAGCACCAGATCCGGGTCGTGCAACTGGATCAGATTCAGATTCTGGTACACCGCATCGGCGGTGCCCATGAACCAGTCGCCGCCGCGCATCATCTGGGGTGGCACGACCGTCACGAACTCCTCGTTGCGCATCGGCGACACCACCCAGGCCTTGCGCACATGCTCGATCAGCGACTGGGATTTGTACTGCACCAGCAGATAGATGGACTGAATTCCGGAGTTGAGCAGATTGCTCAACACAAAGTCCACGATCCGATAGCGGCTGCCAAAGGGGAGCGAGGGCTTGGAATTTTGCGTGGTCAACGGACTCAAGCGGGAACCCTCGCCGCCCGCCATCACGAACGCCAGAATTTTTGGTTGTTTCATCGTGGCACATCCTTCGTTGGTAGTGATCGTTCGCATAATCCCCGAGGGAGACAATGGCTTCTCGGGGCGGTGATTCGGTTCATCATGCCATTCGCAACAGGTATCCCCGATGAGGGACCTTAACCGTCAAAGGTATCGAAATCGCGCTCCGTGTGGAGGTGATGGCGAATGCGGAACACATGCGCCGGCATCCGATTCGGATTCAACTCCACGTAGTTACGCGGTCCGTTCCACAGGTAGTGAGCGCCGGTCAGCAGATCGTGAACCTGGAACGGCTGGTCGGGGTCAACGCCCAGCGCCGCCAAATCCAACTGGGTCATGCCGGCCTGGGTGTAGTTGGGATCCAGGTTCACCACCACCAGAATGACGTTGGCGCCGTTGTCGGTCGCCTTGCTGTAGCAGATGATCTGCTCGTTGTCGACGCCATGAACGTGGGCGTTGGCGTTCGATTGCAAGGCTGGATTGCGCTTGCGGATGCGGTTCACCAGCGCGATGAAATCGTGCAGGCTGCTGGGACCGTCCAAATCTTGGAAACCGCGATAGCGCACCTGGTATTTCTCGGAGTCGAGATACTCCTCACTGCCGTGCTTGACCGCGACATGCTCCATCATTTCGTAGGCCGGGCCATAAATGCCGTAATTGGCGGTCATGGTCGCCGCCATCACCAGCCGGGCCATGAACATCGGCCGGCCGCCGAATTGCAGGGCCTCGGTCAGAATATCCGGGGTGTTGGGCCAGAAATTGGGGCGGAAATATTCCCGACCCGGTCCCTGACAAACCTCGGTGAAATATTCGCTCAGCTCCCACTTGGCGTTGCGCCAGGCGTAATAGGTGTAGGACTGGGTATAGCCGAGCTTGGCCAGCCGGTGCATCACCTTGGGTCGGGTGAACGCCTCGGCCAGGAAAATCGCGTTCGGGGTGTGCTTCTTGACTTCGCCGATCAGCCATTCCCACATCGCAAACGGCTTGGTATGCGGATTATCGACCCGAAAGATGCGCACGCCCTGCTCGATCCAGAACTCGAAGATACTCTTGATCTCCGCCCACAGCGCCTTCCAATCGCTGGTCTCGAAATTAAACGGATAGATATCCTGGTACTTCTTCGGTGGATTCTCGGCGTATTGCACTGTACCGTCCGGCCGCCAGCGGAACCAGTCGGGGTGCTGCTTGACGTAGGGATGATCCGGCGCGCATTGCAGGGCGATGTCCAGGGCGATGTCGATGCCGTGCTCGCGGGCTTTTCGCACCAGTTGGCGGAAATCCTCCAGGGTGCCCAGTTCCGACAGGATGTCCTTGTGGCCGCCTTCCGCCGCGCCGATGGCCCACGGGCTGCCGACATCGGTCGGGCCGGGCGTGAGCGTGTTATTCTTACCCTTGCGATTGACCCGGCCGATCGGATGAATCGGCGGGAAGTACAACACGTCGAACCCCATGGCGGCGATGCGCGGCAACCAGGCCTCGCAGTCCTTGAAGGTGCCGTGCTTGCCCGGAACCGGACTGCACGAACGCGGGAACATCTCGTACCAGGTGCTGAACCGGGCGCGCTCGTCGTCCACCACGATGCCGAGTTCCTTGCCGTAGCTCAGCGCTAGCCGGCGGTCGGCGTTGCGTTCCATGATCCGGGCGAATTCCTCGTCCAGCCCCAACTGACGGCGGTATTCCAGATCGTGCGAACCAGCCAGTTCCCTGGCGCGCTTGGCCAGCCATTTGGCATCCTCGCCACTGGCGCGTTGGCTGGCTTTCTCGGCCAGTTCCGCGCCTATCCGCAGCGAGAGCGCGATATCCTCGGCCTGCACCCAGCGCCCGAGATCGTGATGCCAGGACTTGAAGGCATCCACCCAGGCGATCACCGTATATTCATATCGCCCCAGTTCCAATACCTGAAACTCGCCGCGCCAACGGTCGTTGACCAGGAAGCTCATCGAGGCTTCCCGCCAAGTGGTCTCACCGGCCCGGCGGTATTGCAGGACGCAGGACAGCGAATCGTGGCCATCGGTGAACACATCCGCCTCGACCGTCACGGTATCCCCCACGGTGCGCTTGACCGGGAAGCGACCACCGTCGATCTCCGGGGTCACGCCCTCGATGATCACCCGCTTGCGGCCATCCATCCCCGCTGGGCCGGCTTCCGGCCGTGGCGGTGCAGCCGGCTCGGTGATAGTCGCTTTCGGAACATCCGGGGCCGTCTGCTTCTCGGACTGTTTGGACTGATCCCGCTTGGCGGGATCCGCCGGCGAATTTTTCGACATACCGAATACCCTCGTTGTGTTTTATTTCATCGGGTTGATCCGCGCGCCCATCGTCATCGCGACCGCTAGCCTGCTGCCGTTCGGGGGCCTGGGATGGTAAAGTTTCCATTGGGATTCGAGCCGCCCGCGCGGCGGCCCGCCAATCGGGTCCTTATCCCCCCTTATTATGACGGTTTTTGCGGCCGCGCCCAAACTTGACTGATGGGCACGCCGCCCCTGCCGAGGATGTTCCCCGATGAGTGAATTGCAACGGACGATTGAAGAAGCGTTCGAGCGCCGCGCCGAACTGAACGCCGCTAGCGCCTCGGCCGCGCTGCGCGAGGCGGTGGAGGACGCGCTAGGCCTGTTGGAACTGGGCCGGGTTCGGGTCGCCGAACCGCGTGATGGCGTTTGGGTGGTCAACACTTGGCTGAAGAAGGCGGTGCTGCTCAGCTTCCGTCTGAACGAGAGCGTCATTATCCGTGACGGCTATACCAACTATTTCGACAAGTTACCGCCCAAGTACGCCCAATACGGCGAAAACGACTTTCTGGCCGCCGGGGTGCGGGTGGTGCCGCCCGCCGCCGCCCGCCGGGGTTGCCACATCGCGTCCGGCGTGGTGCTGATGCCGTCCTTCGTCAACGTTGGCGCTTACGTGGATTCGGGCACGATGGTGGACACCTGGGCCACGGTGGGTTCCTGCGCCCAGATCGGCAAGAACGTGCATTTATCCGGCGGCGTCGGCATCGGCGGCGTGCTGGAGCCATTGCAGGCCAGTCCCACTATCATCGAGGACGACTGCTTCATCGGCGCCCGCTCCGAGGTGGTCGAGGGTGTGATCGTCGAACGCGGTTCGGTGGTCTCAATGGGGGTCTACATCGGCCAGAGCACCAAAATCTACAACCGGCTGACCGGTGAAACCACTTACGGTCGGATACCGGCTGGGTCGGTGGTGGTGCCCGGTGCCTTGCCTGCCCCCGATGGCAGTCACAGTCTGTACTGTGCGGTGATCATCAAGCAGGTGGATGAAAAGACTCGCGGCCGGGTCAGCCTGAACGAGTTGCTACGGGATTGACAGGCTGGATTGAGCATCCAAAGCTGTCTACACTTTGAACAACGCGCCTCTGCGGAGGCGCGAACTTACGACGGTAGACAGTACGGCAAAGGCAACCATGTGCTAGGGCATGATTTCCGCCTAGCACTATTATAGCCTATTCTGCCTATTACAATATTGACCCATTCTGTCTAATCAACTGTTAGACCTCGCCGAACACGGCTGTGCCGCACGCACTTCCATGGAATCCCCGCTATGAGCGCATGTATCGCGGCGATATTTTGGTTCCTCGATCTCGAGGACCGATGCCGCATGGGTACTTAGCCTATCGCCTACACGACACCACTGAAGGAGCACTCGATGGGAACAATCACTGACTTTGATTCTTGGCTCGATCAGGCAGACCCCGATGACTTCGAAGAAGTCTATGCTCTCTACAAGGCCGTTGAAACCGGCGAGGAGTATGGGATCTATTCTTGCAAGGTGTCGCCCGACCGTACAAAGTGGTTTGTCAAAGCCGGACATACCGAAGACACGCTGATGCTCGCATCAGAAAAGGCAAAGGGTCACTTCCTTTCTACAATCCATAGACGCTATGGTGACGCTGAACTTGACATGGAGTCCTGGTATCACTACAAGCGCAACATGGCCAAGGACGACTGACGCGAGGTCTAACCCGCTATTCAACCGGACCTGCCTTCGGCAGGCCGGTTAATAGCAACGTTGGGCGTCATGATCAAGTTTCTCCTCACGCATTGTCGCCACCTCTACAATTGGCTGCGCGCGATATTTCATTGGCTGCTTGAGGCACGAATTTTCTGGCTTGCTCTTTTCGTGGCCACTGGCGCCTTGCTCTTCGCAGTCCGAAAGGGTGCAACTGAGCCGGAAATTCGGCTCACTGGTCTTGTCCTCCAAATTCTCGGCATTGCAACGGTCGCTTGGGGAATTCGTGAAACCCGCGTGCTCTTTGGCCGTCCCGACATTTTTGCTCTCGCCAAGAAATGGTTTCAGAGAGTTCCGGTGTACGGCGGGCGCGTGGTATCGGCCAGTATCAACGTCACCTTGCCCGGTCTCGAAGCACATGGCCGTGCTTACGCATCAAGTTCCGCATCACTGAATGCGTCCGTAGAAGAGCGCGTGTCGGTTCTTGAGAAGAACATTCAGCATCTCAATAAGCGGATCGACGACACCCAGTCAGAAATGGATCAAGGGTTCCGCGCCCAATCGAGCGCGCTTGAAAAGGAACGTCAGGAACGATCCGCTGAGGACCAAGTCCTGAGCGCCAAACTTGAGGCCACTGAAACTGGGGGGCTTCATATCTCGGCCATGGGTGCTGTCTGGCTCTTCATCGGGGTCACCCTTAGCACGGCATCTGTCGAGCTATCCGCATGGCTCAAATGACGCCCAACCCAGCAGTCGAGCGGACCTGCGCGAAAAGCCGCGCAGGCCGCTCACTTCTACGTTAGGCGGCGCAGTGGACGACGAAGGTACAGGTTCTTGGTCATTGAGCAACCCAACGAGGAACTGGCTATCGCCGCGTCATGTTGCTGAGGTGGCGACGTGACTAAGAGTATTAAGCAAGGATCAGATCACCTGACCGCCGGAGACTTCAATACGTTGGCCGGTGATCCAACGGTTGTCTGGGCCGAGCAGGCTCGCGATCATCGGGCCGATATCGTCCGGCACCCCGACCCGGCCGAGGGCAGTCATGTCCGCGAACTGCTTGTTGAGCTCCGGCATGTCACGCACGGCCCCACCGAGGAAGTCGGTTTCAATCGCACCGGGAGCGACGGTATTGACTGTGATTCCACGGGACCCCAGTTCCTTTGCCAGACACACCGACAGCACTTCAATCGCGCCCTTGGCCGCAGTGTAGGCCGAAAATCCTGGGAACGTTACGCGGGTCAAGCCTGAGGAGAAGTTGACGATGCGACCGCCATCGATCAGCGTGGGCAGCAGTGTTTGCGTGAGAAAGAAAACGCCCTTGACATGCACATCGAAGAGCGCGTCGAACTGAGCTTCGTTGGTGTCAGCGAACGCGGCCATCTCGCCATGCCCGGCGTTGTTGATCAAGTGGTCAAAGCTGACGCGGTTCCATGTGGTGCGCAGCACCTCACGTAGAGAAGAGGTGAACGCTGGAAAGCTCGCCGTATTGGCGACATCCAGTGGTAGCGCCACTCCTTTTCGACCTAGCGCACGTATCTGATCGACTACTTCCCGCGCTTCTACCGCGCCGGTCCGGTAGGTAAGGATGACGTCGCCGCCACGGGCGGCAATGCTGACAGCGGTATTGCGGCCAAGGCCACGGCTACCACCGGTTACTAAAGAGATTTTGCTCATGACTGGGTTCCTCGTGAAAGATGAAGCGTGCGGAATTGCACACTCCCAGTATTCAACACCTACCCGGCCTATGGTTGTCTGTTCCTCGACATTGTTTGCCTAAAACTACGAACGATAGTCTGGCACAATAAAAACACAAGTCATCTAAATGTAATATCTTGGATAAATCTTTCAATTACTCTGCATTTATTGCCTATTTCTCCGTGCTATGTTGACACCGCGATCTTTACTGTCTATTTTTTCTGCCATGAATAACACCCTTCTCGAAGTGGTTCGTCGGTTTGCCGATTTTCATGCTGATCAACACGGCGTTGCGGTCACGCCCATTTCAGGATTGACGTGCATTCGCGCAACAAGGCCCAGTGAATTGCAGTATGCGATTTCACGACCGCTTATCGCCCTGGTGGTTCAGGGCGGTAAGCGGGTGATGTTGGGTGACCGCAGTTGTGAATTTGGTGCTGGCGACTCCTTATTGATTACCGCTGATGTCCCCACCATCAGTCAGATTACTCACGCGAATGCGAGCATGCCCTACTACTCGCTGGTGTTGGACCTCGATCCGTCAATCATCCATTCGCTCATCCTGGAAATGGAGGTCGCCCGGGAAGCTCAGGGCGCGCCCGTCCGCATCGTGCCGACCGAAGCGGATGTGGCCGATGCGGCCGTGCGCCTGCTGCGTCTGGTTGATCGCCCTGCCGCAGCACAGGTGCTGAGCAGAGAATTGGTTCGCGAAATGCATTACTGGCTGCTCGCAGGTCGGCATGGACCAGCGATCCGCCACCTAGGCATGGTTGATGGGAGTGCGCGACGCGTGGCTCGTGCTGTTGCTCTTATTCGAGCACACTATGCGCAACCACTACGTGTAGAGCGGCTTGCAGAGGCCGCAAGCATGAGTCCGTCGAGCTTTCACCAGCATTTTCGTGATGTCACATCCCTGTCACCACTTCAGTTTCAGAAGCAGTTGCGATTGATTGAAGCGCGGCGTCTGATGTTATCTGAGGGTGCTTCGTCGAGCCGGGCCGCGAACGCCGTTGGGTACGAAAGCGTGCCGCAATTTACACGGGAGTACGCGCGCCTGTTCGGCGCACCACCTGTGCGCGATATTAAGGTCAATAGGCTGGTCTCTGTGGAAGAGCGTGAGCAGAAGGCTACGTAGTTTCGCGGTCGCTATGCAGGCGCCTAACAATTCATTCAAGCCGACGCCGCTTCGCGGCGCGGCTTAATTCGGGCGTTCGGCGTCATAGGAGGCATACGCAACGATGGCCCAGCCGACAGAGAACCTTCGGATCGCCCCTGAAGACGGGTTCCTTCCTCACTTCACTGAGGCTTTCGTCAGCTACTATGACGATCATTGGTCATACATTTACGCTGTGGCGGATTTACTGACTGACAACTTCAAGCAGGTTCTGGTATCCGCCGGTAAGGCTACAGCGGAGTCTGAATTCGCATGCTTCGGCGATCCGAGCGCGCGAGACACGCTTCGCGCGCTAGTCAAGAAGCTTGAGCAAGCTGGCATCGAGAAGCCCATTCTGCACTTGCTCCAGGAAGCAACTGGTCGTCGGACGCCTGGAGCGTTCGCGGCCACCGTCGATTCCATTCTCGGTCCTTCGGTATTTGCGCGTTGGCTTACGCTCGTAGATGGTGGCAACTTCACCGCCGCAAACCAACTCACACACAACAGCCAATGACGCCGAACCCTACAGTCGAGCGGACCTGCGCGAAAAGCCGCGCAGGCCGCTCACTTCCACGTTATGTTTCCAAGGGGATGTTATGAGCACACCAATGACAAAAGGTACCCACCATATCGGGCTTACTGTGTCGAATTTGGAGGAAAGCGCTAACTTCTTTGTATCCTTACTCGGTTGGAAAGAGGTGCGTAGGAATGATGAATATCCAGCCATTTATGTAAGTGATGGCAATATCATGGTTACTCTCTGGGCAATTAAGGAAGAACCATCAATCCCATTCAATAAGAACAAGAACATTGGGCTACACCATGTAGCTTTTTATGTTGAAAATGAAGATACCTTAACCACGATTCACAAACGCCTCGAAAATAACGGCGTCAGAATTGAATTTGCACCAGAGACATTAGGAAAGGGACCCGCAAAACACATGATATGCTATGAGCCAAGCGGCATTCGAGTGGAATTCATATGGCTAGGCAAATAAATGTGACTCCAACCTCTCAATTAGGGGTGCTTGATATCAAGGGCACCTAACCGGCGCGTGGAGCCGGACTCGCTCGTCAGCGCGAAGCACCGGCTCCACTCGCCGCTGACGCACGACTTTGGGCGATATCCACTTTAACACCACTATCATCCGATCTACAGAAAGGAGAGTTTGATGACCGTTACGAACAAGCAGTCCGGAACGAATGTGCATGAGATTGCTGAAGGGATCTACCGCATTAACACGCCGATTGTTATTGAAGGTGCGGTTGGGTTTTCGTTCAACCAATACCTCATCATGGATGATGATTCATTGCTTTTCCACACTGGCCCGCGAAAGATGTTTCCACTGGTCCACGAAGCCGTGGCGAGCATTTTGCCGGTCGAAAGGTTGCGCTACATTGCGTTCTCCCATGTAGAAGCCGACGAGTGCGGCTCGCTCAATGAATGGCTTGGCGCCGCTCCGCGGTCTGTACCGTTGTGCGGCACTGTGGCTGCCATGGTATCGATTAGTGATCTTGCTGATCGGGCGCCCCGCGCCTTGGCCGATGGAGAGCTACTCCCTTTGGGCAAACACTCTGTGCGTTGGTTCGATACGCCGCATCTGCCGCACGCGTGGGAATGCGGTTTCCTGATGGAAGAAGGAACAAAGACGCTACTATGTGGCGACCTGTTTACGCAGGGAGGCGCTGATCTTCCGCCCATCACGGAGTCGGACATTCTCGGGCCAAGCGAGGCTTTCCGCCACGAAATGGATTACTTCTCGCACACAAAGAACGCACATGCGATGCTTGAGAGGTTAGCCTCGACAAATCCAACAACACTCGCTTGCATGCATGGCAGCGCATGGCGCGGCGATGGCGCGAAACTACTACGTGCTCTCGCTGAGGCGCTAGCTTCGTAACCCATGCCTGGCTTGCGCTTCAATTAGAGACATGCGGTGAGAACACCGCTACTCAGCAAGGTGCTTCAGCCGACCGCTCAACCGCCACGTGGTTTTGCCTCGGCTGAGTTTCGTCTTTCCCGTGAGGCAAAAATTAATGCTGGGCTTGTTGGCGGTTCCTATCATTATCGAGATTATTTCCGCATTTTTAGGTTCATATATATGGCAAGAACGAAGAGTGCGGATTGCTCAGCGGCAAATTTAGGAGGGCAACACCATGAAACTAAAGATATTGATTGCAAATATCCTGTTGGCTTCGGCGGGAGCGGTGGGGATGTGGGCGGCGAACGCCGCCGATCTGTACAAGTGGACGGACGACAAGGGCCAGGTCCACTACACCTCGTCACCACCGCCGGAGAGCGCGAAAAAACCCCAGCAGATCGACCCAGCCAATCCAGGCAATACAACGGCCCTGCCCACGCAGGCAGCGGCGACGAGCACGACGAGCGCGCCCGGCGTGCTGTTCATCCTGGACGCCTCCGGCAGCATGAAAGCCAAGATCGGCAACCAGGAAAAGATGGCTATCGCCAAGGACGTGATGACCAATCTTCTCCGCGACTTGCCCGATACGATCCAGGTCGGCCTAGAAGTCTACGGTCATCGCGCCAAGGGCGATTGCGGCGATATCGAACTGCTCGCGCCGGTCGGGCGGATCGACAAGGCCGCGCTGATTCAGCAAATTCAGTCCATCGACCCCAAAGGCATGACGCCGATCACCCAAGCCCTACAAATCGCGGCCGAGCGACTCAAGACCGCCGAGGCGGAAACCACGGTGGTGCTGGTCAGCGATGGCGAGGAAACCTGCAAGGGCGATCCCTGCGCGGCGGTCGGCGGTTTGCTCCAGCAGGGCATCAGGCTGAAGGTTCACGTCGTCGGTTTCGATGTGGGAGATAAGGAAAAACAACAACTAGTGTGCATCGCCCAAGCGGGGCAGGGCAAATACTTCACCGCCAACAACGCCGAGCAGTTGAAGGGCGCGTTGACGGAAGTGAAGCAAGAGGTGGTGAAAAAAATCGAGGCGCAACCCGTACAACCACTAGTACTCGATCAGAAACCGCTGGAGGCGATCGATAAATCGACCGAAGCACCGATCCAGGGCATCGACAATCCGTTTCCCATCCAGCTTGGCATGACCAGCAAGATCGTTCTTGATCAGAACGAGCGCGGCTATTTCAAGATTTCCCTGCCCGCCGATACCTTCAAGGTGATATTGGATACCTATCAGTTTGATGGGAAGGATGGCAATCTGCAAAGCAGCCTCTCCCTGCTCGATCAAGATGGAGTTTCCAAAAAGGACAACATCATCCACTTCAACGAAATCGACACGGGTTATCGCAGGATTTATCGCTTCTCGTCGGAAGCGCCGACGGAGGTCGGTTTCAAGTTGGCGAACGAGAACAGAAGGGCGATTTTCTGGCTGACCGTCCTGAAGGAATCCGACTCCAATATATTGCCATTTTTTGGAAAAACAATACCGATGGAAATGGCGGAAGGAGCGGCTAAATCCGGCGCGCTCGACACCAATGCATCCGCTTATTACATCACGCCGCTCAAGAAGGGCGATTACAAGGTATTGGTCGATTTTACCAACGCCGCCGGCAAGAGCACCAATTTGCAAGGGTATCTCGCCATTCTTGACGCGGATGGTGGGAACCAGAAGGAGCTCGTCAAAATGAACGAGATAGACGTGTCCTACCGTAAATCGGGCTTATTCTCAAACAGTGGGGACCAAGCGATCATTCTTCGGATCGTGAACAAGAGCAGCCCCATTAAATATTCAATCAAAGTGACTCCAGCCGCCCAGTAGGAAAGTCCTGAGAGTCTTCAAGTCGCGCTTATTGAAGCGGCCATAGTGGAGTTTCGCGCCCATGTTCACCACCCTGGACCTTGCCCTCGACCTGCTCCGCCGGCCCTCGATCACACCCGAGGACGCCGGTTGCCAGGAAACCTTGATTGCCCGGCTGGAAACACTCGGCTTTCGGGTGGAACGGCTGCGCTTCGGCGCGGTGGACAACCTCTGGGCGCGATTGGGCGAGGACGGGCCGCTATTCGCCTTCGCCGGCCATACCGACGTGGTGCCGCCCGGCCCCTTGGAGCAATGGCAATCGCCGCCGTTCGCGCCGGAAATCCGCGACGGATTCCTGTACGGGCGCGGCGCGGCGGACATGAAAGGCAGTCTGGCGGCGATGATCACCGCCTGCGAACGCTTTCTCGCCACCTGCCCGCGACCGCGCGGCGCCATCGCCTTCCTGATCACCAGCGATGAGGAAGGCGTGGCGGTCGACGGCACGGTCAAGGTCGTGGAGCGGCTGGAAGCGCGCGGCGAGAAAATCCGCTGGTGTCTGGTGGGCGAACCGTCCAGCGCCACGCAAGTGGGCGATACGATCAAGAACGGCCGGCGTGGCTCGCTGAATGGCCGACTGGTTTTGCGCGGCACGCAGGGCCACGTCGCCTATCCGCATCTGGCGCAGAACCCCATCCACGCGGTCGGCACCCTGCTCACGACCCTGACCGACGAAGTCTGGGACCAAGGCCACGAGTTTTTTCCGCCGACCTCGTTCCAGATTTCCAACCTTCGCTCCGGAACCGGCGCGGACAACGTCATTCCCGGCGATCTGGAGATGTTGTTCAATTTCCGCTTCTCGCCAGCGGTGACGGTCGACCAACTCCAGGAACGCACCCGGCTGCTCATTGAAACCGCCCTGCTGAACGAGGAGGTCAAAACCGGCCAAGTCTTCCAATATACGCTGGAATGGCGGCTGTCCGGCCCGCCTTATTTCACCCCGCCCGGCGACTTGGTGGCCGCCGCCGCCGCCGCGATTCGCGCCGAAATCGGGCTGGAACCACAGCTCTCCACCACGGGCGGCACTTCGGACGGCCGTTTCATCGCCCCCACCGGCGCCGAGGTCATCGAATTGGGTCCGGTCAACGCCACCATTCATAAGGTTGACGAGTGTGTGGCCATCGCCGACCTTGAGCGCCTCAGTCGGATTTATCAAGGCATACTGAGCCGACTGCTCACCCCATAGAACATCCACGCCACCACCCCATCGGAGAAGACCTCATGAAACAACGCGAACTCGGCAACACGGGCTTGATGTTGAAGGCCATCGGGTTGGGCGCCATGCCGCTGTCCATCAGCGGGCGACCGGATGAAACTCAGGCGTTCGCGGTCATTGAGGCGTTCGTCGCCGATGGGGGTGATTTCATCGACACCGCCAACGTCTACTGCCTGGACGACGACGACATCGGTCATAACGAACGGCTGATCCAGCGGGCGCTAGACTCGCTCGGCGCGACCGGCCGAGTGATGGTCGCCACCAAGGGTGGGCTACGCCGGCCCGGCGGTGCCTGGGTGGTGGATGGCAATCCCGGCTGGTTGCGCCAATCCTGCGAGAATAGCCTGCGCGCGCTGCAAACCGATTGCATCGGCCTTTACCAGCTGCATGCCGTCGATCCCAAGGTGGATTTCCGACGCTCGCTGGAAGCCCTGGTCCAGCTGAAGGAGGAAGGCAAGATCCGCCATCTTGGCCTGTCCAATATCAGCCCCGCGCAACTGGAGCAGGCGCTGGATTTTACCGTGATCGCCTCGGTGCAGAATCGCTGCAACCTGTTCGACCAGCAGGATTTCCATAATGGCCTGATCGATTTTTGCCGGGCGCGGCGGATCACCTATATCCCCTATAGCCCCGTGGGCGGCCATCACGGCCACCTCCGCCTCGGCCAAGAACCCTTGCTGCAACAACTGACCGCTAACTACCAAGCCTCGCCGCACCGCATTGCCCTGGCCTGGCTGCTGCATAAGGGCCGGCATATCCTGCCGATCCCTGGCGCCAGCAAGGTCGCCAGCATCCGTGACAGTCTGCGGGCGACGGAGTTGAAATTGAGCGCCGAGGACATCGCCGCTATCGACCGCTTGGCTGGCCGATGACGGAGCCAATGACGTCAGACCGCCCGCAAGCACGCTTCCCCAGCGCGGGAATGGGGCATTGATCGCTCTGGATTTCACTACCGTCCTGCTATTGGGCGGAGCTGCTTTGCTGGCCGGGTTCATCGACGCTATTGCCGGCGGCGGCGGAATGCTGGTGATGCCGGCGTTGCTGAGCACCGGAATGCCGCCGCATCTGGTGGTGGGCACCAACAAGCTGGTCGGCACCTTCGGCACCCTCACCGCCTCGGTCACCTTTATCCGCAAGGGACTGTTTCAGCCCGCGCTGTGGTGGGCGATGAGCTTCGGCACCTTCGTGGGCGCGTTGGTTGGAGCGGTGCTGATCTATCTGATGAGCGCTGGGGTACTGAAGAAGCTGCTGCCGCTGGCGATTCTGCTGGCGGCGGCCTATCTGGTCTGGCCGCGCCGCGCTCGACCGTCCGCCACCCCGCCGGAACCACCGTTGCCGCCTCATTCCGTCCGGCGCGGCATCAAGCTGGCCACGGGGGGGCTGATCGGCTTCTACGACGGCTTCATCGGCCCCGGCACGGGGGCGTTCTGGATGGCGGCGGCGATGAAGCTGTTTCGGCTGGATCTGGTCGCCGCCGCTGGGGTAGCCCGGTTCATGAACTTCATCAGCAACCTTGCCGCCCTGCTGACTTTCATGGTGTTCGGCAACATCGACTACGTCATTGGCCTGAGCATGGGGATGCTGCTGATGGTGGGCGCATTCGCCGGGGCGCATGGCGCGATTCGCTATGGCGCGCCGTTCATCCGCCCCGTGTTCCTGCTCGTGGTGGCGCTCATGGCGACCCGGCTGCTGGTCGCAAGCTGAAGGGCTTGGCTAGCAGAATCATGAGCTTATGATTTTATCCGCCATTCCAACCTCGGCCAGATATTGCGGATACAGGGCATAGGCCGGCTTCAGGATTGGCAGCAATTTTAACGTCTTGGGCACGTTGCCCTTGGCGACGACCTGCCGACGGGTCAGGGCCGACACCAGATTGACCTGGCCGTGCCAGAACGCATGGGCGAAATCGGCGCTCATGCGCATGGTCACTTCCGGCTGACCGCTGAATTCCGCGCCTCGGTAAATCTTCACTTCGTCGCCCCGCGCGTCGATGGTCATCGTGGCCGCAGGTGGATCGAAGGCGAACTGGACGCACAGCCCGGAAGCTTTCAATGGTCCGCCGATTTGTGGATCCGCCTTCAGCCGCTCGAAAAAGCCGCCCAGCACTCGATAGAGCGTATCGGCGTCCGGAAAGACGTTACGCAATTCCCGCGTTTCCGCTGTCGCCCCCACCGGTCGCAAATCCGTTGGCGTTACCGGCAGCGGCGTCACGGCGGTTTCGTACAGCGCGCGGACGATGCGGATCACCGCTTCCCGTTCCGGCTCACGCGGGTTGTACAGCATCGAACCGTCGGCCATCGCGGTATCAGCCACTTGCTCCAGCTTCGCCAGCCCGTCCCTGACGCCCGCGTCGCGCAGGTTCAGCGGCATTCCGGTCAGATACGCCAGTTGCCGATTCAGAGTGCGGATGTAGGTAATGCCCGCTTTCGCCGCCTTGCGCCGGAACCGGCGGTCCAGACTGGCCAACGGTTTGGCCAGCGGC
Source organism: Candidatus Contendibacter sp. (assembly GCA_031732935.1). Classification (GTDB taxonomy): domain Bacteria; phylum Pseudomonadota; class Gammaproteobacteria; order Competibacterales; family Competibacteraceae; genus Contendibacter. Next base: position 37,674 of record JAVMKH010000213.1, read on the forward strand.
GCGGCGAATCCCAGCCCGCCGTAGCGCAACCAGTTCCCAATCGCCGCGCCCGGTCGCGGGAACACCACCCCCAGCGCCTCGGCAATGTCGGCGTAACGGTCCAGCCGCGATTCCAGGTTGTAGTTCATCACCTCCGGCAAAACCAGCGCATTCGCTAGCCCGTGCGGGATGTGGTAAACCCCGCCCAAGGCGTGGGAGATGCCATGCGTCATTCCCACCATCGAGTGCGAGAACGCGATGCCCGCCAAGCAACTGGCCACCAGCATCGCCCCGCGCGCCGACAGATTTTCCGGCTGGGCGCAGGCTAGCAACAGATGGTCGCGGACCAGCCGGATCGCTTGCAGCGCCAATCCGTCGGCGGCCGGCGACCATTCCTTGTCCACGTAGGCTTCGATGGCGTGGGTCAGCGCGTCCATGCCGGTCATGGCGGTCAATTTCGGCGGCAGGGTTCGCGTCAGTTCCGGATCGAGAATCGCCAGATCGGGCAGAAACTGGTTTTCCGCGAACGGTAGCTTCACATCGTGATCGGGGTCGGCGATCACCGCCACCTTGGTCGCTTCCGAGCCGGTCCCGGCGGTGGTCGGAATCAGAAACAGCGGCAACAGGCGAGTCTGGCCAAGGAGATAGGCGCCCATGTGCTCCTGCACCCGCCCGCCTTTGACCATCAGGAGATTGGCGATCTTGGCGGTGTCCAGCACGCTGCCGCCGCCCAAGCCGACGATCAGATCGCAGCCGTGTTCCCGGCCCAGCGCCGCGCAATCCTCGACGGTCTTGATGGTGGAATTAGGCGGCACCTGGTCGAACATCGCCACGATGTCGATGGCGGTGTTACGGAAGCCCGCCTTGACCCGCTCCGCCAAGCCGGCCTGAACTAGGATGGCATCGGTGACCAACAACGCCCGTCGGGCGCCGTAATGCGCCACGGCATCGCTCAATTGATTGATGACGCCGATCCCGTAGATCACACGGGTCGGCAGGGAAAACTCAAAATAATCGGGCAACATGGGCGGATTCTCTCCAAACGCATCAATGGCTTCAGCATAGCCATGAGCCCTCTCGCCGACTTGCCCGAACGGGTCGACGCTGCCCAAAAGCCGGTTCCTTCGCTAAGCTTTGTCCTATCAACCTCGCGCTGAGTGAAAACGCCATGACCATCCGATCCGTAATCTTGTTATTCCCGCTGTTCTGGGCCAGCGCCATGCCGGCTTGGGCCGACAACGGCTGGAGCACGGTTGGATATCCGCTGGCCGGGCCGCCGCAAGTGATCGGCTCCTATGCGGCCGGCTGCATCGCTGGCGCGGTGGCGCTGCCGCTGGTGGGCGACGGCTATCAGGTGATGCGCCCCAGCCGCAATCGTTATTACGGACATCCGACCTTGATCGCATTCGTGGAGCGGCTAAGCCGGCGAACGGCGGCCAACGGCGGGCGGTTGCTGATCGGCGATCTGGGGCAACCGCGCGGCGGTCCCATGCCGAACGGCCACCGCAGTCACCAAAGCGGGTTGGACGTGGATGTCTGGTTCTTGCAACCGCCGCGCGACCGACTGTTGTCGCGGACCGATGTCGAACGGATCGACATGCCGTCGATGATCCGGCCCGCCGAGGGGATGCTCAATGATTCCCGCTGGTCGCCACGCTATCGGGATGCGTTGCGGCAAGCGGCGCTAGCGCCGGAGGTGGAACGCATTTTTGTTAACCCGATCATCAAGCAGGCGTTGTGCGCTCGCGAAACCGACCGGACCTGGTTGGAGAAGGTCCGACCGTGGTGGGGCCACGATGCTCATTTTCATGTCCGGCTGGCCTGCCCGCCGGGGGACGATCAGTGCAAGCCGCAGAAGCCGTTTCCGCCCGGTGACGGTTGCGACGCCGATTTGAACCATTGGGTCCGGGACATCGTGCAGGCGGCGTTGTCGCCCAGGCCCTACCGGAAACCCGAACCCCCCTCGGCGGATCGACTGCCGATAGCCTGCGACGCCGTGCTCTACGGTCCAACGGCGTGGCGCACGGAACGTCCATGATCCGTGTTTTCCCCTACTTGATCCGGAGGAAACTTTAATGAGCTTCATTCAAAGCTACGACGATCTGCCCATGAACTGGGTTGGAGATTGGGCGGGACGCCGCGCTGCCTTGACGCCCTATCGAACCGCTCTTTATGACTCATTCACCCAAAAGACCTTCACCTTTCAGGAAATGAACGACCGGGCCTGTCGGGTGGGAGCTTATCTGACCGACGCGCTGGGCCTGCGCAAGGGTGATGTCATCGCGCTGATCTGCCGCAACCGGATCGAATCCATTGACATTTATCTGGCCTGCGGAAAACTGGGGATTATCTTGGCCCCGTTGAGTCAGCGCCTGAAAAAACCGGAGTTGGACGACCTGATGGCTCGTCTCAAGCCCCGCGTCCTTTTTTACGAAAACCCATTCGCCGAATTGGTCTGGTCGTTATCGACTCCCCCCTCGGTTCAGTCGGCGATCAACATCGACGACGACCAACAAGTCTTTGAAACCATCATCCTGAAGACCGATCCCAGGGAGGTGAACATTCCGCTGGCGTTGAACGACCGCTGCCTGTACGTCCACACCGGCGGCACGACCGCCGTGCCGAAAATCTGCATCGTCTCTTATCGGCAAATGGTGTGGAACTCGGTCGATATTCTCGCGACCGGCCTCACAGGGTCCTACCAAAACGTACTCATCACCTTCCCGTTCTTTCACATCGGCGGATGGAACACCTTCACGCCACTGTTCCATGCGGGCATCACCAGCGTTCTGTTGCGCGAATTCAATCCCGGCCTGATTCTTGAACTGATCCACGCGGGGCGGGTCGAGAACTTTGGCGCGGTGGAAGCCATGCTGCAATTCCTGATCGCTCATCCAAAATTCGGGGAAACCGATTTTTCCAGATTGAAAGCGATCACCACCGCCGCCGCTCCCTGCTCGAAGGCGGTGATGAAAACCTTCCTGGACAAAGGCATTCCCATCAGCCAGAGCTACGGGATGACGGAGGCCGGCCCCTCCAATTTCGCCTATATCGCCCGCTCCGACTCCTTGGAGGAGTTGCTGACCCATTCGGCCAGCATCGGTACCTCCATGTTCCATTGCGACGCCAAGATCATTGACCGGGAATCCGGACGCGAAGTCAAGCCCGGCGCCACTGGCGTTCTGTGTCTGCGCAGCCCGCATAATTTCGACGGCTACCTCAACGATCCGACGCGGACCGAAAAAATCATCGACCGAGACGGCTGGATTTATACGGGAGACTTGGCCGTGCAGGACCAGGATGGTCTGATTTTCATCAAGGGGCGGGCCGACAATATGTTCATCTCTGGCGGAGAAAACATTTCCCCAGAGGAGATCGAACAAGCCTTGATGAAACATCCCGCCGTCGCCGGGGCGATTTGCGCTGGCATTCCCGACCCCAAATGGGGACAAGCACCGGTTGCGCTGGTGGTCTTTCACGGCGGCCAGAGTGCCGGGGAAGATGAACTCAAGGCCTTTTGCCGGGATTATCTAGCCGATTACAAGGTTCCCAAGCACATCCGGCCCGTCGCTGAATTGCCTCTCACCGGTGCGGGAAAACTGAACCGTCACGCCGTCATGGCCCTGTTCGATGGAACCCGCGGCGACTAGACCGGCGGAGGGCCGCGAGCGGCTGGCGCCACCCTTCGCCCAAGATTTTGGCGGAACCTGCCCGGGCGGCGGTGAATTTAGCTAAAATTCAGCGTCGCAACCTAACCGAGGAGAACAGAACATATGGCGGCCCAGCGGGAAACAGTGGTGCTGGTGCATGGTTTGTACGTGCATGGACTGTGGATGCAACTGCTTGAATACTGGTTGGAGGAAGCCGGCTACCATACGGTGAATTATTCCTACCCCTCCATGACCCGCACCCCGGCGGAAAACGCCGAGGATTTGCACGCGGCGCTGGAACACGTGGATACGCCGGTCGTGCATTTCCTGGCCCACAGCATGGGCGGGCTGGTGGTGCGTCATCTGTTTCACCGATATCCCAAGCAGCGGCCAGGCCGGGTAGTGACGCTGGGAACGCCGCATCAGGGCAGCTATGGCGCTCGGGTCATGCACAACATGGGGCTGGGCTGCTTTGTCGGCCAGGGACTGGAGGCCGGCCTGTTGGGCGATGCTCCAGCCTGGGTCAATTCCCATCAACTGGGTTCGATCGCCGGAACCCTCAACCTGGGATTGGGATTGATGTTTCCCGGCATGCCAGCTCCGGCGGACGGTATGATCGCCGTGGTCGAAACCCAGTTGCCAGGCATGACCGACCACATCTGCCTGCCAGTTTCCCATATGCAGATGCTGGTGGATCCGACCGCGGTCTCCCAAGCCTGCGCGTTCTTCGTCACCGGTCGGTTTCGCCATCCGCGACGGGATGGCAAGATGCTAGACTGAACACTTTTCCCCATCCGCGCGGTATTCATTCAGGCACGAGGCTTTGCATGGCTGGACATAGCAAATGGGCGAACATTCAACACCGAAAGAACGCCCAGGACGCCAAACGCGGCAAATTGTTCACCCGACTGATCCGGGAAATCACGGTGGCGGCCCGCATGGGTGGCGGTGATCCCGGCGCCAATCCCCGATTGCGGCTGGTCATGGACAAGGCACTGACCGCCAATATGCCCCGAGACACTATCGATCGGGCCATCAAGCGCGGCGCCGGCACGCTGGACGGGGTGGAATACGAGGAAATCCGCTACGAGGGTTATGGTCCCGGCGGCGTGGCGGTGATGGTGGACACCATGACCGACAATCGCAACCGCACGGTGGCGGAAGTTCGCCACGCCTTTACCAAATGCGGCGGTAATCTCGGCGCCAGTGGCTCGGTGGCGTTCCAGTTCACCGAGCGGGGCGTGTTGAGCTATCCGGCTGGCCGCGACGAGGATCGCATCATGGAAGTCGCCATCGAGGCCGGCGCCGATGATGTGGTGAGCAACGACGATGGTTCGGTGGACGTACTCACCGATCCAGCGGCGTTCCAGACGGTCAAGGCCGCCATGATCGCCGCTGGTCTGACCCCGGAGGAAGCCGAAGTGACCCAACGCGCCGCGTCCTCCATGACCCTCGGCTTCGACGACGCCCAAAAAATGGTCAAGCTGCTGGATCTGCTAGAGGATTTGGACGACACCCAGAACGTCTATTCCAACGCCGACATCCCCGACACCATCCTGGCGAAACTCTAAGCGTGGCGACGGTTCGATTGCTCGGCATCGATCCTGGCTCGCGCGTGACTGGCTACGGCATCCTGGACATGGACGGACCACGCGGCCGTCACGTCGCCAGCGGTTGTATCCAGACCGACAGCGGCCGACCGCTGCCGGAACGGCTGAGAACCATTTTTGAAGGCGTCACCGCCGTGATTCAAACCTACCAGCCGGCGGAAGCGGCGGCCGAGCAGGTGTTCATGCACCGCAACCCGGATTCGGCGCTCAAGCTGGGCCAGGCCCGCGGCGCGGCGCTATGCGCGGTGGTCATGGCGGGGCTACCGGTCAGCGAATACGCGCCGCGCGCCATCAAACAGGCGGTGGTCGGCGGCGGCGCGGCGGACAAGTCTCAAGTGCAGCGCATGGTGGCTCTGTTACTGAATCTGCCAACTCTCCCCCAAGCCGACGCGGCCGACGCGCTGGCGGTGGCCATCTGCCACGGCCATACCCGTCAAACCCTGCAACGCTTCGGCGCGGCCGCCGTGCTGGCTGGGAGACGGCGATGATCGGTCGCCTGCGCGGCTTGCTAGCCTGGAAGCAACCGCCGTATCTGCTGATCGACGCCCACGGTGTCGGCTACGAACTGGAAGCCTCGTTAACCACGTTCCAGACCCTGCCGGAGATCGGCGCGGAGGTGACGTTGCTGACCCATCTGGCGGTGCGCGAGGATGCCCACACGCTCTACGGCTTCGCCAGCCCGGCGGAACGCGGCCTGTTCCGCAACCTGATCCGGGTCACTGGCATCGGCCCCCGGCTGGCACTGCTGATCCTGTCGGGAATGAACGTGGAACTGTTCGGGCGCTGCGTGCGCGAGGGAGATTCCGCCGCGCTGACCCGTCTACCCGGCATCGGCAAAAAAACCGCCGAGCGGCTGATCATCGAGCTGCGCGACCGGATTGGCGAGTTGGGCCTGGACCCCACGGCGGCCGTGTTACCGGGCGGACATACGGTTGCGCCGGCCATCAATCCGGTGGACGACGCCATCAGCGCCCTGGTGGCGTTGGGTTACAAACTGCCGGAAGCCTCGCGCATGGTCCAATCGCTCGACACCGACGGTCTGACCAGCGAAGCGATCATCCGGTTGGCGTTGCAGGCCAGCGTGCGGCGTTAAGCGAAACTTCAGGGTTCCGCTCGCACACTGATTAAAAACCACTAATATTACAGCGCCACTCGCATGAACTCGCCCGATCGCCTGATTGCTCCCGCCGCCAGCGGAGAAGACGCCACGCTGGACCGAGCGGTGCGTCCCCGGCGGCTGGCGGAATACATCGGCCAGCAGGCCATGCGCGAACAACTGGAGATTTTCATTCACGCCGCTCGCGCCCGGAACGAGTCCCTGGATCACGTTTTGCTGTTCGGCCCACCGGGGCTGGGCAAAACCACCCTAGCGCACATTATCGCGGCCGAGATGGGTGTCAACCTGCGGCAAACCTCGGGACCGGTGTTGGAGCGGCCGGGCGATGTCGCGGCGCTGTTGACCAACCTGGAACCGCGCGACGTGCTGTTCATCGACGAGATTCACCGGCTAAGTCCGGTCGTCGAGGAGGTGCTGTATCCGGCGATGGAGGATTACCAGATCGACATCTTGATCGGTGAGGGGCCAGCGGCGCGGTCGATCAAGCTGGACTTGCCGCCGTTCACCCTGGTTGGCGCGACGACGCGCGCTGGATTGCTGACTTCGCCGCTACGGGACCGCTTTGGCATCGTCCACCGGCTGGAGTTCTACACCTCGGAAGAATTGACCGAGATCGTGGCGCGCTCGGCGCGGATTCTCGGGGTCGAGACCGATCTACCCGCCGGCGCGGCCGAAATCGGCCGGCGCTCGCGCGGCACGCCCCGCATCGCGAACCGATTGCTACGCCGGGTGCGCGATTTCGCCCAGGTGAAGGCCGGGGGACGGATCACCGTCGAGGTGGCGCAACGGGCGCTCGATCTGTTGAAAGTGGACGAACGCGGTTTCGACGAACAGGACCGGCGATTGCTGTGGTTGATGATCGACAAATTCGGTGGCGGTCCAGTAGGACTGGACACGTTGGCGGCGGCGCTGGGCGAGGAGCGCGGCACCATCGAAGATGTGCTGGAACCCTTTTTAATCCAGCAGGGTTTTTTGATGCGCACCCCGCGCGGGCGGGTAGCGACCGCGCACGCCTATCGCCATTTTGGTTTGGAGACCACCCGTCCGACCACCCGTGGCGACTTGTTCGGCGGCACGTCCTGAACCCACGGATCGCTACGGTTTCGGGGGCGCCGGAGGCGCGGCGGGTTTGACGGACAGGGTGGATTCCGCGGGCTTGGGGGCATCGATCTTGGTGGGGGGCGAAGCAGGCGTCACCGGTGCGTTGGGTTTCGCGACATCGGTGGCGGGTGGAGCAGGCGTGGTGGATACCGCCGGCCCAACGGTGGTCGCGGCAGCGGTCTCGGCGGGCGGCGACAACTTTTCCATGGCGATTTCGTATTCGTCCACGCTGAGTGTGCCATCGTTATCGCCGTCGGCGGCGTTAAAATCCAGGCCCTCGACATTGGCGGCTTCGTCGGCGCTGATCAGGCCGTCGCCATCGGTGTCGACTTCCTCGAAGGTCAGCGGTGCCGCCGCGAAAGCGGATAGCGTGACCAGCAGCAAAACGGGCAGGATCAGAGCACGCATCGAAGACCCCCTAAAATTCACTAGTATTATTTCGGATGAAATTTTAACGGAAGATGGAAACCTTTGTCTGGCCCATCCGGGTTTATTACGAAGATACCGACAGCGGCGGCGTGGTCTACTACGCCAATTACCTGAAGTTCATGGAACGCGCCCGAACCGAATGGTTGCGTGCGCGCGGCTTCGAGCAGGACGCGTTGCTGCGCGACCGGCGGCTGCTGTTCACAGTGCGGTCGCTGGACGTGGATTATCACCGACCCGCCCGCCTCGACGACCGGCTGGAAGTCATCAGCCAAATGGCGCGGGCTGGCGCGGCCAGCCTGACCTTCGCGCAGCTCATCCAACGGGCTGATTCCGCCGAAGCGTTGTGCGAGGCGCGCGTCAAGGTGGCCTGTATCGACGCCGACAGTTTCCAGGTCCGTCGGATGCCCCAGGACTTGCTGAGGGAGATCACTGGTGACACATAACTTGTCGTTTTGGAGCCTGATCGCCAACGCCAGCCTGATCGTGCAGTTGGTCATGTTGGGATTGGTGCTGATTTCGCTGGCTTCGTGGTGGGTGATCGTCAAGAAAGCGCTGGTCCTGACGTCCGCCAAGCAGGCGGCCAACCAGTTCGAGGACGATTTCTGGTCGGGAATCGATCTGGCCTCGCTGTACGCGCGCATCAACCGCCAAAAGGAAGAAGTATCTGGAATGGAAGCCATCTTTCTGGCGGGCTTTCAAGAATTCCTGCGCCTGCGTTCCCAACCGACCGTGGATCCCGAATCGGTGGTCAGCGGCGCACAACGGGCGATGCGGGCCGCCGGGTCGCGGGAACTGGATCATTTGGAAATATACCTGTCGCTGCTGGCGACCACCGGTTCCACCAGTCCCTACATCGGACTATTCGGCACGGTCTGGGGCATCATGAACTCCTTCCGGGCATTGGGGCTGGCCCAGCAGGCGACGCTGGCGCACGTGGCGCCGGGCATCGCCGAGGCGTTGATCGCCACCGCGATGGGCTTGTTCGCGGCCATTCCGGCGGTGATCGCCTACAACCGCTACGCGCACGAAGTGGACCGGCTGGCCAACCGCTACGAGACCTTCATGGAAGAATTTTCCAATATCCTCCAGCGCCAGTCCTATAGCCTGCGCAAGAGCCACGCCGAGGTTGCCCGCGCCCCGGCCGCCCAGAATTGACCCATGGCCCGGCGCAGCTCACACGGCCGTCTCAAGGCGGAAATCAATATCGTCCCGTACATCGACGTGATGTTGGTGTTGCTGGTCATTTTCATGGTGACCGCACCTCTGCTCAACCAGGGCGTCGAGGTGGATCTGCCCAAGGCGCCCGCCGAATCGCTGGACAGCCAAACGCCCGAAACCGAGGTGCTGGTGCTGTCGGTGCAACGGGATGGCGCTTGTTATTTCAATGTCGGTTCGGAAAAGGCGCAACTGGTGGATTGCCAACAGCTCACGCCGCGCCGAGTGGAAATCGAGGAACGGCTGCGGCGCGCCCCGCAGCCGCCGGTCTTGGTTCGCGCTGATAAGGAGGTGCGCTATGAGCAGGTCATTCAAGCGATGGCGGCCTTGAAGGCAGTGGGCGCGGCCAAGGTGGGCTTGTCCACCGCGCCGCCGGATACACCGCCAGACGGTCGGTAGTCGAGGCCAATGCACCCTGGACATAGGACGACTTATCAGGATTTTGTGGCCACGGTAGCCACCGTGGCGGTGCATACCTTGGTCGGCGTTTTTTTGCTGTTCAACCTGAATCTGCCGGGCGGGCCACACCCCGAACAACAGGAGATCGGACTCATTCAGTCCGAGGTGGTGGACGAAGCCGCGATTCGGGCGGAATTGGACCGACAAGCGCAGGAAGAGCGTCGCCGCCAGCGCGAAGAAGCGGAACGACAGGCCAGACTGGCGCGGGCCGAACGGGAAGCGGAGGAGCGGCGCCAGGCGGAACTTCGCCGGCAGCGCGAGGAAGCAGCGCGCCGCGAGGCGGCGGAAGCAGCACGCCGCGAAGCCGCCGAGGAGGCCAAGCGCCAAGCTGCTGAGGAAGCTAAACGTGAGGCCGCCGCCGAAACCAAGCGTCAGGCCGCGTTGGAAGCTAAACGCGAAGCCGCCGAGGAGGCCAAGCGTCAGGCCGCCGCCGAAGCCAAGCGCCAAGCTGCTGAGGAAGCTAAACGCGAAGCCGCCGAGGAGGCCAAGCGCCAAGCTGCTGAGGAAGCTAAACGTGAGGCCGCCGCCGAAGCCAAGCGCCAGGCCGCGTTGGAAGCTAAACGTGAAGCCGCCGAGGAGGCCAAGCGTCAGGCCGCCGCCGAAGCCAAGCGCGAAGCTGCTGAGGAAGCCAAACGTCAGGCTGCGTTGGAGGCCAAGCGTCAGGCCGCCGCCGAAGCCAAGCGCCAAGCTGCTGAGGAAGCCAAACATCAGGCTGCGTTGGAGGCCAAACGTCAGGCCGCCGCCGAAGCCAAGCGCGAAGCTGCTGAGGAGGCCAAACGTCAGGCTGCTGCCGAAGCCAAGCGCGAAGCTGCTGAGGAAGCCAAGCGTCAGGCTGCGTTGGAGGCCAAGCGTCAGGCCGCTGCCGAAGCCAAGCGCGAAGCTGCTGAGGAGGCCAAGCGTCAGGCTGCGTTGGAGGCCAAGCGTCAGGCCGCTGCCGAAGCCAAGCGCCAAGCTGCTGAGGAGGCTAAACGCAAGGCGGAGGAAGATGCCAAGCGCAAAGCTGCCGAGGAGGCTAAGCGCAAGGCGGAGGAAGATGCCAAACATAAGGCGGAGGAAGACGCCAAGCGCAAAGCTGCCGAGGAGGCTAAACGCAAGGCGGAGGAAGATGCCAAACATAAGGCGGAGGAAGACGCCAAGCGCAAAGCTGCCGATGAGGCTAAGCGCAAGGCGGAGGAGGCTCGTAAATTGGCTCAGGAGCTGGCGGCGCGCGAACAATTTCTTAAAGAAGCCGTAGCGCGGCACGCCGCCTTGATCAAACAACGCGTCGAACGCTACTGGTCGCTACCGCTGGATGGCAACGATACCCTTTCTTGCACGCTACGAATTACCATGACGTCATCCGGCGCGGTCACCAGCGTTCAAATCGCGCAGAGCAGTGGCGACGCCGCCTTCGACAATTCCGCCGTCGCCGCCGTGCAAAAAGCCTCACCACTGCCGGTACCCGGCGACTCCGAAGTTCTCTCCAAATTTCGTAACTTTAATTTCCGTTTCAAACCAGGAGGTTAAGCATTGAGATCCACGGCATTCAAACTGCTTGGGCTGATCGTCCTACTACTCGTCGGTCGGTTCACCGTCGCCCAACAGCCACTGACCATCGACATTACCAAAGGCATTCAGGGTAGCGGCATTCCCATTGCCATCGCGCCCTTTGGCGGTGGAGCGCCCGAGGACATCGCCGGCATTATTGCTGCCGATCTGCAACGGACCGGCAAAATCGCACCACAGCCCCCGGGAACACGGACCGACTATTCCGTCACCGGACAGGCCCAATCTGGCGGTGCCCGTGGTTACGTCGTGCAGTTTCAACTGGCGGGCGTTCAGGGCGCTCCGTTGTTGAATTTGTCCTTCGATGTGCCGCCGAATCAATTGCGGCCGGTTGCCCACCGGATCAGCGACCTGATCTACGAAAAGCTGACTGGCGAAAAAGGTTTGGCCGGAACGCGCATCGCCTATATCGCGGGCGGCGGCGGTTCCTGGTATCTGGTGGTTGCCGACGCCGACGGTCAAAATCCCCGGGTGATCCTACGCTCCGGCCAGCCGCTTATGTCGCCGGCTTGGTCACCGGACGGTGGCAAACTGGCCTACGTTTCCTTCGAGGGGCGCCGACCGCAGATCATCGTGCAGGATGTCTACAGCGGCGCTCGGCGCGTGGTGTCCGCCGCCCCTGGCATCAACGGCGCACCCTCCTGGTCCCCGAATGGCCAGCGTTTGGCGTTTACCCTATCCAAGGACGGCAACCCGGAAATTTACGCGCTTGACCTGGCGACTCAAAATCCCGTCCGCCTTACCAGTAGCAGCGCCATCGACACCGAACCGGTCTGGCTGCCGGACGGCAGCATCGTTTTTACCTCGGATCGGGGGGGATCACCGCAGTTGTACCAGATCGGCCCCGGTGGCGGCGCGGCGCAGCGGCTTACCTTCGAGGGTGACTACAATGCCCGCCCGACAGTGTCGCCCGATGGCCGTTACATCGCCATGGTGCATCGGCGCGGCGGTCGCTTCCACATCGCCGTGCTGGATCTGCAAACCCGCCAGTTTCGAGTGCTGACATCCGGTGGGTTGGACGAATCGCCCAGCTTCGCACCCAACGGTAAGATGATCATCTACTCCAACGGCCAACGCCTAACAGCGGTATCCCTGGATGGCAGCGTCAAACAGGACTTCACTCTGCGCGGTAACGGTCGCGATCCGGTCTGGGCGCCCTATGGCCGCTAACTTTACCTTTCACTTCAATTATGGGAAACATTGCCAATGCAACACATCACTCGCAACCTGATCGCCGTCGCCGCGCTCGCGCTGCTGGCTGGCTGTGCTTCAACCGGCGACACCACCGGCCAGGATCAGACAGGCGCCCAGCAGGACGCCACAACCGAGCAGGGCATCACCGCGCAACCGGGACAGGATGCCTACAGCTATCCCTACGGTCAGGCCCCCAGTCAGTACGATACCTATGACACCACTGGGGGAACTGCGGGCGGCCAAGCCGGTGGCGGGCGACCCGGCCAGGCCGTCGCTGGCGGTGGCAGCGCGGTCTCGGCGGATCGGATCGTCTATTTCAGCTTCGACAGCGCCGAAATTCTACCCGAAAGCCAGGCGATCATTTCCAAGAACGCCCGCGTCCTGACCGGCAATACACGAATTATCACCCAGTTGGAAGGTCATACCGACGAACGCGGCAGCCGCGAATACAACATCGCGCTGGGCGAGCGCCGTGCCAACGCCGTGCGTCAAGCCATGATCGCCATGGGTGTATCGCCTCAGCAGATTCGCGTGGTCAGCTACGGCGAGGAACGTCCAGCCACCGCTGGCCAGAGCGAACAAAGTTACGCGCTGAACCGACGGGTGGAAATCGTCTACTGATGGATGAAACGTCCTCATGGCCAAATACGGTCCTCCATTAGGGCTTATGGCGCTGTTGCTGGGCAGCGTACTACTGCCCAGCACGGCTCACGCCCAACGCTCTCCAGACAACGAGCTGACCTTGGAACTGCTCCAGCGCATCGAGCAGTTGGAAACCGAGGTCCGACAAATCCGCGGGAAATTGGAACTCCAACAACATCACCTTGAAACGCTCGCGCGGGAGCGGGCGATGACCGCACTTCCAGCATATCCGTCAACTAGTCGCGCCGAGCCGCCTCCGGCCATGCCAGCGGCGGCGGAGTCCCCGATGGATGCTCGCGGACGGTCGCCAGCGGCACAACCCTCTCCCCCCGCGCCGGCGGCGGGCGCGGAACGGGCGGAGTTCGACGCGGCATTGGGCGAATTGCGCGAAGGTCGCTACTCCGAGGCCATCGCCGCGTGGCGGCGCTTTCTCAACGCGCATCCGAGCGGCGATCTGGCGGGTGACGCCCGATACTGGCTGGGCGAGACCTACTACCTGAGCCGGGACTACAACGCAGCCAAGGAAACGTTCATCGCGCTTGGCTTGAATCATCCACAAAGCGCGCGACTGCCGGATGCCTTGTTGAAGCTTGGCTATATCTATGGAGAACAGGGCGAGACCGCGCGGGCGCGCGACGTGCTGCAAAAGTTGATGCAAGTCTATCCCAACACCCAAGCCGCCAGCCTGGCCGAGCGGCGGTTGCAATCCTTGCGCTAACCTTACGCCAACCCTTGCGATTTTACGGGGTTGTTGTACCATTACCGCCCTTTCCCGGGCCGTTAGCTCAGTCGGTAGAGCAGCAGACTTTTAATCTGTTGGTCGTCCGTTCGAATCGGACACGGCCCACCAGAAAACCAAGCCCTTAGCCAACCTTGGCAAGGGCTTTTTTATTGGTTGCGCCGAGATTTCCCGGTAGGCTGGTCGCGGACCGGGTGGGGCAGGTGTTGCGATCAGCGACTACCCCCTAATCGATGGTGCATCTGCAGGGGGCTGGTAAATTCGTTAACGGTATTTCCAGACCCTCCATTGGCTGATGAACCGCCAGATCCACTACTAGCCGGCTTGGTAGGCTGTGCGGCTGAATCGGTAGGCTGTGCGGCTGGATCGGCCACTTGGCGCTTTGCTTCTTCCTGTTGGCGAGAGGCTTCCAGTGCCTCCCTTTCACCAGGGCGCAGGCCCGCCTCAGGATCACCATTCTGACTGTTGGAAATGCTGTTGTCCTGGATGGGCATCGGTACCCCTTCCGGGCACGGCAACTGTTGGTAGTAAAATTGTCCATTTGGGCCAGGGCATTTGTAGACCTGCCCGAATGCGGGCGCGGCGGTGATGATAGAGAGGACCAGCAGTACGGGTTTCATGGCGCTTCCTCCAGTTTCCCAATGTTACATCATAGCGCAACCGGGACCCGGCGGTGGAATCACCTATGAGTTAACGTAATACCATATACGGCTAGATTATATTATAATATTTTTCAAACCCTACCTTGGTGATCCAGTGATGAGCCGTTCATTGCATGTTGAGATTCAGGAGTCCGCC